>JAEUOX010000081.1 GCA_016790475.1 Rhodoferax sp. | reverse complement strand
AAAAAAGGCCGGAAGGCATTGGAGCGTTCCGACTGCTTTTGTGGTGCCCGGGGCCGGAATCGAACCGGCACTTCTTTCGAAAACAGATTTTGAGTCTGCCGCGTCTACCAATTTCGCCACCCGGGCGGGTGATGTGTTGTCGCTGGGGGCGGCGGGCGCCCCGGGACCGGTCGGAAATTATGGCACAGTGCATCCCATGAACTATCCCACCATCGAAGACGCGATCGGGCGCACGCCGCTGGTCGCCTTGCAGCGCATCGGCGCCAAGGAGGCCGGTGCGCGCGGCAATGTCGTGCTTGGCAAGCTGGAGGGCAACAACCCGGCCGGCTCGGTCAAGGACCGCCCGGCGCTGTCGATGATCCAGCGCGCGCAGGAGCGCGGCCAGATCAAGCCGGGTGACACGCTGATCGAGGCCACCTCCGGCAACACCGGCATCGCGCTGGCGATGGCGGCGGCGATCAAGGGCTACCGGATGGTGCTGATCATGCCGGAGGACCTGTCCATCGAACGCGTGCAGACGATGAAGGCCTTCGGTGCCGAGCTGATCCTGACGCCCAAGAGCGGCGGCATGGAGTACGCGCGCGACCTGGCCGGCCAGATGGAGCAGTCCGGCAAGGGCGTCGTGCTGGACCAGTTCGCCAACGAGGACAACCCGCGCGTGCACTACGAGACGACCGGCCCCGAGATCTGGGCCGACACGCAGGGGCGCGTCACGCACTTCGTCAGTGCCATGGGCACGACCGGCACGATCACCGGCGTGTCGCGCTTCCTGAAGGAGAAGAACCCCGGCGTCAAGGTCATCGGCGCGCAGCCCTCCGAGGGCTCCCGCATCCCGGGCATCCGCAAGTGGCCCACCGAGTACCTGCCCAAGATCTACGACCCCCGGGGCGTCGACGAACTGGTCTATGTGTCGCAGACCGACGCCGAGCAGATGTGCCGGCGGCTGGCGCGCGAGGAGGGCATCTTCGCCGGGATCTCCGCGGCTGGTGCCTGCTGGGTCGCGCATGAGATCAGCCGCCGCGAGAGCAACGCCACGATCGTGTTCATCGTCTGCGATCGCGGCGACCGCTACCTGTCCACCGGCGTGTTCCCGGCCTGAGCCCCCCCGGCCCGAGCATAGAATCCCGCCAACCGAAGGAATTGCGATGAATGCTGATGTCGAAGTCGATGCGCGGGGCCTGAACTGCCCGCTGCCGATCCTCAAGGCCAAGAAGGCACTCAACACGATGCAGAGCGGCCAGACCCTGCGGGTGGTGGCGACCGACGCCGGTTCGGTGCGGGACTTCCAGGCCTTCGCGAAGCAGACCGGCAATGAGCTGGTCGAGCAGCAGGCGGTGGGTGCCGAGTACATCCACCTGATGCGCCGGCGCTGAGGCCGCGCCGCCTCAGCCCAGCCGGGCCAGCTGCTCGCGCACGCGGGCCAGCGTGGCGGTGAAATCCGCCACCCGCTTGCGCTCCTGCTCGATCACCGCCGGCGGCGCCTTGGCCACGAAGGCCTCGTTCGACAGCTTGCCGTTGGCCTTGCCGATCTCCCCCTCCAGCCGCGCGGCCTCCTTGCCCAGGCGCTGCCGTTCGGCGGAGACGTCGATTTCCATGTGCAGGCAGACGCGGGCCTCCCCGACGACCGCGACCGGTGCGGCCTGCGCCGCCGCCGTCCAGGCGGCTTCGTCGTCGAACACCCGCACCTCGCTGAGCTTCGCCAGCGCCTGCAGCACGGCAGCCGACTGGCGCAGGAAATCTGCCTCGCCGGCCTGGGTGGCCACGACATACAGCGGCAGCCGGGTGGCCGGCGACACGCCCATCTCGCCGCGCAGGTTCCGGCAGGCATCCACCAGCGCCTTGAGCCGCGCCACATGGGTGATCGCCTGCGGGTCGATGCGTTCCGGCTGGCTGACCGGGTAGGCCGCCACGCTGACCGACGGGCCGCCGCGGCCGGCCACCGGCGCAACCTTCTGCCACAGCGCTTCGGTGATGAACGGGATCACCGGGTGCGCCAGCCGCAGGATCGTCTCCAGCGTGCGGATCAGGGTGCGCCGGGTGGCGCGCTTCTCGGCGTCGGTGCCGGTGTTGATCTGCACCTTGGCGATCTCCAGGTACCAGTCGCAGAACTCGTCCCAGACGAACTGGTAGATCGCATTGGCCACGTTGTCGAGCCGGTATTCCTCGAAGCCGCGGGCGACGTCGGCCTCCACCTGCTGCAGCACCGAGGTGATCCAGCGGTCCGCCTGGCTGAAGCGCAGGTAGCCGTGTGCCGGCCCGCCCGGCGCGCATTCTGCCTTGGTGTGCTCCAGCAGGCCGCAGTCCTGGCCCTCGCAGTTCATCAGCACGAAGCGGGTCGCGTTCCAGAGCTTGTTGCAGAAGTTGCGGTAGCCCTCGCAGCGCTTGGTGTCGAAGTTGATGTTGCGCCCGAGCGAGGCGAGCGCGGCGAACGTGAAGCGCAGCGCATCCGCACCGAAGGCCGGGATGCCCTCCGGGAACTCCTTCTGGGTGTTCTTGCGGACCTGCGGCGCCGTTTCCGGCTTGCGCAGGCCCTCGACGCGCTTGGCCAGCAGCGGCTCGAGCGTGATGCCGTCGATCAGGTCCACCGGGTCCAGCACATTGCCCTCGGACTTGCTCATCTTGTGGCCCTGCGCGTCGCGCACCAGGCCGTGGATGTAGACATCGCGGAACGGCACCCGGCCGGTGAAGTGGGTCGTCATCATGATCATCCGGGCGACCCAGAAGAAGATGATGTCGTAGCCGGTCACCAGCACGCTGGAGGGCAGGTAGAGGTCGTAGTCGCGCGTGCCGTCGGGCGCGGCCGCGGCGGCGTCCGGCCAGCCCATCGTCGAGAACGGCACCAGCGCCGACGAATACCAGGTGTCCAGCACGTCCGGGTCCCGCCGCAGCGGCCCGTGGTAGCCGGCGGCCGCCGCCTGTGCGCGGGCGGCGTCCTCGTCGTGCGCGACGAACAGCTCGTCACCGGTGCCGTACCAGGCCGGGATCTGGTGGCCCCACCAGAGCTGGCGGCTGATGCACCAGTCCTGGATGTTGTTCATCCACTGGTTGTAGGTGTTGACCCAGTTCTCCGGCACGAAGCGCACCTGGCCGGACTGCACCGCATCGATCGCCTTCTGCGCGATCGACTTGCCGGTCGCCTCGCCGGTGCCGACCTTGCTCATGGCGACGAACCATTGGTCCGTCAGCATCGGCTCGACGACCTGGCCGGTGCGCGCGCAGATCGGCAGCATCAGCTTGTGCGGCTTGCTCTCGATCAGCAGCGCCTGGGCCTGCAGGTCGCGCAGCACCGCCTTGCGGGCCTCGAAGCGGTCCATGCCCTGGTAGGGGGCCGGCCCGTTGCCGTTGACCTTGGCGTCCAGCGTGAAGATCGTGATCAGCGGCAGCTGGTGGCGCTGCGCGCAGGCGTAGTCGTTGAAGTCGTGCGCGCCGGTGATCTTGACGCAGCCCGAGCCGAAGGCCCGGTCGACGAAGTCGTCGGCGATGATCGGGATGCGCCGGTTGCACAGCGGCAGGTCGACCAGCTGGCCGATCAGGTGCGTGTAGCGCGTGTCCTCCGGGTGCACCGCCAGCGCGCCGTCGGCCATCATCGTCTCCGGCCGGGTCGTCGCGATCGTCATGCCCTGGCGCAATTCGCCGTCGACCCTCTGCGGGCCGTTCGCGAACGGGTAGCAGATGTAGTGCATCTGGCCGTCGGCCTCGGTGCTTTCCACCTCCAGATCGCTGACGGCGCTCTGCAGCACCGGGTCCCAGTTGACCAGCCGCTTTCCGCGGTAGATCAGCCCCTGCTGGTAGAGCTTGACGAAGGTGTCGGTCACCACGGTGGACAGCTTGGCGTCCATCGTGAAGTACTCCCGGCTCCAGTCGACGCTGGCGCCCATGCGCCGCATCTGCGTCGTGATGGTGTTGCCGCTCTTTTCCTTCCATTCCCAGACCTTGGCGACGAAGTTCTTGCGCGCCTCGGCCGGCGTGGGGCCCATCGCATGGCGGCTGACGCCCTGCGCCTGCAGTTGGCGCTCGACGACGATCTGGGTCGCGATGCCGGCGTGGTCCGTGCCCGGTACCCACAGCGTGTTGTGGCCACGCATCCGGTGGTAGCGCGTCAGCGAGTCCATGATCGTCTGGTTGAACGCATGGCCCATGTGCAGCGTGCCGGTGACATTGGGCGGGGGCAGCTGGATCGCGAAGGACGGCGCTCCTGCCTGCGCCTGGCCGGAGCCGCGGTGCCCGGCCGTGGCGTACTGCCGGCGCTCCCATTCGGGGCCCCATTGGGCCTCGATGGCGGCGGGTTCGAAGGATTTGGAGAGGCTCTCCAGCCCGGGTTGCTGCAATGGTTCGGTCATGGACCGATTTTAGGCGCGGACCCGTTCAGCCCGGCGCCTCCAGCCCCGCGGCCTGCAGGCACTCCTGCAGCACCCGCGCGTCGCCGATCTGGTTGGCCAGCAGCAGGATCAGCCGGGCGTTGAGCAGCTCGGACTGCTCCCGGCTCAGCCCGGCGTGGGCGTCCAGCAGCTGTTCGTAGAAGGCATCGGCGTCCTGCAGGTGCGGGGTGGTCCTCATGGTGCGGCTCCGGTGGACAGGCCCCAGGCCCGTTCGATGGCGGCCACCAGCGCGCCGTCCACCGCCTCGCCGGTGGCAGCCAGGTAGCCGTCCGGCCGCAGCAGGGCCCAGGCATGGCCGAACACATGGCAGGCACCCTGCAGGTGGCCCGCCGGGTCGCGCACCGCCTCCCGCGCCTGGGCCGGCCCGTCGGTGGCCAGCACCTGCACGCTGCGCACCGGCGCGTGAAGGGCCAGGCTCGCCAGGCGCTGCGCCGCCGCCGGTGCCAGGTCGCCGAACACCAGCACCAGCAGGCGGTCATCGGCCCAGCGCAGCAGGTCGTTGACGCAGCCGGTGCTGCCGTCCAGCCAGGCGAAGGCGACGTTCTGCACCGACAGCCCGCCGGTGCGTTCGCAGGCGCGGGACCGGGTGTAGGCATTGGCGACCGCCATGCGCCCGGTGTTGACCAGCTGGCGCGCAAACGGATGGCGCCGCGCCAGGCCGATCACCGCGCTGCGGAAGGTACGCTCGATGCCGTCGGCCGGCCGCAGGAAGCGGGTCGTGCGGGCGGTCACCTGCGCGTTCTGCTGCGCGGCCTCCAGCCGCTCGTCCTGGTAGCTGTCGAGCAACGTGGCCGGGGCCAGGCCCCGCAGCACCACCGCCAGCTTCCAGGCCAGGTTGTCGGCATCCGCCACGCCGGTGTTGCCGCCGCGCGCACCGAACGGGCTGACGATCTTGGCGCTGTCACCCATGAAGAAGACGCTGCCGCAGCGCAGCTGCTCCAGGCACTGGCTTCGGTAGGCATAGGGCCCGACCCAGACGATCTCGCAGGCCGTGTCGGCGCCGAACTGCCGGGCCAGCCGCGCGCGGACCTGGGCCGCGCTGCCGGCGTCCGCCAGGTCGGCGTCCGGCGCCAGCTGGTAGTCGATGCGCCAGACCTCGTCCGCCATCCCGTGCTGCCAGACGGCGCGCTGGTCGTTGAAGGGCGCCTCGATCCAGGTGTGGCGCTCTGCCGGCGGCTGGTGCGCAAAGCGCACGTCGGCGATGCACCAGCGGTCGTCGCCGCGACGCTGCTGCATCGGCACGCCGCACCAGGCATGGAAGGGGGAGTGCGCGCCGCTGGCGTCCACCACATGGGTGGCCTGCAGCACATAGCGCCCGGCCGGTGTCTCGACCTCCAGCTCGGCATACCCGGGCTGCTGCGTGAATCCGATCACGCGCGACATCCAGCGCAGGTCGACCGCGTCCGGGCCGGTGGCGAGCGCCTGGATCCGCTCGACCAGGTAGCCCTCGATGTAGAACTGCTGGATGTTGATGAAGGGCGGCTGCTGCGACAGCTGGAAGCTGCCCTGCTGGCGCAGGTCGAAGGCATAGATCTCGTCGCTGCCGGCAAAGGTGCGCCCCACGCTCCACTGGATGCCCCGGGCCGCAATGCGCTCATAGATGCCCAGGCGCTGGAAGATCTCGAGCGATTTCTGCGTGTAGCAGATGCCGCGCGAGGCCGCCCCCTTGACGCCGACGGTGTCGTCCTCGTCCAGAACCACTGCCGCGATGCCGCGCACTGCCAGTGCGCAGGCCAGCGTGAGGCCGGTGATGCCGGCCCCGACGATCACGACCGGGTAGCGCGTGGTGGCGGTGCCGCGCAGCTCCGGTGGCAGCGCGAACGGATAGCGTGGGAGCGCATAACCGCTGCCCTGGGCGAACTCGTAGCCGTTGGCGAATGCGGCTTCGCGGTAGGGGGCGCCGCTGGCGGTGGCCATGGCCGTGCTCCGTGCCTCAGCCGGCGGCGGCCTGCCGGGCGGCCACCTCGGGGCGGTCGTTGTGTTGCGGCCGCAGGCGTTCGGGTGCCTGGCCGCGGGCCCGCTCGGCCCGCCACTGCTGCTTGCGCTGCGTCCATTCGTCCAGCCGGGCATGGGCGGTCGTGCTCTCCTTGAGCATCTGGAACTCGTTCGCCACCTGGGCCGACAGTTCGAGCCGCACGCCGTTGGGGTCGAAGAAATAGATGCTCTTGAAGATGTGGTGGTCGGTAATGCCGATCACCTCGATGCCGTGGGCCTCCAGCCGGGCCTTCATCGCCTCCAGCTCGGCGATGTGGTTGACGCGGAACGCGATGTGGTTCACCCACTGCGGCGTGTTCGGCGAGGGCAGGGCGGCCTCGTCGTCGCCGAGGTCGAAGAACGCGATGAAGGAGCCGTCCTGCAGCCGGAAGAAGAAGTGCGTGTACGGGCAGAACTCGCCGGTGCTCGGCACATGGTCGCTCTGGATGATGTGGTACATCGGCAGGCCGAGGATGTCCTCGTAGAAGTGGCGGGTCTCCTCGGCATCACGGGCCCGGTAGGCATAGTGGTGCAGTTGCTGGATCGGGGGCGGCGCCGGCACGGCGGCGCTGGAGCGGGTGGTCGGGGGCATGGCAGTCTCCTGTTCAGGGGCCCGCACAGGCGGGCTCGGGTGGGGGCATCGTAAACCTGTGCCCGCCGGATGCGAAGGTCTTGTTGAGAATCGTTATCACCTGGGCTGCCTCCATAGGCAAATTGCATCCGATTTATTGATTTTGGCAACTGGACGCTGCCCGGCGACGCCGCTACCCTCTGCGGGTCCCGGCACCGGCCTCGGCTCCGGGCGACGTGTCCGATTCTTAACCCAAAGGAGATTTCCATGGCAGCACTCAAAGGCTCCAAGACGGAAGAAAACCTGAAGGCCGCCTTCGCAGGCGAGTCCCAGGCCAACCGCCGCTACCTGTATTTCGCGAACAAGGCCGACATTGAAGGCCAGAACGACGTGGCAGCGCTGTTCCGCTCCACCGCCGAAGGCGAAACCGGCCATGCCCATGGGCACCTGGAGTGGCTCGAGCAGTGCGGCGACCCGGCCACCGGCCTGCCGATCGGCTCCACCCGCGACAACCTGAAGGCCTCCGTCGCCGGTGAAACCCACGAGTACACCGACATGTACCCCGGCATGGCCAAGACGGCCCGCGCCGAAGGCCATGACGAGATCGCCGACTGGTTCGAGACGCTGGCCAAGGCCGAGCGCAGCCACGCCAACCGCTACGCCAAGGCGCTGGCCGAACTCGCCGATTGAGCCCTCGCGGGCACCCCGCTGCGTGCCTGGTGCACGCAGCCACCCCCGGCTGCTTCGGCAGCCGGTTTGCCGAAGGGGCCCCGGGTTCCTTCGGCAAACCCCGACACCGACCACCACCAAGAGGACGCCATGGCACGCGAAGGCAACCTGGAAGCCCCCACCCGGCACCCGATCGACTGGCAGAACCCGGAGTACTACAACGAGGAAGCCACCTTCAAGGAGATGGAGCGCATCTTCGACATCTGCCACGGATGCCGGCGATGCGTGAGCCTGTGCGGCTCCTTCCCGACGCTGTTCGACCTGGTCGACGAGAGCAAGACGATGGAGGTCGACGGCGTCGACAAGAAGGACTACTGGAAGGTCGTCGACCAGTGCTACCTGTGCGACCTGTGCTACCTGACGAAGTGCCCCTACGTGCCGCCGCACGAGTGGAACCTGGACTTCCCGCACACGATGCTGCGTGCCAAGGCCATCAAGTTCAAGAAGGGCGAGGTCGGCTTCGGCGAGAAGCTGCTGGCCTCGACCGATGTGCACGGCCAGTTCGCCGGCATCCCGATCGTCGTGCAGGCGGTCAATGCGGTCAACAAGACCACCGCGGCCCGCAACATTATGGAAAGCCAGCTGGGTGTGGACAAGAATGCCTGGCTGCCGTC
This sequence comes from Rhodoferax sp., assembly GCA_016790475.1. Taxonomy (GTDB): domain Bacteria; phylum Pseudomonadota; class Gammaproteobacteria; order Burkholderiales; family Burkholderiaceae_C; genus CAISIP01. The sequence continues at coordinate 1,925 of JAEUOX010000081.1, read as the reverse complement.
GCTGGCCACGCGCAAGTTCCGCTCGGCCGCGCCCAAGAGCGCGGACCACCCGGTGCGCAACGGCGACAAGACGCCCGGCAAGGTGGTGATCTATTCCACCTGCTTCATCAACTACAACGAGCCCGGCATCGGCCTGGACCTGCTCAAGCTGCTGGACCACAACGCCGTGCCCTATGTGCTGGTCGAGAAGGAGAAGTGCTGCGGCATGCCCAAGCTCGAGCTCGGCGACATGCAGTCTGTGAACGCCAGCAAGGAGGTCAACATCCCGATCCTGGCCCGCTACGCGCGCGAGGGCTATGCGATCCTGAGCGCGGTGCCGAGCTGCACGCTGATGTTCAAGCAGGAGATCCCGCTGATGTACCCGGACGACGCCGACGTCAAGCTGGTGCAGGAAGCGATGTGGGACCCGTTCGAGTACCTGATGGCGCGCAAGCGCGACGGCCTGCTGAAGACGGAGTTCAGCCAGCCGCTGGGCAAGGTCAGCTACCAGATCCCGTGCCACGGCCGGGTGCAGAACATCGGCAAGAAGACGGAGGAGATGCTCAAGATGGTGCCCGGCACCAGCGTGCACACGCATGAGCGCTGCTCCGGCCATGCCGGCACCTTCGGCGTCAAGAAGGGCACGCACCAGCAGGCCATGAAGATCGGCAAGCCGCTGTTCAAGGCCATGGCCAACCACAAGGACGGCGGCGCGCCCGACGTCATCAGCTCGGACTGCCCGCTGGGCGGCCACCATATCGCCCAGGGGTTCGAGGTGAACCAGCACGGCAACGTGCCTCAGAAGCACCCGATCACGCTGATCCGCGAAGCCTACGGTCTGAAATAGGAGCCTACCGCCATGCAACTCACCGGCCACATCACCCCCGAGAACCTCCTGAGCCTGGAGGCCTACAGCAAGTACCGCAAGGCCCACAAGGGCGAGATCATTGCGCACCGCAAGCTGCGCTCGATCGGCCTGGGCGAGCACATCACGCTGCAGTTCGAGAGCGAGCTCACGATCCGCTACCAGATCCAGGAGATGCTGCGCATCGAGAAGATCTTCGAGGAGGAGGGCATCGCCCAGGAGATCGAGGCCTATGCGCCGCTGGTGCCCAGTGGCACCAACTGGAAGGCCACGATGCTGATCGAGTACCCCGACATCAACGAGCGCAAGCGCGAGCTCGCCCGGCTGATCGGCGTCGAGGACCGCATGTTCATCGAGGTCGAGGGCCAGCCGCGGGTGTATGCGATTGCCGACGAGGACCTGGACCGCGAGAACGCCGAGAAGACCTCCGCCGTGCACTTCGTGCGCTTCGAGCTCAGCGCGCCGATGCGCGCCGCGGTCAAGGCCGGCGCCAGCGTCAAGCTCGGCTGCGACCACACCAACTACCCGGCCCACATGGCCATCCCCCCCGAGACGCTGGCATCGCTCGCGGGCGACCTGGCATAGACTCGGAGCCCATGCTTTTCCTGCTGTCGCCTGCCAAGTCGCTCGATTACGAAACCCCGTTGCCCGAGCTGCCCGCCACCGAGCCGCTGTTCGTGCCGGAGGCCGTCAAGCTGATCGGCCTGCTGCGCAAGAAGAAGCCGGCAGAGATCGCCGAGCTGATGGAGCTCAGCGAGCAGTTGGCGAAGCTCAATGCGCAGCGTTACAAGGCCTGGCGCCGCAAGCCGGAGCCGGGCCAGACGCGCCAGGCGGTGCTGGCCTTCGACGGTGACGTCTATGGCGGCCTGGGCGCCCGCGATCTGCCGCCGGACGACCTGGCCTGGGCCCAGGAGCACCTGTGCCTGCTCAGCGGCCTGTATGGCGTGCTGCGCCCGATGGACCGCATGCAGCCCTACCGGCTGGAGATGGGCACCCGGCTGGAGAACCCGCTGGGCACCAACCTGTACCAGTTCTGGGGCAGCCGCGTCGCGAAGCACCTGAACCAGCGCCTGCGCGGCCA
>JAEUOX010000399.1 GCA_016790475.1 Rhodoferax sp. | reverse complement strand
CCGTTCGATGCGATCCTGCTGGATGCACCCTGCACCGCGTCGGGCATCGTGCGCCGGCACCCGGATGTCGCCTGGCTGCGGCGCGAGACCGATGTGGCCCAGCTGGCCGCGACGCAGGCCCGTCTGCTGCGCACGCTGTGGCCGCTGCTGCGGCCCGGCGGGCGCCTGCTTTATGCGACCTGCTCGGTGTTCGCCGCCGAGGGCCGCGACCCGATCGAAACGTTTCTTGCACACAACACCGACGCATGCTTGCAGCCGTCACCCGGCCATTTGCTGCCGCATTTGCCGTCAAACGACGGGGGCGTCCCGGACAATCCACAGGGTGACCACGACGGATTCTTTTACGCGCTGCTGGAAAAGCGCCGGGGTTAGGCGGCTGCTGCTGCTGTGGCTGCTGGCGCTGCCGCTGGGGTGGCTGCAGCTGGTGCCCGCCCGCGCCGAGTCCGCCGCCGAGATCACCCAGATGCGGCTGGAGCGCGACGCCGAGGGCATCCTGCTGTACGCCACGCTGCGCGTCGACCTGCCCCCGGCCGTCGAGGAAGCCCTGATGAAGGGCGTGCCGATGGTCTTCGTGGCCGAGGCCGAGGTCATGCGCCACCGCTGGTACTGGTCCGACAAGGTCGTGGCCAGCGTGCAGCGCCACATGCGCCTGGCCTACCAGCCGCTCACGCGGCGCTGGCGGCTCCATATCGCGTCCGGGCCGATCACCGCCAGCAGCGCGGGCATGACGCTGAGCCAGAGTTTCGACACGCTGGCCGAGGCGATGGCCGCGCTGCGCCGCCTCTCCGGCTGGAAGGTGGCGGACGCCAGCGTGCTCGACAGCGGCGCCACGCACAAGGTGGAGTTCCGCTTCAGCCTGGACCTGGAGCAGCTCCCGCGGCCGTTCCAGATCGGCGCCTTCGGACAGTCGGATTGGACCATCGCTGCCCGCGCGACCCAGCAGATTGGCCCGGAGGCGCCCAAGTGAGCGCCTCCGCGGCGACGCCCCCTGCGGGCAGTGCCGCGCTCAAACACCAGTCGCGCGCACTGCGCTGGACCATCGGCGTCGGGCTGGCCGCGATGACCGCCATCGGGCTGGTGCTGCTGTTCCTGCTGACCCAGGCCACGAACAACCGGGAGCTCTACGAGCGCAACTACGGCCGGCTCTTCGCCGTCAACATGGTCGTCGCCGGGTTGCTGCTGCTGGTCATCGGCTGGATCATCGCCCGCCTGTTCTCGCGGCTGCGGCGCAAGCGCTTCGGCAGCCGGCTGCTGCTGAAGCTGGCCGCGATCTTCGCGCTGGCCGGGTTCGTGCCCGGCATGCTGATCTATGTCGTGTCCTACCAGTTCGTGTCGCGCTCGATCGAGAGCTGGTTCGACGTGAAGGTGGAGGGCGCGCTGGACGCCGGCCTGAACCTGGGTCGGGTCACGCTGGAGACCCTGACGAACGACCTGACGAACAAGGCCCGCATCGCCACGCCCCAGCTCTCCGGTGTCGCCGATGCCGCTGCGACGCTGCCGCTGGAGCGGCTGCGCGACCAGCTTGGCGCCAGCGACGTGGTGCTGTTCAACGGTGCCGGCCAGCAGATCACCTCGGTGACGCAGGCGCGCTTCCAGATCAGCACCGAGCGGCCGACGCCGCAGCAGTTTCGCAACGCGCGCTCGGCGCGGGCGATCGGCTGGGTCGAGGGGCTGGACGAGGCCACGCCGGCCACCGTCAACGACGCACGCGTCAAGGCCCTGGCCGTCGTCACCAACCCGGGCTTCCAGCTGCAGGGCGAACCGCGCTACCTGCTGGTCACGCAGGCGCTGCCGGCGGCGCTGGTGACGAACGCGCTGGCCGTGACCCAGGCCAACCGGGAGTACCAGGAGCGCTCGCTGGCGCGCGACGGCCTGCGCCGCATGTACATCGGCACGCTGACATTGAGCCTGTTCCTGGCGGTGTTCGGCGCGATGCTGCTGGCCATCGTGCTGGGCAACCAGATCGTGCGCCCGCTGCTGCTGCTGGCCGACGGCATGGGCCAGGTGGCCGCCGGCGACCTGACCCCCAAGCTCGCGCTGCAGGGCAAGGACGAGCTCGGCGGCCTGACCCGCACCTTCGCCGACATGACCCAGCAGCTGGCCGACGCCCGGCAGGCGGTCAGTGCCAGCATGGAGCAGGTGAACGCGGCCCGGGCCAACCTGCAGACCATCCTGGACAACCTGACCGCCGGCGTGATGGTGCTCGACGCGCAGGGCCTGATCATCTCGTCCAACCCGGGCGCCACCCGGATCCTGCGCCTGCCGCTGGCGGCCTTCGAGGGCCGCAACCTGGCCGAGGTGGAGGGCCTGCAGGCCTTCGGGGCCGAGGTGCAGAAGCGCTTCGATGCTTTCCTCGGCGAGCGCAGCGAGGACGGCCTGGACCACTGGCAGCAATCCTTCGAACTGGGCGGCAGCGCCGCGGCGCCGGGCAGCCCCGACGCCGACAACGCGATCACGCTGGTCGCGCGGGGCGCCATGCTGCCCGGAACGCACCGGCTGCTGGTGTTTGACGACATCTCCGAGATCGTCTCCGCCCAGCGCGCGCAGGCCTGGGGCGAAGTGGCGCGCCGACTGGCGCACGAGATCAAGAACCCGCTCACGCCGATCCAGCTGTCGGCCGAGCGGCTGGAGATGAAGCTCTCGGGCAAGGTGGCGCCGCCGGAGCAGGCCATCCTGGCCAAGTCCGTCAAGACCATCGTCGACCAGGTCGACGCGATGAAGCGCCTGGTCAACGAGTTCCGCGACTACGCCCGGCTGCCCGCCGCGGAGCTCAAGGCACTCGACCTGAATGCGCTCGTCACCGACGTGCTGCAGCTCTACGAAAGCGACAACGCCCATGTGCCGGTGCGCATGGAGCTCGACGCCGCCTGCCCGCCAATCCTGGGCGACGCACAACAGCTGCGCCAGGTCGTGCACAACCTGCTGCAGAACGCGCAGGATGCCACGCCCGCCGCGCTGGCCCGCCAGGAGGGCCATGGCGTGCTGATCCGCACCCAGTGGAACGAGCCCGGGCGGCGCGTGCGCCTGGTGGTGCAGGACCATGGCAGCGGCTTCCCGGAGCACATCCT
>JAEUOX010000495.1 GCA_016790475.1 Rhodoferax sp. | reverse complement strand
CATCCCGCTGGTGCGCCCGGTCAGCTGCGGCCGCGAGGGCGACGCGCCGCTGGTGCTGCGCCTGCCCAGCCTGCGCGACGAAACGCAGCGCATCGCCGAGCTGCTGCGCGAAGCCCATGACCAGGGGCAGACCCGCTGGGGTGACATGGCGGTGATCTGCCGGCGCCATGCGGTGATGGATGCCGTGGCCGCGGCGCTGGCGCGCCTGCGCCTGCCCTACCAGCTGCGACGCGGCTCCGGCGACTTCCAGCCGCAGGCGGACACGATCAAGATCCTGACGATGCATGCGAGCAAGGGGCTGGAGTTCCCGCTGGTGGCACTGCCCGGCATCGGGCAGATGCCCGGTGCCGGCGAGGATGAACGGGAGGAGGCGCGCATCTTCTACGTGGCGGCGACGCGGGCGACGCACCGGCTGGTGATCACAATGAGTGGGGCGGGCGGGTTCGGGCAGCGGCTGGCGGCCACCGCGACGGGTGCCGGGTAGCGGTCAACTCACTGCCAGCTGGCCGCCAGCACCGGCGCCAATGCGCTGGCATAGTTGGCCGGCAGCATCATCTGGCCCATCGGCGGCGGCGCGAACGCCGCCATCGCCTGCACCAGCGTCTGCACCTGGCTCTCCAGCAGAACGCGCCCGTCGCTGCTCTGAAACTGCTCCAGGCGGTGGGCGCTGTTGGCGTACCACCCGCTGACGGTGAAGCGGTCATCGGTGCCGATCACCCGCACCTCCAGTGCACTTTCCACCTGGCGGAACCAGAGCTGCTCGAAGGTGGCGTTTCCCTCGAACGCGGCCACATCGATGCTGCCGGGGGTGTTGTCATCCTCCTGGATGGCGTCGGCGCCGCCGCCATTCGACAGCACATAGCGATCACCGCCCAGGCCGCCCACCAGCAGGTCGTTGCCCAGGCCGCCCTCCAGGCGGTTGGGGCCCGCATTGCCACGCAGCGTGTTGACGCCATCATTGCCCTTGGCGGCGCCCGGGGCGCTGCCGGTGAGCTCCAGATCCTCCACGCCCTCGGGCAGGGTGTAGCTGACGCTGGCCCGGACGATGTCGTGGCCGCCGCCCGCGAACTCCTGGATCTGGTCATCGGAGTGGTCCACCAGATAAAGGTCATTGCCGATGCCCCCGGCCATCGTGTCCACCCCCGCGCCGCCATCGAGCTGGTCGCCGCCCTGCAGGCCGATGCGCAGCCCGGACGGCGTCGCCAGCGTGCCGAAGCCCATGGTCGTGTCGTAGCCATCCAGCGCACCCGCGCCGGTGCCGAGATCCAGCACCGTGCCGGCCCCGCTGGCGCCGAAAGACTGGCCGTTGACCAGGATGCGGTCGACGAACAGATTGCGGTCCTGGCCCAGATCCGGCCGGCTCGCGTCGTTCGTGAACACGATGTCCACGCTGAGCGCCGTGGTGCCGGCGCGCACGTTCACCGGGTAAGGAAACGGCAGGCTGCTTTGCACGCTGATCGTCTGCACCCGCGTGCCGCCGAGCCAGACTTCCATCGTCGGCCAGACGCCGTCACAAACCGTGCCTCGCGCATGGATCACCAGGCTGCTCACTGCCAGCGGCAATGCAACCTCGCCCGGGGTATCGCCCTGCAGCCAGTCGGCACCGTCGCCGCCGGACAGACTGTCGCTGCCGGCGCCGCCCCACAACGTGTCCTGGCCGGGCCCTCCCGCCAGCCGGTTGGCGGCCGCATTGCCCTCGATCCGGTTGTTCTCGGCGTTTCCGGTGCCGTGGATCGCCTGCGCGCCGACGAGCAGAAGGTTCTCCAGCGCCCCACCCAGCGTGTAGGTCGTCGTGCTCTCGACCGTATCGATCCCGCCGCCTGCCATTTCGTAGATCGCATCGCCCGGGTCATCGACAACATAGGTGTCGTCGCCGGCGCCGCCCACCAGCATGTCGCGGCCCGGGCCCCCGTCCAGCCGGTTCGCCGCAGAATTGCCCCGCAAGGTGTTGGGGCCGGCATTGCCTCTGGCGCCGATGGCCAGGGTGCCGACCAGCTCCAGATCCTCCACCTGGGCGGGGAGCGTGTAGCTGACGCTGGACCGCACGATGTCATGCCCACCCGCCGGGGTCTCGACAATCATGTCCCCCGGGTGATCGACCAGGTAGACATCCTGGCCGGGGCCGCCTTCCAGCGTGTCCACGCCGGCACCGCCATCGAGCCAGTCGGCACCGCGCAGGCCGATGCGCAATGCGCCGGGGGAAGTGAGGGCCCCATCGCCCAGCGTGGTGTTGAAGCCGTCCCGCGCGTCGGCGCCGGCGCCGAAGTCCAGCACCGCACCCGCCCCTGAGGCGCTCAGCGTGCGGCCGTCCACCTCGATGCGGTCGACGAACAGATTGCGGTCCTGCCCCAGGTCGGTGCGGGCTGCGTCGTTGGTGAACACGATATCCACGCTCTGGCCTGCCGTGCCAGGCGGCAATGGCAGGCTGTACGGTGTCGGCGCAGCGCTGTCGACCGTGAAGGTCTTCAGCAGACGGCCGGCCACCCAGATCTCCATCTGCGGCCAGACGTCGGTACAGGGGGTGCCACGCGCGAACACCACCAGCCGGCCCAGCGCTTCGTTCGCGGCGACCGCACCGACCGCATCACCGTACAGCCGGTCATTGCCGTCGCCGCCCAGCAGGCGATCGGCGCCCGCCTCGCCCCACAGCGTATCGTTGCCGGCAGCGCCCGTCAGCTGGTTGTCCGTGGCATTGCCGGTGATGCGGTTGTCCAGCGCATTGCCGTTGCCCTGCAGCGCCTCGCCGAACAGTCGCAGGTGCTCGACCTCATTGCCCAGCGTGTAGCTGACGGTGCTCTCCACCGTGTCGACGCCGCCGCCGCCCATCTCATAGACCCCATCGCCCATGCGGTCCACGACATAGGTGTCGTCCCCGTCGCCACCGACCAGCATGTCGCTGCCGCCACCCCCGTCCAGCCGGTTGGCCGCAGCATTGCCGCGCAGCGTGTTGGTGCCGCCGTTGCCGGTGCCCTGCAGCGGCAGATGGCCCAGCAGCTCCAGATCCTCCACGGCATCCGGCAGCGCGATGCTGACGCTGCTGCGCACGATGTCGTGGCCTGCGCCCGGCAGCTCGAGGATCCGGTCGCCGACGTCGTCCACCAGGTACAGGTCCTGCCCGGCGCCGCCGGCCAGCGTATCGGCACCGGCGCCGCCATCGAGCTGGTCGTTCGACTGCAGTCCGATGCGCAGCGCGCCCTGCGTCGTCAGCATGCCCTGGCCCAGCGTGGTGTTGAACCCGTCGAAGGCGCCCGCGCCGGTGCCGTAGTCCAGCACCACGCCGGCACCGGACGCCGACACGCTGCGCCCGTCGACCTCCAGACGGTCCACATACAGGTTGCGGTCCTGCCCCAGATCCGGCCGGTAGGCGTCGTTCGTGAACACGATGTCCACCGCCTCCGCCCGCAGTCCGGCCGGTACGGCGACCCCGTAGGAGGACCAGCTGCTGCTGGCGACCTGGAAGGTCTGCAGGCGGTTGCCGCCGATCCACACCTCCATGATCGGCCACTGGCCGTCGCAGACCGTGCCCCGGGCCACGATCGCCAGGCGGGTGATCGCCTGCGGGCCGGGTGCTGCATCCGCCGGGCTGTCCCCGAGCAACACGTCCGCGCCGTCACCACCTTCCAGCGTGTCGTTGCCCGCGCCACCGCGCAGCCAGTCCGCACCCGCCAGGCCGGCCAGACGGTCATTGCCGGCCTCGCCGAACAACAGATCGTAGCCCTCCGTACCGGTCAGACTGTCGGCACCGGGCGTGCCCGTTGCCGGGACCGTCAGGTGCGCCGCGACATAGGCCGGATCCCAGACGGTGCCATCCTCGAACTGGATGCGCTCGATCTGCTGCCCGACGCCTGCGAACCAGCCCGTCACGGTGATCTGGTCCTGTCCCATCGCGTGGCCCAGCACCAGATCGTTGCCGACCCTCTGCAGGCGGATGTCGGCGGGTGTGATGCCGCCGCCCCAGAGCAGCGTGTCCTGCCGGCCCGCCGCCGGCGCGACCTCGGTGAGGGTGTCCCGCCCGTCACCCGGCGCGAAGCGGTAGGTGTCGTTGTAGGCACTGCCCAGCAGCGTGTCCTGGCCCGGGCCGCCCTCCATCACCGTGTCGCGCGCCAGCGCGGTGGCCCACAGCGTGTCGTTGCCGGCGCCGCCGACCAGGGTGTTGCTGGCCCAGTCGTCCACCAGCGACGCGGGAAAGGTGAACACCGTGAAGCGGCCATCGTCGGCGATCAGCAGGTCATCGCCATCGCCGCCATCGAGCAGGTTGCGGCCCTGGCCACCCTGCAGGCGATCGTCACCGGCCTGTCCGAACAGCTGGTCGTCCATGTCGGAGCCGGTCAGCAGATCCCGCGCGGCCGTGCCGGTCGTCACCCGTGCAGCAGCCGTCAGCGTGGCCGAGGTCCACACCGTGCCGTCGGCAAAGCGCACCGTCTCGATGCGGGTCGCGGTGTCCGAGCCGGTCGCATTGCGCGCGAGCCAGTTGCCGACGGTGACGGCATCCGTGCCGTTGGCATGGGTCAGGATCAGGTCGTTCAGGTTGCGCGTCACGCGGATGTCTGCCGGCGCAATGCCGGCTCCGAACTCCAGCACATCGCTTCCGCCGCCGGCGCCGGCCTGCGTCTCGGTGATGCGGTCCTGCCCGTCGCCCCAGTCAAAGCGGTAGGTGTCCGTTCCACCGCTGCCCTGCAGCGCGTCGTCGCCCGGCCCGCCGACGAACAGGTTGTCGCGCGAGGACAGACTGGCCGAGAGCCGGTCGTTGCCTGCGCCCCCCAGCAGCCGGTTGCCGACCGAGCGGCTGTCGCCCGCACCGGCCTCCAGCACGTCATGGCCTGGCCCGCCCTCGAGCAGGTCGCTGCCGCTGCCTCCGCGCAACGTGTCGTTGCCACCCAGCCCCTGCAGGCTGTCGTCGAGCGCCGTGCCGAGCAGAAGATCATCGCCCGCGGTTCCAAGGCGCAGCAGCCCTTGCGCCGTCAAGGCCTCCGGCGTCCACCGGGTGCCATCGGCAAAGACCACCTCTGCCAGCCGCGGGCCGGCCAGCAGAAACCAGCCGCGCACGGTGATCTGGTCCGCACCGTTGACGTGGCTCAGCACCAGGTCGTCGACCTGCCGCGCCACGCGCAACTCGGCCGGCAGGATGCCCGGGCCCAGCAGCAGGCGGTCCGCAACGCCGGCGTTCGGCGCGACCTCCAGGATCGTGTCGCGTCCGTCCCCCGGGCCGAACAGGTAGGTATCCGCCCAGGCGCTGCCCTGCAGCGTGTCGTCGCCACTGCCGCCGTCGAACACGTCGCCACCGCCGCCACCGGTCAGCAGATCCTGCCCGGCCAACCCGCGCAGCGTGTCGTTCATCGGGCCGCCGGTCAGCGTGTCGTTGCCTGGCGTGCCCAGGATCAGCGGGTCGGTGATGCGCAGCGTGACCGGCAGGCCCACCGACAGGCCGTACAGATCGGTGGCGCGGATCACCACCGTGCGCTCGCCGGTATCGCCGGTGGCGGGCGTGCCGCTCAGCTGCAGGCGGACTGCGTCGAAGTGGATCCAGGCTGGCAACGTTCCGCCCTCCGGGGCCTGCAGGCTGTAGCGCAAGCTGTCCCAGGCATCCGGGTCCATCAGCGTACCGGCCGGCAGCGTCCACTGGAACGGCTCGCCGACACGGGCCTGTTGCAGGGACAGTGTCTGCTGCACCAGCGGCGCACGGTTGTTGGCCGCGCGCACGGCCAGGGCGTCCAGATCCGCGGCGGTCCAGGCCCCATCCTGGTCGAACTCGACGCGGTCGATGCGACGATCGAACTGCTGCGAACCCTGGGTCTCGGTGGGCAGGAAATGCCCTGCCAGGACCACCCGGTCCTGGCTGTCACGGAGCTGCAGCA
>JAEUOX010000467.1 GCA_016790475.1 Rhodoferax sp. | reverse complement strand
CCCTTCAGGAGCCTTTGATGAAGCGATTTCACGTCCATCTGCATGTCGAAAACATTGACAAAAGCGTCCAGTTTTATTCCAGACTTTTTAACACCGCCCCGGCCCGCGTCGAAGTCGACTACGCCAAGTGGATGCTGGACGACCCCCGCGTGAACTTCGCGATCTCGACGCGCGGCGACCGGCCGGGGCTGGATCACCTGGGTTTCCAGGTCGACGATGCCGGTGAACTGGCCGAACTCAAGGCCCGCGCCGAGTCTGCCGACACCGCGGTGCTGGACGAAGGCGCCACCTCCTGCTGCTACGCGCGCAGCGAAAAGCACTGGGTCACCGACCCGCAGGGCGTGGCCTGGGAGCATTTCCATACGCTGGGCAACATTCCGGTGTTCAACGAACGCGTCCAGCCGGCCGACGGCGCACCCTGCTGCGCGCCGGCGGTGGCGGCCAGCGCGGCTGCGGTCCCCTGCTGCGGCCCGGGCGCCCCGGCCAAGGCCTGCTGCTGAGAGAGCACCATGACAGACGCGCCGTTGAACGTGCTCTTCCTGTGCACGCACAATTCCGCCCGCAGCATCCTGGCCGAAGCCGTGCTGAATGCGATCGGTCAGGGTCGTTTCCGCGCCCATTCCGCCGGCAGCAGTCCGCGCCCGAGCCAGCAGCCGCACCCGCTCGGACTGGAGGTGCTGCAGTCGGCGGGTATCCCGACAGACGGCCTGCACAGCAAAAGCTGGGATGTGTTCGCTCAGCCCGGTGCCCCGGTGATGGATCTGATCATCACCGTCTGCGACAACGCGGCCGGCGAGGTCTGCCCGATCTGGCCGGGACACCCGGCGACCGCGCACTGGGGCTATGCCGACCCGTCCGCCGGTGACGGCCCGGACGCGGACAAGCGCGAGGCCTTCCGCCAGACGCTGCACCAGATCAAGCGGCGTGCCGAACTGCTGGTCAACCTGCCACCGGACAAGCTGCAGCGCACGCTGTTGCAGCAAAGCGCCCGCGAGCTGGCGCAGCGCTGACATGGCAGGCTCCCGAACTGCGCCCGCAAGCGCATCGATGAACGTGTTCGAGCGCTACCTGAGCGCCTGGGTGCTGATCTGCATCCTGGCCGGGGTCGGGCTGGGCCAGGTCTTCCCCGCCGTGTTCCAGGCCATCGGCCGGATGGAAGTCGCCCGGGTCAACCTTCCGGTGGGCCTGCTGATCTGGGTGATGATCATCCCGATGCTGGTCAAGGTGGACTTCGCGGCGCTGGGCGAAGTCCGCCACCATGCGCGCGGCATCGGCGTGACGCTGTTCGTGAACTGGCTCGTCAAGCCGTTCTCGATGGCCTTGCTGGGCTGGATCTTCATCCGCCAGCTGTTCGCGCCGCTGCTGCCGGCCGACCAGCTCGACAGCTACATCGCCGGCCTGATCCTGCTGGCGGCGGCACCTTGCACCGCGATGGTCTTCGTCTGGAGCCGCCTGACCGGCGGCGACCCGGTGTTCACGCTGTCCCAGGTGGCGCTCAACGACAGCATCATGCTGGTGGCGTTTGCGCCGCTGGTCGCCTTCCTGCTGGGCCTGTCGGCGATCACCGTGCCCTGGGACACGCTGCTGACCTCGGTGGTGCTCTATATATTGATACCGGTGGCGCTGTCGCAGTGGCTGCGCCGGGCCTTGCTGGCGCGCGGGCCGGGCGCGCTGGACGCCGCGCTGGCCCGCATCACACCCTGGTCGGTCACCGCGCTGCTCGCGACGCTGGTGCTGCTTTTCGCGTTCCAGGGGCAGGCCATCCTGCAGCAGCCGCTGGTGATCGCGCTGCTGGCGGTGCCGATCCTGATCCAGGTGCTGTTCAACGCCGGCCTGGCCTACGGCCTGAACCGGGCGCTGGGCGAGAAGCACAACATCGCCTGCCCCTCCGCGCTGATCGGCGCGTCGAACTTCTTCGAGCTCGCGGTGGCCGCGGCCATCAGCCTGTTCGGCTTCGAGTCCGGCGCGGCGCTGGCCACCGTGGTCGGCGTGCTGATCGAGGTGCCGGTGATGCTGTTGGTGGTGCGGGTGGTGAACGGCTCGCGGGACTGGTACGAACGGCCGCAGGCGGGCTGAGGCACACTACGGGGCCCACGACCCCGGATGCACCGCCCGTCCTCGATGACCCAAGACCGACCGCCGCCGCCGGGCCTGCCTGCCGGGCTGGAAGGCCACACCCCCATGATGCAGCAGTACCTCGGCCTCAAGGCCGCGTACCCCGATACGCTGCTGCTCTACCGCATGGGGGACTTCTACGAGATGTTCTATGCCGACGCCGAGAAAGCCGCGCGGCTGCTGGACATCACGCTGACGCAACGCGGCCA
>JAEUOX010000382.1 GCA_016790475.1 Rhodoferax sp. | reverse complement strand
GCAGGCCATGCAGGGTGTGGACGCGGTGATCCACCTGGCAGGTTGCACGACCGATGCCGCCATCGAGGAGCAGATCGACGGCAACGTGCGCGGCGCCTGGCAGGTGTTCGAGGCGGCGCGCCAGGCCGGCGTGGCGCGGGTCGTGTTCGCGAGCTCGCACCATGTGGTGGGCTACTATCCGCGGCGCCGGCGCATCGGCACCGATGTGTTGCTTCGCCCGGACAGCCGCTATGGCCTGACCAAGGCCTTCGGGGAGCAGGTCGGTGCGCTGTTCGCCGACAAGTATGGCCTGCGCGTGCTGTGCATCCGGATCGGCTTTCTCGGCGAGCGGCCGATCGATCCGCGCCGGCTGTCGATCTGGACCAGTGCGCGCGATCTGGCCCAGCTGGTGCGCATCGGCCTGACACATGCCGCGCTGCGCTATGCCGTGGTGTACGGCGTATCGGGCAACACGCGAGGCTTCTTCGACAACCAGTCCGCCTTCGCGCTCGGCTACGCCCCGCAGGACAACGCTGAGGACTATGCCGCCGAGGTGCTGGCCACCGCCCCGCCGGAAGACCCGGCGCTGGTCGGCACCCATGTGATGGGCGGCTGGGGCGCCAACAATGACTTCAGCGGGCCGGTGCAGCGGGTCTTCGAATGGTGAGCTGGCGTATCCGGTCAGGCAGGCCGCTCAGCGCGCAACCATCCGCGCGGTTGCGGCGGCCAGCGCCGTGTCCTCGCTCGCCCCATCACCGCGGCGGGCCTCCACATCCGGTGTGATGCCGCGGCGCGCGATCGGCGTACCGGCAGGGGTCAGCCATTCAGCGGTGGTCAGCTTCAGCGCGGTGCTCGCGCTGAGCGGGAACATCGTCTGGATGATGCCGCGCCCGAAGGTCCGCTCGCCGACGATGACGGCGCGCCGGTGGTCCTGCAGCGCGCCGGCGACGATTTCCGACCCGGCCGCTGAACCGCTGTCGACGAGCACCGCGACCGGTACCGTCTTGGTCCAGGCCGGCAGGCGGGCCAGTTCGTCCGTGGTGCGGCTGTAGTCCACCGGTGTGGCACGAAACTGCCGATTGGCCTCCTCGGCGCGGCCGCGCAGGGTCAGCACCAGCGTGTCGCGTGGCAGGAAGGCGGATGCCAGGCCGACGGCCGCATCGAGCACGCCGCCGGGGTTGTTGCGCAGATCCAGTACCAGGCCGGTGGGCACCGGTCCCTCCTGCGTCAGGCGCATCATCTCGGTGGCGAAGCCACGCAGGCTGGTGTCACTGAACTGGCTCAGCCGTACGTAGGCCAGGCCCTGTGCCAGCCGGCGCGACTGCACCGGGCGCAGACGGATGAACTCTCGCTCGATCCGGCGCTCCAGCAGTGAGTTCGCGCCGTTGCGGCGCAGGGTCAGCGTTACCAGGCTGTGTGGCTCACCCTGCAAGCGGCGCACCACATCCGACAACGTCATGCCGCCGGTCGTCGCATCGTCGATCTTGACCAGCGTGTCGCCGGGCTGGATGCCGGCGCGCTCGGCCGGCGAACCGTCGATCGGCGCCACGACCACCGGCAGGTCACCCTGCAGGCGCAGTTCCAGTCCCAGGCCGGCGCGCGGACTGGCGCTCTGGCGCAACTCGGCGAAGCGCTTGGCGTCGTAGAACTCCGACTCCGGGTCGGCCGCGCGCGCAATGCCCGCCAGGCAGCCATCGGTGATCTCGCTGGCGCTGACATCATGCAGGGCATTGCGTCGGATCAGTTGCAGGGCTTCGGCCATGCGTCGTGCGTCCGGGGCATCCGCCGCCGGTGCATCCCCCCTGCGGACCGGCTCCTGCGCCACGGACATCAGGCTGAGGCTGGCGGCGATGCCCGCGAGGAAACCGGCACCGACCAAGCGCAGGCCGGTCCAGGGCAGGCCGCGGAGCGCCTGCAGCAGTCGGAGGGGAGGGCATTCCTGTCTGGCGTGTGACG
This sequence comes from Rhodoferax sp., assembly GCA_016790475.1. Lineage (GTDB taxonomy): Bacteria > Pseudomonadota > Gammaproteobacteria > Burkholderiales > Burkholderiaceae_C > CAISIP01. The sequence continues at coordinate 2,022 of JAEUOX010000382.1, read as the reverse complement.
GGTCCTTGGCGGTCATGCAATCTCCTTCGTCGCGGTGGGGGGCGGATGCGGCGTTCTCCGCCGGCCTTCCTGTCGTGATTATTGAGGCTTGGCAAGCGGGCTGCAGGCCGGATGCCCATGCGGTCTACAGCCGCCGAAACAACGCCCCGAGCCCCCGCAGCTGCTGCGCATGCTCCGGCCGCACCTGGTCCCAGGTGAAGCGCCACTCCCAATAACCCTCGCCCTTGCCCGGCAGGTTCATCCGGCATTCGGCGCCGAGCCCGAGCACGTCCTGCAGCGGGTGGATCGCAGTGTCGGCCACGCTGGCGCTGGCGGCGCGGATCAGGTCCCAGGCGATGTCCTGGCCGTCGGTCTGCAGGTAGGCGCGCACATGGGCGCGCTCCGCGTCGCTGGCCTCGGCCCACCAGCCGATGCTGGTGTTGTTGTCATGGGTGCCGCCATACACCACGGTGCCGGGCACATAGTTGTGCGGCAGGTAGGTGTTGTCGTTGCCGCGGCCGAACGCGAACTGCAGCACCCGCATGCCCGGCAGGCCGAAGCGCAGCCGCAGCGCGTCGACCTCGGGCGTGATCACCCCCAGGTCTTCCGCGATGATTGGCAGCGGGCCGAGTGCGGCCTGGATCGCCTCGAACAGCGCGGCGCCGGGACCCGGCATCCAGCGGCCGATGATGGCCGTCGGCTCGCTGGCCGGGATCTCCCAGTAGCCGGCAAAGCCGCGGAAGTGGTCGATGCGCACGATGTCGACCAGATCGAAGGTGCGTCGGATGCGTTCGGTCCACCAGGCGAAGCCCTCGGCGCGGTGTGCGTCCCAGCGGTACAGCGGATTGCCCCAGCGCTGGCCGGTGGCGCTGAAATAGTCCGGCGGCACGCCGGCCACGACCTGCGGCCGGCCCGCGGCGTCGAGCTCGAACAGTCCCTGGCGGGCCCAGACGTCGGCGCTCTGGTAGGCGACGAAGATCGGTGCATCCCCGACGATGCGCACGCCGCGGCCGTGCGCGTAGTCCCGCAGCCCGGCCCACTGGCGGAAGAAGCACCACTGGCAGAACTGCCAGAAGTGGATCGCCGGAGCGTGCTGGCGGCGGGCCGCGGCCAGCGCCGTGGCGTTGCGCCCCGCCAGGCCTTCCGGCCAGTCGCACCACAGCGCCCAGCCGTGCGCATCGGCCAGCGCCATGAACAGCGCATAGTCCTCCAGCCAGCCGGCCTGCTGTGCGCAGAAGGCGGCGAAATCGGCCTGGTCCGTGGCCGACGCCTGCGCCGCAAAGCGGCCGGCCGCACGCTGCAGCCGCTCCATGCGCCAGGGCACGACCGCAGCGAAGTTCAGCCGCCGGTCCTCGAAGCCGGTGGCCGGTGCCAAGTCCGCGGCCTCCAGCCAGCCGCGCTCCTGCAGTCCCTGCAGGTCGATCAGCAGCACATTGCCGGCGAAGGCCGAGCTGCTCATGTACGGCGAGTTGCCCGGCCCGATGCCGCCCAGCGGCAGGATCTGCCACAGGCGCTGGCCGGCGGCCACCAGCCAGTCGACGAAATGCCGCGCATGGGCGCCGAGGTCACCTGAGCCATGCGGCCCCGGCAGGCTGGTGGGATGCAGCAGGATGCCGCTGGATCGGGGGAAGCTCATGGATCGGTCTCCGTGTCGCGCAGGCTCACTGCAGGCCCGCGCCCGCCGCTGCGAACAGCTGCACGCTGTGGCCTGGCACCACGACCGCGACCTCGCCCTGGCCGTGCCAGCGCGAATGGCCGTGCGGGTGGGCGCTGTCGAGCAGGCCCATCCAGACGCCGGCCGGCAGCTGGAAGGGGCGCGCATCCTTCCCGGCATTGACGAGCAGCAGCAGCGGCGCGGCGGCCCGGCCGGGTCGCCCGATCAGGCAGGCCAGCGCACGCGCCGACGGATTGCGCCAGGCCTCGCCCTGCAGCGGGGTGCCGTCCGGCTCCATCCAGGCCAGGTCATGCAGGCCCAGCGCGTCCGGCAGGCCGGTGTACCAGTGGTTCGCGAAGGGCAGCGCCTGCTGGCGCAGCGCGATCACC
>JAEUOX010000438.1 GCA_016790475.1 Rhodoferax sp. | reverse complement strand
GGTGGACTCGCCGCCGTCGGCCACCACCAGTTCCCAGTCGGTGCCGCGGATGCCCACGGTGGCGGTCGGCGTGTTGATGCGGACCACCGGTTCCCGGCTGGTGGTGTTGATGACCTTGGTCAAGGCGCGCAGCCCGCCGGTCACCGTCTGCTTGACCTGGGCCCAGATGCGGCCACCCAGCAGGTCCAGCGTGCTGCCCTGGCCGTCGGCCGCGACGGCGCGGACCACCAGCGTGCTCTGCTCGTTGACGCGGATCTGCGTCTGGTCGCGCAGCAGCAGGCCGGTCTGGCTGCCGGCCTGGGTGCGGACCGTCTGGCCGGCGTTCAGCCGCTGGCCGACCTTGATCGGGCGCCAGACATCCTGCGGGTTGTCGCGCACCTCGGCGACACCCAGCACGAAGATGACTTCGGCGTCATTCGCAAGTACCGGCTGGCAAAAAAAAGCGGCGGTGCCCAGCAGGCAAAGCCGCAGCCACGGCAGGGTGGGGTGCTTGGGGGAGAGCGGCATGGGAGTCCTTCACATTCGAGCGGATAGGGCCGACGATACGCCAGAGACAGGATGGCCACAATCCGTGGTGCCCCCGGGGGACGGCGGTTTCGGGGGGATCGTCCAGGCGAGATTCTCGGGCATGGCATCCGGATGTGGCAGAGGCGGTCAGCAGCTGAAGTGGTTGCCGCAGGGCACGCAATGGTCGCGCCAAGGGGACGCGCCAGGACGACCGGACGGCAAACAAACCCGGCGGGTGCGGAAAGTTCACGCATGCGGCCTTGCCCGGAGGCTGTGCCCCCGTCCCTTGCGAGGCGGAGTGCCCTTGCGCCGGCAGCCTCGCCGTTACCCGCAAGCCGATGCTGTCAAATTGATCGACATCGGTTGGACGGTGCTGGCGACGTGGGGTGGGGCAACGGAGGGCCGCGTGCGTCAGATCACGACGAAATCCGCCACTGTCAGGCCCAGCCCGGTGCCCAGCAGCGCGAACTGCACCGGCGCAGCCCCGCCACCGCTGCCATCCGCGTCGTAGTACAGCGCCCCGGTGCTGCTGTTGTACAGAATCAGGTCATCGCCGTCGGCCGCCGTGGTCACCCCCGCACCGGCACGCAGCTGCCCCGCCGCCAGCGGCCCGGTGGCCACCAGCGCCGTGAACACCGCGTTCTCCAGCCAGATGGTGTCATCCACCACCACAAAGTCCTGCACGATGTCGACGTTGGTCGCCCCCAGCGCCGTGTTGAACAGGAAGACGTCCAGCCCCGCCCCCCCGTTCAGCGTGTCGTTGCCCAGCCCGCCCACCAGCGTGTCGTTGCCACCGGCTGCATAGAGCTGGTCCGCCCCGTTCTGCCCGGCTAGGTAGTTGTCGCCCGTCGTGCCCGCCAGCAGGTCGTTGAAGGGCGAGCCCAGCAGGTACTCGATGTTCCACAGCGCGTCCTGCCCCCCCTGGCCGTCGTTGCTGGCGAAGGAGCGCCACAGCTCCGCGGTGACCGGCCCGGTGGCCGCGCCGTAGTCCACCGCGTCGATGCCCGGCCCGCCGTCCATCGTGTCGTTGCCCGCACCGCCCATCAGCGTGTCGATGCCGCCGGCCGCATACAGCCCGTCGTTGCCGGCGTTGCCCACCAGCACCTCGTTGCCCGCGCCGCCGGCCAGGATGTCGGCGAAGGCCGAGCCGATCACGCCCTCGATGTTCCACAGCGCGTCCTGCCCGCCGTTGCCGTCCACCAGCGCGAAGGAGCGCCAGAGCTCGGCGGTGACCGGGCCGGCGGCGGCGCTGTAGTCCACCACGTCGATGCCGGGGCCGCCGTCCAGCGTGTCGTTGCCCGCGCCGCCGATCAGCGTATCGATGCCGGCGGCGGCGTAGATGCCGTCGTTGCCATTGCCGCCGCTGAAGAACTCGTTGCCGGCGCCGCCGGCCAGGATGTCATTGAAGGCGGAGCCGACGAGGCGCTCGATGTTCCACAGCGCGTCCTGGCCGCCGTCGCCATCCACCAGCGCGAAGGAGCGCCAGAGTTCGGCGGTGACCGGGCCGGCAGCGGCACTGTAGTCCGCGGTGTCCGCACCGGCGCCGCCGTCCAGCGTATCGTTGCCCGCACCGCCGCTCAGCGTGTCGCTGCCATCGGCCGCGTAGAGGCCGTCGTTGCCGCCGGAACCGGTCAGGATGTTGTTCGCTCCGTCGCCGGCCAGAATGTCATCGAAGGCCGTTCCGCGCAGCCGCTCGAAGCCCGATACCAGGTCGGCGCCGCCATACCCATTGATGCTGGCGGCGCCGCGCCACAGTTCGACCACCACGCGGCTGGGGGCACCGAAATAGTTGAGCTGATCCGACCCGTTGCCGCCCTCCAGCGTGTCGTTGCCGCCCCGGCCGATCAGGGTGTCGTTGCCGTCTCCGCCCTGCAGACGGTTGGAGGCACCGTCGCCGGAAATCAGGTCGCCAAAAGCCGAACCGATGACGTGTTCAACATTGCGCAGGCGGTCGCCCTCGGCGTCCCCGACCTGACCTTTGCCCTGCAAAAGATCCACCCAGACGTCGCCAGCGGAGTCGCTGTAGTCCGCCGTATCCTGCCCGCTGCCGCCGTCCAGCAGGTCGGCGCCCGGGCCGCCGCGCAACAGGTCGTTGCCCGCGCCGCCCCGCAAGGCGTCTGCACCCAGCAGCCCGACCAGGGTGTCGTTGCCCAGGCCACCGACCATCCTGTCGATGCCGGTGCTGCCGGTCAATGCATCCGCCGCCGTCGTGCCCGGATGGGTCACCGAGAAATTGAAGTCGCCGCCGTACAGCACGTAGGCCGACCCGGCCTTTTCCAGAGCGCCGACGTCCGCCAGGTAGGCGCCTACCACCAGATCGTCAAAGCCGTCGCCATTGATGTCGCCCGCCCCCTGGACCGAGCGCCCCGAGCGGTCCAGCGTATCGGCGCCGGCGATGCGCAGGCCGTCGACGCCGCTCAGGGCTCCGAGCGACAGCGTAGGCCCCCAGCCGCTGGCCTTGCCATACACCAGGTACGTGGCGCCGGAGTTCTCGCCATTCGCATCGGCCAGGAAGGCGCCGATCAGCAAGTCATCGAAACCGTCACCATTGACGTCGCCCGCGGCCCCGACCGACACGCCGGCATAGTCGTAGTCGTTGGCGCCGGCCAGCCGGACGCCCGTCGTGCCGTCCAGGCTGTCCAGCGCCAGATTGGTGCCGAAGCCGGACGCCCGGCCGAACACCAGATAGGCCGCGCCGCTGCGCACGCCGCCGGCACCGGCCTGGTAGCCACCGACCAGCAAATCACCGAAGCCGTCGCCGTTGACGTCTCCCGCCCGGCTGACGGACTTGCCGGTGTAGTCCATGGTGTCCTCACCGGTCAGCCGGAATCCGATGACGGATTGCATGGTGCCGAGGTCAATGGTCCGGTTGTTGAACACGCTGGGACCGCCAAACACCACATAGGCGGCACCGGCGTCGGTGATCGACGCATCGGAGCGGTAGGCGCCCACGATCAGGTCGTCGTAGCCATCGCCGTTCACGTCGCCCGCGCTGCCGACAGCTGCGCCCGCCAGGTCGCCGGCCACCGCACCACCCACGTCGGCACCCTTGAGCGCAACGGAGCCGACAGAGCCCAGACTGAGATTGTCTGTGGCCAGGTCCCTGCTGCCCTTGAGGATGTAGGTGCGGCCATTGGCACTGTTGCTCGGCCCCGCGCCACCGACACCGATCGCCATGTCATCCAGGCCATCGCCATTGGTGTCACCCAGCCCGGCCACGGCGGTCGGTACCACATAAGGCGCGGTCAGGTCGACGATCTTGTGCCCGCGCACCAAGCCGCTACCCACCGACAGCGTCGCGGCATCCACCTCGACCGGGTAGGTCCCGGTCTTGCCATAGACGATGTAGGCGGCAAAGTTGTTCGGGCTGCTGGGCCGGGCCGTCGGGTTGTTCGCGATCAGCAGGTCGTCGAGCCCGTCGCCATTGATGTCCCCCACGCCGCTGACGGCAATGCCCAGCTCCTCGCCCTGCACGCTGCCGCGGATGCGGTAGCCGTTGCTGCCATCCAGGCTGTCCAGGTCGATCTGCGCCGGCAGGCCGGAGCCGCTGCCGAAGACCACGTACGCCGCACCGAACTTGGCATTGCCGCTGTTACCCGGCCCGGCGCGGCCATAGGCACCGATGATCACGTCGTCGAAGCCGTCGCCGTTCACGTCCCCTGCGGCACTGACGGAGTGGCCGGCGTAGGAGAACGCCACGGAGCCGTTCAGCCGCGACCCCTGGCTGGCCGTCAGGCTGCCCAGCGCGATCTCGCGCGGCATCATCTGGATGTCGGTGTCGACGTACAGCGTGGCGGCGCCCTGCGTGTACTTGCGGTAGAACTGGCTGGCGATCTGGACCGTCTCGACAACCACGCCCGAGCCGGTCCAGCCGATGACGTCGTCCGCATTGCCGTCGACCCGCAGGCTGTTGGAGGTGTCGGACAGCGCCAGCAGGTCGCGCGGCGACAGGATCAGC
>JAEUOX010000406.1 GCA_016790475.1 Rhodoferax sp. | reverse complement strand
CCAGGCCGGCGCAGCATGGCCCGGCTCGGACACGGCCCGGCGCATCGCACGCTTCGTCGAAAAGCCGGATCTGGCCACCGCGAAGTCCTACCTGGCCGAAGGCTCCTACCTGTGGAACAGCGGCATCTTCGTGCTGCGGGCATCCGTCTGGCTGGCCGCGATGGACGCCTGCCGCCCCGACATCCTGAGCGCCTGCACCGCCGCCTGGAACGCCGGCACGCGCGACGGCGAATTCCTGCGCGTCGGCAAGGAGCTGTTTGCCGCCTGCCCCAGCGACTCGATCGACTATGCGGTGATGGAACGCATCACCCGGGCGGATGCCGCGGCGGGCCTTCCGGCCGGCGTGGTGCTGCCGCTGCAGGCAGGCTGGTCCGACGTCGGCGCCTGGGATGCGCTGTGGCAGGTGCTGCCAAAGGACGGGCAAGGCAACGTCGCCCAGGGCGACGTGATCCTGCAGGACAGTACCGGCACGCTGGCGCTGTCGGAAGACCGCCTGGTGGCCTGCGTCGGCGTGCAGGACCTGGTGGTGGTCGCCACGCCGGATGCGGTGCTGGTGGCCCACAAGGGGCGCACCCAGGACGTGAAGAAGATCGTCGACACGCTGAAGCAGCGCAAGCGCACCGAGGGCCAGATCCATCGCAAGGTGCACCGGCCCTGGGGCTGGTATGACAGTGTCGACAACGGCGCGCGTTTCCAGGTCAAGCGCATCGTCGTCAAACCCGGGGGCACGCTCTCGCTGCAGATGCACCACCACCGGGCGGAGCACTGGATCGTCGTCAGCGGCACGGCCAAGGTGACCAAGGGTGCGGAAACCTTTCTGGTGTCGGAGAACGAATCCACCTATATTCCGCTGGGCACGACGCACCGCCTGGAGAACCCGGGCCGGGTCCCGCTGGAAATGATCGAGGTGCAGTCCGGCTCCTACCTGGGCGAGGACGACATCGTGCGTTTCGAGGACGCCTACGGGCGATAACAGCCTGCCGTGAAGAACCCGCTGATCGCCAGCATCCGCAAGCAGTGGCGCCTGGGCCTGCGCCGCGTGTTCGCATTGCTGCCGCGGTCCTGGCGGTTCGCGATCTTCCGCTCCTTCGTCGAGTGCGACCCGAAGCCGGACGCCCGGCTGGTGCTGAAGATCGCCGAGACGCGGGAGGAATTGGAGCAGTGCTTCTCGCTGCTGCACGACGCCTACGTCGGCGAGGGTTACATGAAGCCCGCCCCCAGCGGCTTGCGCGCAACGATCTACCACTCCCTGCCGACCACGACCACGCTGTGCGCCAAGGTTGACGGCAAGGTGGTGGGCACGCTGTCGCTGATCCGCGAGAGCGTGTTCGGCTTCCCGCTGCAGGCGATCTTCGACCTGACGGAGATCCGCGCGCGCGGCGGCAAGATCGCCGAGGTCTCGGCCCTGGCAGTGCACAAGGACTTCCGCAAGACCGGTGGCGCGATCCTGTTCCCGCTGATGAAGTTCATGTACGAGTACTGCACGACCTTTTTCGACACCCGGCACCTGGTGATCGCAGTGCACCCGACGCGCATCGAGATGTACGAGTCGCTGCTGTTCTTCGAGCGGCTCACCGAGAACAAGGTCGACAACTACGATTTTGCGAACGGCGCACCCGCGGTGGGTGCGTCGCTGGATCTGAAGCACGCCCCCCGCAAGTACCGCGAGATCTACGGCAAGAAGCCGCCGCGCAAGAACCTCTACGCCTATTTCGTCAAGGTCAAGCTGCCCAACATCGTGCTGCCGGGGCGGCGTTACTTCACGACCAACGACCCGGTGATGACGACCGAGCTGCTGGACCACTTCTTCAACCAGCGCACGCAGGTGTTCGAGGGGCTGGGCATGCGCGAGCGCATCATGCTGCACTCGATCTACAACCTGCCGGAGCATCAGAAGATGCTTCCCTCGATCGACGACCCGGAGTCGGAGGCACCGGCCGCCGGCGGCGGCAAGCACCTGCGCCAGCACCAGCGCTACTCGCTGAAGTGCCCGGGCAATTTCATGCTGACCTCGCCGGAGGGCAAGACCAAGGTCGTCAGCCTGCGGGTCGTGGAGCTGTCGAAGTTCGGTTTCCTGGCCCATGCCAAGGAGGAGCTGCCGACCCGCATGTGGGGCAAGGCCACCATCCAGCTGGGCAACAGCGAGCAGTCCACCGTGCGGGCGATGGCCGTGCGCGGCAAGATCAAGGACGGCAAGGGCTTCTACGGCTTC
>JAEUOX010000401.1 GCA_016790475.1 Rhodoferax sp. | reverse complement strand
GGCGCCAGGCTGCCGGGCGGACTGTCGGCGTCCAGCGCGTGGTCGGGCGTGTAGGCGTCGGCGGTCAGCTCCCAGACATTGCCGACCATGTCGTACAGGCCGGCCGGGTTCGGCGCAAAGCAGCCGACCGGCGCGGCACCGACGAAGCCGTCCTGCGCGCTGTTGGCCACCGGGAACAGGCCTTGCCAGGTGTTGGCCGCGGCCGGCTGGTCATGGGGGGCCGGCCCGGCCGGCTGGCCGTAGCGCGCGGCATGCTCCCATTGCATCTCGCCGGGCAGGCTGCGCCCCTTCCAGCGCGCGTAGGCCAGTGCGTCCTCGTAGGTGACCGCGACGACCGGCAGGCTGCCGCGGCCGGTGAGGTCGGTCTTCGGGCCGCCGGGATGGCGCCAGTTCGCGCCGGGCACATAGCGCCACCATTGCCGGATGTCGCCGGTGCCGGACACCGCATTGGGCATCTCGAACACCACGGCGCCGGGCTGCTGCATCTCCGGCGGCAGCCCCGGGTGCAGGCGCGGGTCCACCGGGCGCTCGGCCACGGTAACGTAGCCGGTGGCGCGCACGAACTCCGCGAACGCGTCGTTGGTGACCTCGGTGCGGTCGATCCAGAAGCCCGGCACGGTGACCTGGCGCACCGGCTGCTCCTCCGGGTAGACGGTGTCGCCATAGGCGAAGCTGCCGCCCGGCACCCAGACCATGCCGGGATGCGGCGCATCCGCCGCCTGCGCCGGCAGCGCGCACTGCAGCGGCTCGGCCTGCGTGCGCCGGGCCGCCTGCTGGCCCTGTTGCCACCACCACCAGCCGCCGAAGGCCAGCACGCCCGCAGCCACCAGCAGCCCGGCGGCGGCCACGGCCTGGCGCGGTCGGAGGGGTAGTCGACGGATCACGGCAGCGCGGGTGCTCAGTTGACCCAGTAGGTGTACTCGTCGCCGGGGGCCTTCTTCTGGTCCAGCGTCTTGTCGATGAACACCGGCCCCTCCAGGAAGGGCTCCCACAGCGGCGGGGGCATCTTCGCCATGTGTGCGTCCAGCAGGCTGCGCAGGCGTGCGGCCTGCTGCGGTTCACTGGCCGCCAGGTTGTTGCGCTCGGTCGGGTCGGTGTTCAGGTTGAACAGCCAGGATTTCGCCGGCCGGCCGGAGACGATCAGCTTCCAGCCCTGGTCCTGCACGGTGCGGTAGTGGCCGTCGACCCAGAACAGTGGCCGCGCGGCCTGGGCCGGTGCGTCCTTGGCCAGGAAGGGCAGCAGGTTGACGCCGTCCAGCGTGCGGTCGGTGGGCAGCGGGCCGCCGGCGGCCGCGACCACCGTGGGCAGGATGTCGATGTTGGACACCGGCGCCGGGTAGCGCGAGCCGGCCGGAATGCGGGCCGGCCATTGGGCCACGTACGGAACGCGCAGGCCGCCCTCGAACAGCGTGATCTTCCAGCCGCGGTACGGCTGGTTGACCTCCGGAATGCCGATGTAACCCGGCGCGCCGTTGTCGCTGGTGAAGATCACGATGGTGTTGTCCGCCAGGCCCTGCTCGCGCAGCGCGGCCATCACCCGGCCCACGCTGCGGTCGACCGAACGCACCATCGCGGCATAGACCCGGCGACGGTGGTCGGTGATCTGCGGCAGCGCGTCGTAGTCCTCCTTGGTGGCCTGCAGCGGCGAGTGGATGCCCCAGTGCGCCAGGTACAGCAGGAACGGCCGGTTGCGGTTCGCGCGGATCACGTTGACCGCCTCGTCGGTGAAGTAGTCGGTCAGGTACTTCGCGGGCTTGAACTGCTTGCCGCCGTTGAAGCTGACGCTCTCGCGGCCATTGCCCCACAGGAACTTGTCGATCGGGTCGAAGTCCTGCATCGAATTCACGACATCGGGCGCGTTCTTGCGCCAGTACAGCAGCCCTTCCATGTTCAGGCTCTCGTCAAAGCCCTGGTTGTTCGGCCGCATGTCGGTCGACTGGCCCAGGTGCCACTTGCCGATATGCACCGTGTGGTAGCCCTGCGCGCGGACCAGTTCGGCCAGCGTCTGCTCCGACGCCGGCATGCCGAGGTCATCGAAACCCTTGGCCTTGCGCGCGCGCTCCCGGTCGATGATCGACGGAGGCGCGTTCGGGTCGCCGCTGCCCAGCCCGCCGACCACCGCGGCGAAGGCCCCGGGCGTGGGCGTGAACTGCACGCCGAAGCGCCACGGGTAACGCCCCGTCATCAGCGCCGCCCGCGACACGGTGCAGACCGCGCTGCCGGCATAGCCCCGCTCGAAGCGCACGCCGTCCCGGGCGATCGCGTCGATGGCCGGTGTGGGCGCGCCCTGCGCCCCATGGCCGCCGCCGTAGGTCGTGACATCGTTGAAGCCCATGTCGTCGGCCAGGATCACGACGATGTTCGGCGGCCGCTGCGCCGGCGGCTGCGCGGCCTGGGCCGGGCCCTGCTGCCAGGGAACGGGCCGGTTCTCGTCGCGCGGGAACATGATCGCGTTGTACCAGCCCAGCGAGTACTGCAGCAGGGTCAGGCGGTTCAGGTAGATCAGGGCCGCGCCGGCGGCCAGCACCGCCACGGTGATTCCCAGGACTTTGCGCAGTTTCATCGCAGCAGTGTCTCCTATCGTCGGGGGGCGCGTGCCGGCGTCTCCGGCCGGCGTCGGTCCGCCCTGTCGTCAGCCGGTCAGCAGGCCCGCCGCCAGCCCCAGCAGTGCCAGCAGGACCAGCACGGCGCTGCGCACCGGGAACAGGCTCAGCAGCGGTCGCACCGGAAATACATGGGTGGTCTCGATCGCGGCCCACTTGTGCATGACGATGTCGCCGCGCTCGATCTCCAGGGCGAAGTGCAGGAAGTCGCGCCGGCTGCGGTAGCGCACCATCGCCACATAGTGCCAGGCCTCGGCGCCAGGCGGGTCGATGAAGCGGCCGTTGCGCCGGGCGACGAACACCAGCACGCAGGCGCGGCGCAGCAGCGGCCACAGGATCGCGCGGGCATAGCGGCGGTCGGCGGCCCGCGGATCGTCCCCGTAGCTGTGGCCGGGCGGGTAGGCGGCGCGTGTGCGGTAGCGCACCAGGTTCTGCATGACGAACTCGCGGCCGTCGTCCTGGGCCAGCAGGTCGCGCAGGTCCTGCAGCAGCGCCTGGCCCTGCCGGTCCTGGTTGCGTTCGGCCAGCGTGCGCAGGCCGGCCTCGATTTCGGCGGTGCTCAGCGGCCGGCCGCGGCCGCCATACCACCAGAGGAAGACCGCATACAGCGCAGTCAGGGCCAGCCACAGGCCGGCCGGTGCCATCGGGATCACTGTGCCGCCTGCCCGACGATGCGGTAGTCGGCCGTGTGCGCCTGCAGCCAGTCCTGCGAGTGGCTGGCGTCCTGGTGGGACGGGTGGAAGTCCGGCGAGAAGTAAGCGCGCCACAGCGCATAGTTGCCGCGGATCATGCCGTCGCGTGCGAACAGCGTCTTCGCCGCGCTGCGCCAGGTGCTCCAGCGCCACAGGCTGCCGTCGTGGTGCAGGTTGCGCACCGTCTGACGCGCCACATCGCCCAGGAAGGTCCAGGTGATGTACTTGAAGACCCGGATGCGCCAGACATGCTTGCCGCCCAGCGCGTGGTACATGTCGAAGGCCGTGCTGCGGTGCTCGGACTCCTCGGCGCAATGCCATTGCCACAGCAGGCGCAGGCGCGGTTCGGCGCCCTCCAGCACCTCCGGGTGGCGCAGCAGCCAGTCCGAGAAGATCGCGGTGAAGTGCTCGGTGGCGGCGGTGGCGGCCACCTGGTTGCGCAGGTCGTTGTCCTTGTGGGCCTCCCGGCGGGCCAGGCCGCGACGCTCGATCTCGTTGTCGTAGCCCAGCCGGGTGAGGTTCTCGTTGAACAGCGTGTGAATGCGCCGGTGCGTCGCCTCCTGGCCGATGAAGCCCTGCACTTCGCGAGCCAGATGCTCACGCTGCGGCTCGGGCAGACGCTGCAGGCCGGCGCGCAGCGAATCGATGAAGAACTGCTCGCCGGCCGGGAAGCTCATCGACAGCGCATTGAACAGCGCCGAGCGGAACGCGTCCCCGCCGTTCCAGCGCGCGGGGAACGGCGTCTCCAGGTCGATCAGCAGGCGGCGGACGGCGAGCTCGGTCATGGCGGGTGGACCTCCAAATCAATACACAAGTGTATGGATGCGCTGGCAGCCTGTCAACCCGATCCGGCACCCGGTTGGGCTGCCAGGGGCATCGCACGCAGCCGACCCCCGTCCGCATCGGGTGGACATAATGCCCCCATGACATGGTCCATCATTGCCCGGGACGGCACCGGGCGCCTCGGAGTTGCCGTCGCGAGCAAGTTCTTTGCGGTTGGTGCCCTGTGCGCCCACACGCGCCGAGGCGTCGGCGCGGTGGCGACCCAGGCGCTGATGAATCCGCTGTACGGCCCCCAGGGGCTGGACCTGCTGGCGTCCGGCCGCCCGGCCGACGACGCGCTGGCCTGCCTGCTGGCAGCCGACGCCGGGCGGGATCAGCGCCAGGTGCATCTGCTGCCGGCGCAGGGCCCCGCGGCGGCGCACACCGGCAGCCAGTGTGTGGACTGGTGCGGTCATGCGGTGCACCCGGACTTCAGCGTGGCCGGCAACATGCTGGCCGGCCCCGGCGTGATCGCCGCCACCGCCGAGGCCTTCCAGGCCAGCGCCGGCCTTCCGCTGGCCGAGCGCCTGATCGCCGCGATGGCCGCCGGCGAGGCGGCCGGTGGCGACAAGCGCGGCAGGCAGTCGGTCTGCCTGCGCATCCATGGCGACGAAGACTATCCGGAGCTGGACCTGCGGGTGGACGACCATACCGACCCGATCCCGGAACTGCAGCGGATCTACCAGGTGAGCCTGGAGCGCTTCCAGCCCTTCGTGTCCTGCCTGGCCGGACGGCACAGTGCCACCGGGGTGATCCATCGCCCGGACATCGAGGCAACGATCGCCCGCTTCCATGCAGCGCGCGCGGAGGCCCGCCGTTGAGCGATCTGCTGGAGGTCGCCGGCCTGCGCACCGAGTTCCGCACCGAGGACGGCCGCTTCGCGGCGGTCGACGGCGTGAGCTTCAGCGTGCCGGCCGGCCGCACGCTGGCCATCGTCGGGGAGTCCGGCTGCGGCAAGAGCGTGACGGCCCTCTCCATCATGGGGCTGGTGCCGGATCCGCCCGGGCGCATCACCGGCGGGTCGATCCGTTTCGAGGGCCGCGAGCTGGTCGGGCTGCCGGCGAAGGACCTGCAGGACCTGCGCGGCAACGGCATGGCAATGATCTTCCAGGAGCCGATGTCCTCGCTGAACCCGGCCTTCACGATCGGCGACCAGATCATCGAGGGCCTGCTGCGCCACCGACCGATGAACCGGGCGCAGGCCGCAGAGCGCGCCCTCGAGATGCTGCGACGCGTGCGCATTCCGGCGCCGGAGCAGCGTCTGCAGGAGTACCCGCACAAGCTCTCCGGCGGAATGCGCCAGCGGGCGATGATCGCGATGGCGCTGGCCTGCGAACCGCGGTTGCTGATCGCCGACGAGCCGACGACGGCGCTGGACGTGACGATCCAGGCCCAGATCCTGGAGCTGATGCGCACGCTGCAGCAGGAGACCGGCACGGCCGTCATCCTGATCACGCATGACCTGGGCGTCGTCGCCGAGGTCGCGGACGAGGTTGTCGTGATGTATGCCGGGCGGGTGGTGGAGCGCGCGCCGGTGCAGCGGCTGTTCGCGATGCCGCAGCACCCCTACACAGTCGGGCTGCTCGGATCGATCCCGCGGCTGGACATCGCGCAGCAGCGCCTGGCGGCCATCGACGGGCAGGTGCCCAACCCCTACCGCATGCCGCCCGGATGCAGCTTCGCGCAGCGCTGCCCGTTCGCGCAGGACGCCTGCCGCGCCGAGGCGCCCGTGTTGCGGGAGCTGGGCGAGGGCCAGTCGGTCGCCTGCTGGCGCGCGCCGCTGACGGTGGAGATGGTCGCGTGAGTACCACCGCGCCCCTGCTGCAGGTCGACGGCCTGGTCAAGCACTTCCCGGTGCGCCGCGGCATTCTGGGCCGGGTGCAGGGCGCCGTGCGCGCGGTCGCTGGCGTCAGCTTCTCGCTGGCCGCGGGTGAGACGCTGGGCGTGGTCGGCGAGTCCGGCTGCGGCAAGTCGACGCTCGGCCGGCTGGTGCTGCGGCTGATCGAGCCCACCGCCGGCAGCATCCGCTTCGGCGGCCAGGACCTGGGCGCGCTGCCAGCCGCGGCACTGCGCGCGCAGCGCCGCGCGATGCAGATCATCTTCCAGGACCCCTATTCCTCACTGAACCCTCGCATGACGGTGGGCCAGACGCTGGCCGAGCCGCTGCGCCTGCACGGCCTGCATGCCGGGCAGGAGGGGCGCCGCGTGCAGGCGCTGCTGGAGACGGTGGGCCTGGCCGCCCGCCATGCGCGGCGCTATCCGCACGAGTTCTCCGGCGGGCAGCGCCAGCGCATCGGCATCGCGCGGGCGCTGGCGGTGGAGCCGAGGCTGATCGTCTGCGACGAGGCGGTCTCGGCGCTGGATGTGTCGGTGCAGGCGCAGGTGGTGAACCTGCTGCAGGACCTGCAGCAGCAGCTCGGGCTGGCCTACATCTTCATCGCGCACGATCTGGCGGTGGTCAAGCACATCGCGCACCGGATCGCGGTCATGTACCTGGGCCGCATCGTCGAGCTGGCCGACAAGGACGCGCTGTTCGCAGCGCCCCGCCACCCCTACACCCAGGCGCTGCTGTCGGCGATTCCGCTGCCGCAGCCGGGCCGGGTGCGGGCGACCGGGCTGCTGACGGGCGACGTGCCCAGCCCGGTGAACCCGCCGACCGGCTGCCATTTCCATACCCGCTGCCCGCATGCGCGGCCGCTGTGCGCGCAGCAGGCGCCGGTGCTGGAGCCGGCGCAGGACCGCGCGGTGGCCTGCCACTTCTGGCGCGAGCTGCCACCGGTCACCGCCGTGCAGCCGGCGGCCGCCCCTGGCCCGGAGGCGTTGCGTCTGGCAAGGCTGCAGGCGGCGTTCGCACGCCATACGGCAGACGCATAATGGCCCGTTCCGTGCTTCGTGCCATCGTCCCGATCACTTTCAACCGGAGATCCCCATGAAGACCACCACCCGCACCCTGCTGGCGAGCTGCCTGCTGGCGCTGGCCCCGCTGGCGCTGCAGGCACAGACGCTGCGCATCGGCCTGGCCGAAGACGCCGACAGCCTGGATCCGACGCAGGCACGCACCTTTGTCGGCCGCATCGTGTTCTCGTCGCTGTGCGACAAGCTGTTCGACATCGACGAGAAGCTGGCCATCGTGCCGCAGCTGGCCACCGGCTACGAATGGTCGGCCGACAGCAAGACGCTGACGATCAAGCTGCGCACCGACGTGACCTTCCATGACGGCGAGAAGATGGACGCCGCGGCCGTCAAGTTCAACCTGGAGCGCCACAAGACGATGGCCGGCTCGCAGCGCAGCGGCGAGCTGCGTCCGCTGGCCAGCGTGGATGTGGTCGATCCGGCCACCGTGCGGCTGAACCTGTCGGTGCCGTTCACGCCGCTGCTGGCCGCGCTGACGGACCGCGCCGGCATGATGGTGTCGCCGAAGGCGGCCCAGGCGGCCGGCGCCAACTTCGGCGCGCGGCCGGTCTGCTCCGGGCCGTTCAAGTTCGTCGAGCGGGTGGCGCAGGACCGCATCGTGTTCGAGAAGTACGCCAACTACTGGAACAAGGCGGCGATCCACTTCGACAAGGTCATCTACACGCCGGTCCCGGACGCCACCGTGCGC
>JAEUOX010000396.1 GCA_016790475.1 Rhodoferax sp. | reverse complement strand
GTCGCCGCCTTCTCCTCATCGAACGGCCCGGACACCCGGGCCAGCACGTCGCCACGGCGGTTGACGACCAGCACATGCACCTGCCGGGTGTCGGGCACGCCGGTGGCATCCAGGAACAGCGAGCGGTCCGTCACCAGGGGCAGCAGATTGCCGCGGTCGGCCTCGCCGCGGTAACGCGCCAGGATGCGCCCTTCGGCCTGCACCCGCAGCGCCGGGCTGCCGGGGTCGTCGACCACCGGCATCCGGACCCAGGCATAGGCCTGGCGGTCCAGTTGCAGGCCCTGGATCCAGCTCTCGGCTGCGGCGCGATGGTCGCGGCTGAATGTCACGATCAGCAGCAGCCGCTCGTCGGCGCGCGCCTGGGCGGCCGGCACCTGCACGACCTTCTGGTCGATGCCGGCCGGCAGACGGCCCATGGCCGGGTGGCTGCGCGGCACGGCGAAAGCCAGCAGCACCGCCGCCACGACGACGGCAATCCAGGTCAGGGGGGATGTCCAGAAGAGTTTCATGGTGCGCTCCTGTCAGACAAAAGCCGAACCGATGCAAGACCCATGCACGATACGCCTCCCTGCGGGTTTGCGCCGGCATCAGGGTCTTTGGAAGCGGTCCGGGGCCCGGGAGTTCCCGCCACGCAGGCCCTGGACGAAGCCGTCAGCGCGGCTCCTGCTCCTGCAGGACGCGCCACAGCACCTTGCCGGCACCGCTCTTGGGCAGCGCCTCCGCAAACGCGACGATCCGCGGGGCCTTGTAGACCGCCATGTTCTCGCGGCACCAGGCGATGATGTCCTGTTCGCTGACCTGGCCGCGCTGGGCCGGCCGCAGCACGACGACGGCCTTGACCGTCTCGCCCCGGTAGGCGTCGCGGGCCGCGATGATGCAGGCTTCCTGGATGGCCGGATGGCGGTACATCAGCGACTCCACCTCGGCCGGCCAGACCTTGAAGCCGGACGCGTTGATCATGCGTTTGAGCCGGTCGGTCAGGTAATAGTAGCCGTCCGCGTCGCGGTGGCCCAGGTCGCCGGAGCGGAAGAAGCGCCGCCCGTCGATCTCGACAAAGGCCGCCGCGGTGGCCTCGGGCCGCTTCCAGTAGCCACGGAACACCTGCGGCCCGCGGATCAGGATCTCGCCCTGCTCACCATCGGGCATCGGCTGCAGCGTTTCCGGATCCACCACCCGCGCCTCGGTGCCCATGTAGGGAATGCCCAGGCACTGCTGCCGGGCGGCGTCCGGCGGGTTGTAGTGCGAGGGCGCCGCCGTCTCCGACAGACCGTAGCCCTCGGCATAACGCAGGCCGTACTGCTCCAGCAGCCGCTGGGCCACGGCCTGGGGCATGGCGGCGCCGCCGCCGCCGATCAGCACCAGCGAGGACAGGTCGATCGCGTCCAGCCGCGGGCTGGCCAGCAGGTCGATCACCATCGTCGGGATGTTGGTCCAGTGGGTGACGCGCCAGGCGGCAATCATGCGGCCGGCGAAGTCGCGGTCCCAGCGCGGCAGGATCACCAGCGTCGCGCCCAGGTAGATCGCGCTGTGCATGACGCTGATCATCCCGGTCACGTGGAACATCGGCACCACCGCCAGCGAGACGTTCTCGGCGGAGCCGCCGCTCAGCAGGCCGGCCGCCACCGCCTGGTGCATCAGCGTCGCATGCGGGTGCATGCAGCCCTTCGGCAGGCCGGTGGTGCCGCTGGTGTAGGGCAGCACGGCCAGGTCGTCCGGGCCGACGGTGTGCGGCGGCGGGTCGGTGCCGGCCAGTGCATCGGCCCAGGCATGCACCTGCCCGCCGGCCAGCACCGGCAGCGGGTGGCGCGTGCCGAGCCAGGCCTGCCAGGCCGTTGGCGGCGCCTGCTCCCCCTGCACCGCCGGGTCGAAGGCCTCGGCAAGATGCCCGACGATCAGGTGGGCCAGGCGCTGCGTCCCGGGCAATGCATCGCTGGCCCGGGCCAGTTCTGCCGCCAGGTCGGAGGTGGTCACCGCCACACGGGCATCCGGATCGGTGATGAAGTGCTTGAGTTCCTCGGCCCGGTTCATCGGATTGACCGGCACGACCACCGCATTCGCCCGCAGGATGCCCCAGTGGGCGACCAGCAGCTGCGGGCAGTTCTGCATCAGCAGCAGCACCCGGTCGCCGGCGCGCACGCCGCAGCGGTGCAGATGCGCGGCCAGACGCTCGGCCTGGTCCGCCAGCGCACGGTAGCTCAGCGTGGTGCCGAAGAACACGCTGGCGGGCTTGTCCGGATAACGCAAGGCGCTCACCGCCAGGTTGTGCCACAGCGAGGTGGCCGGCGGCCGGATCCTGCGCGGTACCCGCGGCGGCCAGAACCGGTCATGGGGCGCCGGCGGCGGGCGGTCGGCTGGGGCGGGCATGGGGCGTCTCCTTCGGCAGCGTGTCCGGGCATGGTAGCGCGGCCGGGCGCGCCGGTGGCATCGGGCACCGGCGTGGGGCGTGCCGCGCGCTTGAACCGGAGGGCTTGATGGCACGAAGCGTGCTTCTGGTCCACACCCGCGCCCTGTCGGTTCGGTGATTAACCCATATCAATCTTGCATAACCCTTCCGAGTAAACCCCGATGCTGCCCGTGATCGAACCGGCTACATTCCTCCCGTGATGTGCCCGGCAATGGTGCGAGGGCATGCCGTTCACTTTTTCCCCATGGAGCAGATCCGATGAAAATTTCCAAGGTACAACTGGCCGCCGCCGCTGTGGTGGCACTGGGCGCCGTGCTGGCAGCCCCGGCCCATGCCGGCAAGACGCTGGACGCGATCAAGGCCCGCGGCCAGGTCGCCTGCGGCGTCAACACCGGCCTGGCCGGCTTCGCCGCCGCCGATTCCTCCGGCAAGTGGTCCGGCCTGGACGTCGACGTCTGCAAGGCCCTGGCTGCCGCCACGCTGGGCGACGCCGAGAAGGTCAAGTATGTGCCGCTGAACGCGCAACAGCGGTTCACCGCGCTGCAGTCCGGCGAAGTCGACGTGCTGGCCCGCAACACCACCTTCACGCTGACCCGTGACGCCTCGCTGGGCCTGAGCGCCACCGTCGTCAACTACTACGACGGCCAGGGCTTCATGGTCCCGGTCAAGAGCAAGATGAAGAGCGCCAAGCAGCTCAAGGGCCAGACGGTCTGCGTGCAGTCCGGCACCACCACCGAGAAGAACCTGACCGACTATTCCAAGGCCAACGGCCTGAACATCAAGCCGGTCGTGTTCGAGAAGCTCGAAGCCGCCGAGAACGCCTACTTCACCGGCCGCTGCATCGCCTACACCACCGACGCCTCCGGCCTGTCCTCGACCCGCAGCAAGGTCGCCAAGGACCCGAAGGAACACATGATCCTGCCCGAGCTGATCTCCAAGGAGCCCCTGGGCCCGATGGTGCGCCGTGGCGACGACGAATGGTTCGCGATCGTCAAGTGGGTCATCTACGGCACGATGGAAGCCGAGGAATACGGCGTCACGCAGGCCAACGTCGACCAGATGAAGTCCAGCACCGACCCGGTCGTTCAGCGCCTGCTGGGTGCCGGCAACGAGGACACCGGCAAGCTGCTGGGCCTGGACAAGGACTGGATGTACCGCGTGATCAAGGCCGTCGGCAACTACGGTGAGAGCTTCGAGCGCAATGTCGGTCCGAAGACCCCGCTGAACCTGCCCCGTGGCCTGAACAACCTCTGGAACAAGGGCGGCCTGATGTACGCCTACCCGGTGCGCTGAGTCCCGCCTGCGCCCACCCCACAGCTGCTGCCGGAAACACCCTTGGGGCCGGCAGCAGCTTTTTTTGGCATTGCGCCGCCCTGAGCGTCCCCCGCGAGTGAATCCATGAGCCCGAAGTCTCCCCCGACGAAGAAGAGCTGGTCCTGGCGCAGCCAGGCCTTCAGGGGCCTGGTGTACCAGGTCATCGCGATCGGCCTGGTCGCCCTCGGCGCCTGGTGGCTGGCGTCCAACACGCTGCACAACATGCAGGTGCGGGGCATCCAGAGCGGCTTCGACTTCCTGAAGGGCCCCGCCGGCTTCGACATCGGCGAGAGCCTGTACCCGTTCGATTCCGCCGAGGCCTACTGGAAGGCCTTCCTGGTCGGCCTGGTCAACACCTTGCGGGTGGCCATCGTCGGCATCATCCTGACCACCCTCCTTGGCACGCTGCTGGGCGTGGGCCGCTTCTCGCGCAATGCGCTGGTGCGCGGCCTGTGTTATGCCTACGTCGAGTTCTTCCGCAACGTGCCGGTGCTGCTGCAGCTGCTGATGTGGTATTTGCTCTTCACCGAGGTGCTGCCGCCTGCGCAGGAGGCCTGGTCGCTGGGCGCGATTTACCTGAGCAAGGGCGGCCTGAGCTTTCCGATCCCGATCTGGGAGATCGGGCACCTGTGGGGCGCGCTGGGCCTGGTGGCCGGCGCGATCCTGGCCTGGCTGTACCGGCGCTGGTCCTACCGGCATTTCGAGGCCACCGGCCAGATGCGCAGCATGGTGCTGGTGCCGCTGGCCATCTTCATCGTGGTCGGGGTGCTGGCCTGGTTCGCCGGCGGCGGCCCGTCGCACTTCAATGTTCCGATCAAGGGCGATTTCGCGATCGAGCATGGCGGCTCGCTGACGCCGGAGTACCTCTCGGTGCTGCTGGGCCTCACCGTCTATACCGCGGCCTTCGTGGCCGAGGTCGTGCGCGCCGGCATCAGCTCGGTGTCGCGCGGCCAGGGCGAGGCAGCGGCTGCGCTCGGCCTGAACCAGGGGCAGACGATGCAGCTGGTGATGCTGCCGCAGGCGCTGCGCGTGATCATCCCGCCGATGACCAACCAGTTC
>JAEUOX010000358.1 GCA_016790475.1 Rhodoferax sp. | reverse complement strand
CAACGTGACGGTACCGCACAAGGTGGCGGCGATGGCGCTGGTCGACGAGCTCACGCCGTCGGCGCAGCGCATCGCGGCGATCAACACGATCGTCGTGCGGCCCGACGGCAGCCTGCTGGGTGCGAACAACGACGGTGCCGGCTACATCCAGAGCCTGCGCGATGCCGAGCCCGGCTGGCGCGGCGACAGCGGCCCGGCCCTGGTGCTGGGCGCCGGTGGCGCGGCGCGCGCCATCGTGTGCGCACTGCTGGACGAAGGCGCACCGGTCGTGCGGCTGACCAACCGCACGCCGGAGCGCGCGCAGGTGCTGGCCGAGGCCTTCGGCGACCGGGTGCAGGTGGTGCCCTGGGCCGAACGCAATGCGGCCATGGCCGGCGCCCACCTGCTGGTGAACACCACGACGCAGGGCATGCACGGGCAGGCCGCGCTCGATGTAGCGCTGGACGACCTGCCGCCCCAGGCGCTGGTTTCGGACGCGATCTACATCCCGCAGGAGACGCCGCTGCTGGCGCAGGCCGCCGCCCGCGGCCACCGCACCGTCAACGGCCTGGGGATGCTGCTGAACCAGGCCCGCCCGGCCTTCCAGGCCTGGTTCGGCGTGCTGCCCGAGATCACGCCCGCGCTGCGGGCGGCGGTGCAAGCCACCTTCTGAGCGACCACGACCGTGCATCTGTTCGATCTGCCCAAGATCGACGGGCATTGCCATGTCCTCGATCCGGTGCGCTTCCCGTACCCGCCGGAGGTGCCCTACCACCCGGCGGGCCAGGAGTTGGGCACGGCCGGCTACCTGGCGCAAGTCATGGCGGCCTACGGCACGAAGCATGCGCTGCTGGTTGGGCCGAACTCCGGCTACGGCACCGACAACCGCTGCCTGCTGGACGCCATCGCACAGGGCGAGGGGCGCTTCAAGGGCATCGCGGTGCTGCCGCCGGACACCGACAGCGCCGCGCTGCGGGCCCTGCAGCACCAGGGCATCGTCGGCGTCGCTTTCAACCCGGCGCTGCACGGGCTGGACTACTACGCCGACATCGACGACCTGCTGGCCCGGCTGGCACAGGCCGGTCTCTGGGCGCAGTTCCAGGTGGCGGGCGACCAGCTGACGGCCTTGCTGCCGCGCATCCGGCAGACCGGCGTCCGCACGCTGATCGACCACTGCGGCCGCCCGGTACTGGCCGACGGACCGCAGGCGCCGGGTATCCAGGCACTGCTTGCGCTGGCGCAGGACGGCCAATCGGTCGTGAAGCTCTCCGGCTTCGCCAAGTTCTCGCAGACCGGCTACCCGTTCGACGACGTGCGGCCGCATGTGCAGCGGCTGCTGGAGGCCTTCGGGCCGCAGTGCTGCATCTGGGCTTCGGACTGGCCCTTCCTGCGCGCACCGTACCGGCTGGACTACGGCACGCTGTTGCAGCTGGCCGGGCAATGGTTCGGCGAAGCGCAATGCCGGCAGATGATGTGGGATGCCCCCGCACGCCTTTTTTCATGGTGAGGGCCCGATGACCGATTTCCTCCAGCTCTTCTTCAGTGGCCTGGCCACCGGCAGCATCTATGCGCTGGCCGCGCTGGGCTTCACGCTGCTGTGGCAGGCCTCCGGCACGATCAACTTCGCGCAGGGCGA
>JAEUOX010000342.1 GCA_016790475.1 Rhodoferax sp. | reverse complement strand
CAGCCGGCTGGCACCGGCGCGGGCCTGCACGTCGCCGGTGTCCAGCGTGTCCACCGCCGGCACGGCGGCCTCGGCCAGCGCGCGCAGCACGGCCGGGTCGGTCGCGTCGTCGACGACGGCCATGCGCGGCTGCGCGGCGCCGACCAGCGTGGTGACCTCGAAGGGCGTCAGCCGCGCGTCGATCGGTACCGCGCAGGCGCCCAGCTGCCAGGCGGCCAGCAGCTCGGCGAAGAACTCCAGCCGGTTGCCGAAGGGCAGGAACACGCGGTCGCCGCGGGTCAGGCCATGGCGCTGGAAACGGGCGACGCGCAGCGCGACCTCGCGCGCGACGTCCGCCGGTTCCCAGCGGCGGCCGCTGAGCGGTTCGGCCAGCAGGCCGACTTGCAGGTCAAGAAACATGGTGTGGACAAACCTCCAGAAAAGCCGGGCCGCTCATGCCAGCAGGAACAGGCCCTGAAAAAAGTGCAGCCGGTGCAGGAAGGGTGCGCCGCCTTCGGTGTTCCAGATCGAGATCAGGCTGAAGAAGGTCCAGACACCCAGGATGCGCAGCCACACCGGCGCGCCGGTGCGGTCCGCTGCCGCCTGCCCGCGGCGGCGCTGCTCGCGCAGCATCGACACGAAGATGCCCAGTGCCAGCAGCAGGCAGTAGAACATGCGCGACTGGTGCGCCTGCAGCACCTGCAGCACCTGGCCCTGCGCCATCGCGACCGAGTCCTTGATCACATGGTAGTACACGTTGCCGACGAAGGCCGCGGCAAACACCGCCAGCAGCAAGCGCAGGTTCGGCCAGCGCTGCAGCCGCCGACCGATGCCGGTGAAGGCCGGCATGAAGAAGAAGGTGGAAAGCAGTTCCTTGAAATAGTAGAAGTACCGGTTCCAGAACTCCACGACGGATTCGGCCAGCAGCGGCTTGTAGGTGTTGCGGAACACGTTGAAGCCCCACAGCCGCAGCATGCCGACGATCAGGTGGCCCTTGACGGCCAGGCGCAGCACATCCTCGAACAGCTGGCAGTAGATGCTGGCCCAGCCGGCCAGCAGCGGCACCGGCGTGCCCTGGACCAGCAGCACCGGCAGGTCGGGCACAGCCAGCGTCAGGCCGCCCGTGGCGCGCGTCAGACCGTTCCCCGGGCCATAGACCGTGCCCTCGAACAGCGTCAGCACCAGCCGCCAGACCACGGCCAGCAACAGCAGCTTCAGGCCGCCGAGCTGCGAGCGCGCCAGCTGCTCGGGTGTCTTCGCCTCGCACTGCGACAGGTAGGCCAGGCCCTTGCCATAGGGTGTGTTCGAGCCGCCATACGCCGGCCACAGGTACAGCAGGTGGTCCTGGATGCCGGTGCCGGCGATGCGGCCATGCTGCCCGCCCAGCACCAGGTAGGCGCAGCGCCAGATCAGCGCCGGGTACAGGATGGCCAGCGCCAGCAGCACGCCGCGCCACAGGCCGGCAGCGGGGCTGGTGAGCGCCAGCACCACCAGCATCAGCCAGTAGCTGGCATGCAGCGCCCATTGCGGGTGGCGCCGCACGACGGCCGGCAAGCGGGCGAACGCGCGCGCCGCCCGGTAGACCAGCCACAGCAGCAGGAACTGCACCACCACCACCAGCGCGGCCGGCCAGCCGGCGGAGGGCAGCGGCAGCGCGGCATGCTTGTCCAGCGTCTGCAGCACGGTGACGGTGCCGACTCCCAGGGCGGCCAGTGCCAGCAGCCGGCGGCGGTGCTGCGGCTGGGCGAACCAGGCCAGCGGGCGCCCGCCGATGCGGCACCAGGCGGCAATCACCGCCGGGTTCTCGTGGAACTGCAGCGGATCGCGCAAGGCCATGCAAAGGAAGGGCGGGCGGACCGGCCGGTGTCAGGCGCGCGGGCTGTCGCCGCGCAGGCGCTGCAGCGCTTCGCGGTAGGTGGCGGCGGTGTGGTCGACGACCTCCTGCGGCAGCGCCGGTGCGGGCGGACGCTTGTCCCAGGGCTTGCCGTCGATGCGGACCTGCTCCAGCCAGTCGCGCACGAACTGCTTGTCGTAGCTCGGCGGGTTGCTGCCCTCGCGGTAGCTCTCCATCGGCCAGAAGCGCGAGGAGTCGGGCGTCAGCACTTCGTCCATCAGCACGAGCTGCCCGGCGGCGTCCAGTCCGAACTCGAACTTGGTGTCGGCGATGATGATGCCGCGCTCGGCCGCGATCGCGGCACCGGCCTGGTACAGCGCGATGCTGGTGTCGCGGATCTGCGCGGCGAGCGCGGGGCCGATGATCTCGACGGTGCGCTCGTAGGTGATGTTCTCGTCATGCTCGCCGGCCTCGGCCTTGGCCGCCGGCGTGTAGATCGGCTGCGGCAGCTTCGACGCATTGCGCAGGCCCGGCGGCAGCCGGACACCGCAGACCGTCTGGTCGACCTGGTACTCCTTCCAGCCGCTGCCGGCCAGGTAGCCGCGCACGACCGCCTCGATGGGGATGGGCTTCAGCCGGCGCACCAGCATCGAGCGGTCGCGCACCTGCGCGCGCTCGGCCTCGGTGACGACGGACTCCGGGGATTCACCGGTGAGGTGGTTCGGGCAGATGTGGCCCAGGCGCTCGAACCAGAACAGCGCCATCTGCGTCAGCAGCGCGCCCTTGCCCGGAATCGGGACGCCCAGGATCACGTCGAACGCGCTGAGCCGGTCGCTGGCGACCATCAGGATGCGGTCCTCACCGACCGCATAGTTGTCACGCACCTTGCCCCGGGCGAGCAGGGGCAGGCTGGTGAGGGAGGAGGTGTGCAGGGCGGCTGGGATCATGGTCGGGCGGCGGGGTGTTGCAGGGCAGCATTGTCCCGCATGTCGCCCCCGGCCCGGCCGGCTCAGTGCACGACCTGCGCCAGCTCGCCGCGTGCGTACTTCTGGGCCACCACCTGCAGGGTTTCCCCCTTGATCTTGCCGGCCTGGCCTTCGCAGCCGAACTCGACATAGCGCTGCCGGCAGATCTTGTAGGCCGCCTCGCGCGCGGGCTTGAGCCATTCGCGGGCGTCGAACTTGTCGGGGTGCTCCGCCATGAACTTGCGCACCGCGCCGGTCATCGCCAGCCGGATGTCGGTGTCGATGTTGATCTTGCGCACGCCGAACTGGATCGCCTTCTGGATTTCCTCGATCGGCACGCCATAGGTTTCCTTCATGTTGCCGCCGTACTGGCGGATGATGGCCAGCAGGTCCTGCGGCACGGAGGAGGAGCCGTGCATCACCAGGTGGGTGTTGGGCAGCCGGCGGTTGATCTCCTTGATGCGCTCGATGGCCAGGATGTCGCCGGTGGGCTTGCGCGTGAACTTGTACGCGCCGTGGCTGGTGCCGATCGCGATGGCCAGCGCGTCAAGCTGGGTGCGGCGCACGAAGTCGGCGGCCTGCTCCGGGTCGGTCAGCAGCTGGTCGCGCGTCATCGTGGCATCGGTGCCGTGGCCGTCCTCCTTGTCGCCGCGCATCGTCTCCAGCGAGCCCAGGCAGCCCAGCTCGCCCTCGACCGTGACGCCGGTGGCATGCGCCATGTCGACCACCTTGCGGGTGACCTCGACGTTGTAGTCGTAGCTGGCGATCGTCTTGCCGTCGGCCATCAGCGAGCCGTCCATCATGACCGAGCTGAAGCCCAGGTTGATGGCGCCCCTGCAGACGTCCGGGTTCTGGCCGTGGTCCTGGTGCATCACCAGCGGGATGTGCGGGTAGGCCTCGACGGCGGCCTGGATCAGGTGCTTGATGAAGGCCTCGCCGGCATACTTGCGGGCACCGGCGCTGGCCTGCAGGATCACCGGGGCGCCCACCTCGTCAGCCGCCTGCATCACGGCCTGCACCTGTTCCAGGTTGTTGACATTGAAAGCTGGAATTCCGTAGCCGTTGGCAGCCGCGTGGTCCAGCAGCTCGCGCATTGAAACGAGTGCCATGAGAAAACCCCCAGGAAGAGTTAGGTGTTGCGGTCACGCAAGCCCGTCACACCCATCGTAACGGCCTCGTAACCGGAAAATTCTACTGTGGCGCCCTGCCTGCAGGACGCAACACCCCCGCATGAAACGTGGCGTAGTGCGCGAATCGCGGATACTTCGCACCCGAAACTGCCTGCCGAACGATGCCTGCTGACGCCCCGCCCGCCACTGCTCCCGCCCGCCCGCTGATCATCGCGACCGTGGTGCTGGGCCTGGCGATCGGCCTGTGGGACCTGCTGGGCCAGGACTTGGCGATGGCCCGCTGGTTCGGCAACGCGAACGGATTCCCGTACCGCGACCACTGGCTGTTCTCCGGCATCCTGCACCAGGGTGCGCGCCGGGTCGCCTGGACGCTGCAGCTCGGGCTGGTGCTGGCGATCTGGTGGCCCGTCGGCCCGTTGGGCCTGCTGCCACGCCGGGAGCGGGTGCAGCTGATGCTGGCCACGCTGCTGACGATCCTGGGCATCTGGCTGCTGAAGAACGAGAGCCTGAGCAGCTGCCCCTGGGAACTGCGCGAGTTCGGCGGCGTGGCGGCCTATGTGTCGCACTGGCGCTGGGGCGTGCCGGATGGCGGTGAGGGCGTCTGTTTTCCGGCCGGGCACGCGTCCTCCGCGTTTGCGTTCCTGACCGGCTATTTCTGGCTGCGCGGGCGTGCGCCGCGCGCGGCAGTGGCGTGGCTGGCCTTCGTGCTGGTGGCCGGCACCACGATCGGCCTCGCGCAGCAGGTGCGCGGCGCGCACTACATGAGCCACACGCTGTGGACCGGCTGGCTGTGCTGGGTGATCGCCGGCGGGCTGTACCTGCTGCTGGAGCACACGCGCTGGCGCACCTGGTTCGGGTCGGCACCCCGGTCCGCGGGCTGAAGCGCCGGCAGGCGGATCGCGGCCGCGCCTTAAGGCCCGGATAAGCCCCCGGCGCGAGAGTCGGCCGGATGCCCGCTGCCGCCTCGTCCGTCCCGACCCACCTCGCGCCTTGCGACCCACCCACCGCCCAGGGTCGTCTGCGGCCCCGCCATGATGCAGCCCCCGTGCAGGTGGCGGTGCTGCTGCTGGGCTTCACGATCGCCTGGTCCCTGGCCATCCTGCTGACAAGCCTGTCGCCCCCCAC
This sequence comes from Rhodoferax sp., assembly GCA_016790475.1. GTDB lineage: Bacteria > Pseudomonadota > Gammaproteobacteria > Burkholderiales > Burkholderiaceae_C > CAISIP01. The sequence goes on along the minus strand of JAEUOX010000342.1, from coordinate 994 downwards.
CGACAACATTGAACAGCTCAACTGGGTCCACCGGCTGGACTGGGGCTACTACAAGCACCCGCCGCTGCCGACCTGGCTCCTCTGGCTGCCGACCCAACTGCTGGGTGCAACAGCGGCGACCAGCCATGCGATGGGCATCGGTACCAATCTGGTGTCGCTGGGCCTGTTCTGGTGGTTGCTGAAACGTCTGCGCGGTGCCCACCATGCCACGCTGGCTCTGCTGGCTGTCCTGTGCATCACCTACTACAACAACCGGCTGCCGGTCTACAACCACAACACCGTGCTGATGCTGGTGTCCACCGCCTGCGCGGCACTGACCTGGAAGGCGATGCACGGCGACCGGATCCGCTGGTGGCTGGCGCTCGGGCTGGCACTCGGACTGGGTGCGCTGACCAAGTACCAGATCGGCGTGACCGCCACCAGCGTGCTGGCCTTCTGGCTGGCGCAACGGGGCTGGCGCAACCCGGCCCAACGGCGCGGCCTGCTGCTGGCCGTGCTGCTGGCACTGCTGGTCTTCGCGCCGCACCTGCAGTGGCTGCGCACCCACGACTTCGGGCCGGTGGCCTATGCGCTGGATTCCTCGCTGGGCGCCCGGCTGGCGCCCGACGAGCGTGTGCTGGATGCCGGCAACTGGCTGGCCGATCAGCTACTCAACCGCAGCCTGGCCAGCTGGGTGCTGCTGATGCTGTGTGCGCGTGCCGCCATCCGATGTCGCGCGGCCCCCAGGCCGGCACCGGATGCGGCACGGCAGTTGCTGTGGTGCTGGGGTCTCGTGCCCCTGGCCTTCATGCCGGTCGTCGGCCTGGCAGCCGGGTCCCGGCTGCACATGCCCTGGGGCACACCGTTCCTGCTCTTCGCGATCCCTGCCGTGATGGAGCTGCTGCGCCCCCGGTGCACCTGGGACCGGGTTCCGCTGCGGCCCGCACTGGGCTGGTTCATCCTGCTGCAGGCCGCGCTGCTGCTGGCCAGCCTGCTCAGCTCACCCAAGGGGCCG
>JAEUOX010000292.1 GCA_016790475.1 Rhodoferax sp. | reverse complement strand
GCAGGCGCCACGCTCGCGCGCCAGCTGCTCGACCAGTACCAGCATGCGCTCGGCGATGTGTTGGCCGCGGTGACTGGCGCGCACCACGACATCGTGCACGTTGACGAGCGGCCGGCACGCGAAGGTCGAGAAACCCTCGATGCAGTTGACCAGCCCGACCGGCGTGTCGCCGTCGAAGGCCAGCACGCTGAAGGCCTGCGGCATCGCGGCCAGCCGGGCCACCAGATGCTGGCGGGTGTAGTCCGACAGCGCGTGGCCGCCGCCGGCAGGGTCGCGGGCGTACCCGTCCAGCAGGTCCACCAGGGCCTGGGCATGCACCGGATGGGCGTAGTCGGCGCGCAGGATGTTCATTCCTACAGCGTCCGGGCGATCCGTTCGGCACAGGCCTGCGCCTGTCGGGCGTCGCGGGCCTCGACCATGACGCGCAGCAGTGGTTCGGTGCCGCTGGCGCGGATCAGCACGCGGCCGGCGTCGCCCAGCTCGGCCTGGACCGCCCGGGTTTCGGCGTCCAGCTGCGCGTTGGACTTCCAGTCCTGGCCGGGACGCAGCCGCACATTGATCAGCGTCTGCGGGTACAGCGTCAGCTCCGCCAGCAACCGGGACAGGCTGCGGTCGCTGCGCACGCAGGCCTGCAGCACCTGCAGCGCGGAGATCAGGCCGTCGCCGGTGGTGTGCTTGTCGAGCGCCAGCAGGTGCCCGGAGCCCTCGCCACCGAGGATCCAGCGGTGCTTCTCCAGTTCCTCCAGCACATAACGGTCACCGACCTTGGCGCGCACGAACTGGACACCTCGGGCCTTCAGGGCCACCTCGACCGCCATGTTGGTCATCAGCGTGCCGACGACACCCGGCACATGCTCGTCGCGGCCGAGTCGGTCGTCGGCCATCAGGTACAGCAACTCATCGCCGTTGTACAGGCGCCCCTGCGCGTCAACCAGCTGCAGCCGGTCGGCGTCGCCGTCGAGCGCAATGCCATAGTCCGCCTTGTGCGCCAGCACCGCGTCCACCAGCGCCTGCGGGTGGGTGGCGCCGACCTCGTGGTTGATGTTGAGTCCGTCCGGCGCGCAGCCGATCGCGAACACCTCGGCACCGAGCTCGTGGAAGACCTTGGGTGCGATCTGGTAGGCCGCACCATGCGCGGCGTCGACGACGATGCGCACGCCCTTGAGCGTGAGGTCGTTGGCGAAGGTGCTTTTGCAGAACTCGATATAGCGGCCGGAAGCATCCTCCAGGCGGCGGGTCTTGCCCAGGTTGGCGGAATCCGCCCAGACCGGCTCCTCTTCCAGGGCGGCCTCGACGGCGGCCTCCCAGGCATCGGGCAGCTTGGCCCCCAACGCACTGAAGAACTTGATGCCGTTGTCCGGATACGGGTTGTGGCTGGCGCTGATCACTACGCCAAGCGATGCGCGCTGCGCTCGGGTCAGGTAAGCCACGCCGGGTGTGGGCAGCGGCCCGAGCAGCACAACATCGACGCCGGCCGAGTTGAAGCCGCTCTCCAGCGCACTTTCCAGCATGTAGCCGGAGATCCGGGTGTCCTTGCCGATCAGGACCGTCGGGCGGGCCTCGGAGCGCTTGAGGACCCGACCCACCGCATGGGCCAGCCGCAGCACGAAGTCCGGCGTGATCGGCGCCGTTCCGACGGTTCCGCGGATGCCATCGGTGCCGAAGTAGTGTCTTGTCATGTGAACCCCCTGGGAAAATCGAAACGCTGGCGCCGGATTGTCGCCGTCACTGCAGGGCCCGCAGCACGGCCAGCGCCTGCACCGTTTCACGGACATCATGGACCCGGACGACCCGCGCCCCCCGCTCGACCGACAGCAGGGCGGCCGCCACGCTGGGCACCATGCGCGCCTGCACGTCCATCGTCGCCAGCGTCGACAGCGAGGTGCTGGTGGCCGCCGCGAGCGAGGACTTGCGGGACCATCCCGCGAGTACCGGGTACCCGATCGCGCACAAGGCCTGCTGGCGCGCCAGCAGGCTGAAGTTCTGGGCGACGGTCTTGCCGAAGCCGATGCCCGGGTCGACCGCGATCCGCGCGGCCGCCACCCCGAGCGCCTGCAGCCCCTCGGCCGCCTCCTGCAGGTAGGCGCAGACCTGCGGCACGACGTCCCCCTGCATCGGATCCACCTGCATCGAGGTTGGCTCGCGGTGCATGTGCATCAGGCAGACACCGCAGGACGCATGCGCCGCCACTATGTCGGCAGCGCCCGTCTGGCGCAAGGCCCAGATGTCGTTGATGATGTCGGCGCCCAGGTCCAGCACCGCGCGCATCACCGCCGGCTTGTAGGTGTCGACCGACACCGGGACCCCCATGCGGACCGCCTCCCGCACGACCGGCAGCACACGGGCGAGTTCTTCGTCCAGTGGCAGCGGCTGCGCGCCGGGGCGGGTGGATTCGCCGCCGATGTCCAGGATGTGCGCGCCATCGGCGATCAGCTTCTCGCAGTGCGCCAGAGCGCGGGCCGGCAGCGCATGCAGGCCGCCGTCGGAGAAGGAGTCGGGCGTCACATTGACGATACCCATCACGCGTGGCGCGGACAGGTCGATCTGGAACCGGGCGGTCTGCCAGATCATCGGAAGGCGCGGCGCCCGTTCAGGCGCCGCTGTGCAACCAGGTTGGGGATGGAAACCCGCAAGGCACCGTTCAGGCGGCGGTCGGGGCCGGGTCGGGGCTGACCGGCGGCGTGCCTCCAGCGCCGCCGGCCGCCGGGGTACGCGGCGTCCAGTCCTTGGGCGGCCGCGGCGCCTTGCCGGCCATGATGTCGTCGATCTGGTCGCTGTCGATGGTCTCCCATTCGAGCAGGGCCTTGGCCATCGCGTGCATCTTGTCCTGGTTGTCCTCGATCAGCTTGCGGGCCAGCGAGTACTGCTGGTCGATGATCCGCCGGACCTCGGAGTCCACCTTCTGCATCGTCTGCTCGCTCATGTTGGTCGTCTTGGTGACCGAGCGGCCGAGGAACACCTCGCCTTCGTTCTCGGCATAGACCATCGGCCCGAGCGCGTCCGTCATGCCGTAGCGTGT
>JAEUOX010000254.1 GCA_016790475.1 Rhodoferax sp. | reverse complement strand
CGGAACACGCCCTGCGCGACGCCACGCTCGTAGAGTCGGCGGATCGCCTCGATGGCCGGCACGTTGAGCTCCTGGATGCGCTTGCTGCGGGCCATGTATTCGCCGCGCTGCATGTTCTCGGACATCACCAGGCGGATGAACTCCTCGTTGCCGGCGTGGTGATCGAACGTGAAGGCCACCAGGCGGCGGAGTGCGTCCTCCGGCAGCAGGTCGTCCAGATGAAGCTCACCCTCAGTGGCGCGCATGCGCCGGTAGGCCTCCTCCAGGACGGCCACATACAGGCCTTCCTTGCTACCAAAATAGTAGTAGATCATGCGCTTGCTGGTGCGCGTCGTGGCGGCGATCTCGTCAATCCGCGCGCCGCTCAGGCCCTTGGCCGCGAACTCGGTCGTGGCGACCTGCAAGATCTCGGCCATCGTGCGCGCCGGGTCGTTCGTGCGCGTGGGGGCCACTGTCTTGCTGGCAGCGCGGGCGCGGGCGCGCCGGGGCGATGCGGTCTTTTGTACCAGTTCGTTCATTCGGCGAGTATAGGCTGCGGGCAGGCACCCGGCCGCCAGCCCGAGGTCACCGGGCGATCGGGTTCAAGCCGGGCGCGACGCTTCCGACGCCTGCTTGACGGCAGCGCCCTCGATCGCCAGATGGCGCCGTACCGATCGGCCGACCAGCACGCTGATGAGCGGCGCCAGCCAGCCTTCCAGCTGCAGGCGCAGCTCCAGCTGGCAGGCGCTCTGGGCATCGACGATGCGGTGCCGCGCGGTTGCGCTCAGGCCGATGACACGGGATTGCCAGGTGAAGGACTTGCCGGGCTTCCAGGCCGTGATGGTCCACGACACCTGGGGCAGCCCGGCTTGCTTGATCCGGATACGGCTGCCCACCTCCAGCGCTGCATCGCCCTGCCTTTGCAGCGTGTCGATCGACGCCATGCGCTCGGGCCAGCGCGGCAGATCGCTCAGCACGTTCCAGATGCGCGCCCGCGGCGCATAGATCGTCACGAAATGGGCGAAGGTCTTCACAGCAGGGCATTCTGCGATGACCGGGAGCGAAGGGGAAGCAGCGTTACAAATGTCACAAGTGCCGGAGATCTCGGACTGTCCCGCCATCAAGCCCGGCCCAGCTGCGGCTTGCCATGCAGCGTGGCACGCACGCTCAGCGGGCCGAGCTCTGCCGCCGCGGCCAGCAGCGCCGGCGCCAGCGCATGCATCCGCTCGCGGGTCAGCCGCGTGCGCGGGCCAGCGATGCTGATCACGCCAGTGGCGCGGCCGCGGAGCAGGATCGGCGCCGCCAGCGCCGTCATGCCCGGCGCGAAGACCTCGTCGATCATCGCGTAGCCGCGCACGCGCGCGGCATGCAGGAATCCCAGCAGCGCCTTCACCGTGGTCGGGGCCTTCGGGCCGTAGTCCCGCGGCTCGCCAAAGCCCTGCCGGGTCACCAACTGCAGCGCCTGCTCGTCGGTCAGCGTCAGCAGCCAGGCATGGCCGGACGCGGTGCAGGACAGGCGCGCATCCATGCCCATGTCCGGGTCGTGCCGCACCCCGCGGCGCTCGCCCTGCACCTTGGACACCCAAGTCAGCCGGTCGTTGTCGACAATCGACAGGCGCACCAGCTCGCCGGACTTCTGCGCGAGCCGCTCCAGCAGCGGATCGGCAATGTCCACGATGCCGGTGTTGCTGAGGTAGGCCAGGCCCAGCGAGGCGACCTTGGCTGTCAGCAGGTAAGGCCCGTTGGCCTGCGGCTGGCGCACATAACCCTGCTGCACGAGTACCTGCAGCACGCGGTGGCAGGCGCCCGCGGGCAACTGCAGATCGTCCTTCAGCGACGACAGCGTCGCGCCCTCCGGCTGCCCGACCAGGTGATCAATCAGGGCCAGGCCCCGCTCCAGTGCCAGTGTCATGGCCGTTCTCCTCGTATCGATTTTTTTGGGTTGTGGAACAGTTTTCCAACTCGGAAAGCCGGCGCGCGTCCGCTTCCAGAATCCGCCGCCATGGCTGCCTCGTCCCCCTCGCCCCATCCGCTGTTCGTGCTGAACGGCTCGAACCTGAACATGCTCGGGCTGCGCGAACCGCAGCTCTACGGCACGACAACGTTGGAGCAGATCCGCCAACGCACCGAGGCACGCGCGGCCGAGCTCGGGCTGGCCTGCGACTTCCGACAGACCAACCATGAAGGGGTGCTGGTCGACTGGATCCAGGAGGCATTTCACCGGCAGGCGGCCCTCATCATCAATCCGGCCGGCTTCTCGTTCGGCTGTGTGCCGGTGCTCGACGCGCTGAAGCTGCTGCACAAGCCGGTGATCGAAGTGCACCTGACCAACATCCACCAGCGACCGGCGCCCTACACGCATTCACTGGTCTCGCAGGCGGCTACCGGCGTGGTCTGCGGCCTCGGGCCCACCGGCTATCTGGTCGCGGTGCGCGCGGTGGCCGAGCTGCTGGCCACGGCACCGGCTGCCGCCTGACCCGGCCATACGCCATTCCACTTTCAGGAGACCCCGATGCCGATGCTAGGCCAGGCCGCCCTCGCGATGTGGTGGGACGTCGGATCCGATGCCCGGCAGGAGCTGGAGCACTGGCACGCGCACGAGCATGTGCCGGAGCGGCTGGGCATCCCCGGCTTCCTGCGCGCGTCGCGCTGGACCGCGTCCGACGGCGGCGAAGGCTTCTTCATGATGTACGAGCTGCAGGACCATGCGGTGCTCGCGTCGCCGGCCTATGTGGCGCGGCTCAACGCGCCGTCGCCCTGGTCCACCCGCATGATGCCGCTGCACCGGAACATGGTGCGCACACAGTGCCGGGTGCTGCTAAGCC
>JAEUOX010000234.1 GCA_016790475.1 Rhodoferax sp. | reverse complement strand
AACAGACCCATCGTGCGCTGTTCGCCGGTGCCCATCAGCGGGACGGCGCCCCCGCCGGTCGGCTCGGCACGGCTGCGGGCGGCGTCCTCCCGGAAGGCCGCGTTGTCGTAGTCGGCGATGCGCGAGAAGCTGGAGTAGGTGATGCGCGGCCAGGCCATGCCCGGCTCGAAGGCCTGCCCGAACGTCGCCCCGGTGCCGGTGCCGGTAAAACTGATGCTGCGCAGCGACGTGCCGCCCATCGCGGCATTGGCGCGCTGCAGCACGGACACGGCGCTCTCGGTCGGCACACTGGCGCAGGACGCGAGCAAGGCCGCGAGACTGCTGGCCAGGACCAGCCGCAGCACGGGCAGGGAATTCTTGGGTGTCATCGGGGAACCTCCTTGAGTGGGCGGGGACGTGCGGGCGCCGTCTCCGCGGGCCCGTGCGCCGGCATGCTAGCGGCGGGTGGCGCCGGCGCCCACTAGGGAAAGCACAGCCCAATCGACCCGCAAGCGCGGGAACTTTTTGCTTGCAGGGAGAGGTGGCATCTTGGTGACCGCGCCGCCGGCCCATTGCGGGTAGGCTAGCGGCCTGTGTTTTCACCGGAGCATCGCACCATGAAAGATCTTTTCTCGCTGCAGGGCCGTGTCGCCCTGGTGACTGGCGGCTCGCGCGGCATCGGCCGCATGATCGCCGAGGGCTTCCTGAGCCAGGGCGCCCGGGTCTACATCTCGGCCCGCAAGGCGGCCGCCTGTGACCAGACCGCGCAGGAGCTGTCATCGCTGGGCGAATGCATCTCGCTGCCGGCAGATGTGTCCAGTGTCGACGGTGCACGTGGCCTGGCGGCCGCATTGGCGCAGCGGGAGCAGCACCTGGACATCCTGGTCAACAACGCCGGCGCAGCCTGGGGGGCGCCGCTGGCGGACTTCCCGGAAAGCGGCTGGGACAAGGTCGTCGACCTGAACCTGAAGGCGCCGTTCTTCCTGACGCAGGCCCTGCTGCCGCTGCTGGCGCAGGGCGGTCGGCGCCAGATGGCCAAGGTGATCAACATCGCGTCGATCGACGGCGTGTCGGTCAATCCCTGGGAGACCTACTCCTACCAGGCCAGCAAGTCCGGCCTGATCCACCTGACGCGGCGCATGGCGCTGACGCTGGCGAAGGACCACATCGGCGTGTCGGCCATCGCACCGGGCGCGTTTGCGTCCGAGATGAACCGCGAGGCCCGGGACCATGCCGACGCGGTGGCTTCCCGCATTCCGGCCGGCCGGGTCGGCACGACCGAGGACATGGCGGGCGCGGCCATCTATCTCGCATCCCGCGCCGGCGACTATGTCGTGGGCTCGACGCTGATCGTCGATGGCGGCGCGACCTACGCGCGCGGCTGAGGGCAGGGCGCGCGGCAGGCGGGTCTAGCCCGGCTCCACCAGCCGCGCGCGGACGCTGCGGCCTTTGACCTTGCCGGCGTTGAGCCGGCGCACCGCCTCGTGCGCGATCGCCCGGTCCACCGCGACGAAGGTCGTGAAGTCGGTGACCATGATTTTGCCGACCTGCTCGCGCGTGAAGCCTCCCTCCGGCCCGGTCAGCGCGCCGAGCACGTCGCCCGGGCGGATCTTCTCCTTGCGCCCGCCCGCCAGCTGCACGGTGGCCATCGGCGGCCGCAGCGGCCCGGATCCGGTGGGGGCAAGCGCGTCGCGCGGGTGCCATTCCGACACGATCTTCTGGTACTGCTCGATGGCGCCGACCGCGCCCATCTCGTCCATGCTGGCCAGGTTGAGGGCCAGGCCGGACTCGCCGGCCCGGCCGGTGCGCCCGATGCGGTGCACATGCACTTCCGGGTCCGGCGTGATCGTCACGTTGATGACGGCCTCCAGCTGCGCGATGTCCAGCCCGCGCGATGCGACATCGGTGGCCACCAGCACCGAGCAGCTGCGGTTGGCGAACTGGGCCAGCACCAGGTCGCGCTCGCGCTGCTCCAGCTCGCCGTACAGCGCCAGCGCATGGAAGCCGCGCTGCTGCAGCAGCGCGGTGAGCTCCCGGCACTGCTGCTTCGTGTTGCAGAAGGCCAGCGTGCTGACCGGCCGGAAATGGTTCAGCAGCAGCGCCACCGTCTCGTAGCGGTTGGCCTGCGTCACTTCATAGAAGCGCTGTGCGATCTTCGGCGCGCTGCCCTGCGGCGCGACATCGATGCGCTGCGGTTTGCGCATGAACTGTTCGGCCAGCCTGCCGATGCCCTCCGGGTAGGTGGCCGAGAACAGCAGGGTCTGGCGCTCGGCCGGGCATTGCCGGGCGACGGTGGCGATGTCGTCGAAGAAGCCCATGTCCAGCATGCGGTCGGCTTCGTCGAGCACCAGCGTCTGCAGCGCGTCCAGCGCCAGGTGCCCGCGCGCCAGGTGGTCCATCACCCGGCCGGGCGTGCCGACGACGATATGGGCGCCATGCTCCAGCGAGGCCCGCTGGCCGCGCAGCGCGACCCCGCCGCACAGCGTCACCAGCTTGATGTTTTCCTGGGCGCGGGCCAGCCGGCGGATCTCGGTGCTGACCTGGTCGGCCAGCTCCCGGGTCGGGCACAGCACCAGGGCCTGCACCGCGAAGCGGCGGGGATTCAGCCGCGCCAGCAGCGCCAGACCGAATGCGACCGTCTTGCCGCTGCCGGTCTGGGCCTGGGCGATCAGGTCTTCGCCCCGCAGTGCCGCCGGCAGGCTGGCCGCCTGGATCGGCGTCATGGCCTGGTAGCCGAGCGCCTGCAGGTTCTCCAGCGTCGCCGGGTGCAGGTCCAGCGTGGTGAACGCCGTACCCGGCGCCGGTGCGTTCATCAGATGCTGGTGATCGCGACGGTCTTGGTGTTCAGGTAGGCCTCCAGCGCCTCGGGACCGCCCTCGCTGCCATAGCCGGAATCCTTGACGCCACCGAACGGCAGCTCCGCCCAGGGCGCGGCCGGCTGGTTGATCCACAACATGCCGGTCTGCATCTGCGTCGACAGCTGGTGCGCCGTCTTGATGCTGCTGGTGAAGGCGTAGGCCGACAGGCCGAAGGGCAGCCGGTTGGCTTCCGCGATTGCCTCGTCGATGTTCTTCACGCTGCGCACCGCGGCCATCGGCCCGAAGGGCTCGCTGTTGAAGACGGCGCTGTCCAGCGGGGCGTCCAGCAGCACCGTCGGCGCGAAGAAGTTGCCGCTGCTGCCGAGGCGCTCGCCGCCGGCGGCCACCGTGGCCCCGCGGGCGATGGCGTCTTCGGTGATCTGCTGCATCGCGCTCAGGCGGCGCGGATTCGCCAGCGGCCCCATCTGCGTGCCGGCTTCCAGTCCGGACCCGACCTTGACGCCCTTGGCATAGGCGACGAAGCCGGCGACGAATTCCTCGCGCACGCTTTCCTCGACCAGAAAGCGGGTGGGCGAGATGCAGACCTGCCCGGCATTGCGGAACTTGGCACCGGCGATCACCTTGACGGCGTTCGCGATGTGGGCGTCGGCCGCGACGATCACCGGCGCGTGGCCGCCCAGCTCCATCGTGGCGCGCTTCATGTGGCTGCCGGCCAGCGCGGCGAGCTGCTTGCCGACCGGCGTCGAGCCGGTGAAGGTGATCTTGCGGATGACCGGGTGCGGGATCAGGTAGTTGCTGATCTCGGCCGGGTCCCCGTAGACCAGACCGACGACGCCGGCCGGCAGGCCGGCGTCAACGAAGACGCGGATCAGCTCGGCCGGGGAGGCCGGCGTTTCCTCGGCCGCCTTGACGATCATCGAGCAGCCGGTCGCCAGCGCCGCGCTCAGCTTGCGCACGACCTGGTTGATCGGGAAATTCCAGGGCGTGAATGCCGCCACCGGGCCGACCGGCTCCTTGAGCACCATCTGCTGCTGGTTCAGAGCGCGCGGCGACACGAGGCGGCCGTAGACGCGGCGGCCCTCGTCGGCGAACCATTCGATGATGTCGGCGGCCATGATGATCTCGCCCTTGGACTCGGCCAGTGGCTTGCCCTGCTCCAGCGTCATCAGCCGGGCGATCGCATCGGCGCGCTCACGCAGCAGCACGGCTGCGGCGCGCATCGTCTTGCTGCGGTCCAGTGCGGGGGTGTTGCGCCAGGTGGCGAACCCCTTGGCGGCCGCGGCCAGCGCGTCATCCAGATCGGCGATGCCGGCGCGGGCGACGCTGCCGATCACCGATCCGTCAGCCGGATTGTGCACCGGCAGCGTGGCGTTGCTGCGCGCCGGGCGCCATTCGTTGTCGATCAGCAGTTGGACGTGGGGGTAGGTCATGGTGCGGGTCCTGGATCAGAAAAGGGGGAGAGGCCGGCAGGCGGCGTGACCCGGCATTGTCACCCATGCGCGGCGGGCCGGCTGGCCGGGCACGTACCATCCGTCCGCGGCCACCTGCCGCAGACCCGCCCATGAACACATCGATCGACCAGGAATTTGCCGTCATCACCGAACTGGTCCGCGCCCATGCACGGTCGGCACCCCAGCGCCCGGCGCTGGTCCACGGGGACTCGGTGCTGGACTATGCCGCGCTGGATGCGCAGATGGACCGCGTTGCGTGGGCCCTGCAGCGGGATGGCCTGGTGCCAGGCGACTCGATCGCGATCTGTGCCGGCATGTCGGTGCCGTATGCGGTCGTGTTCCTGGGCGCGCTGCGCGCCGGCGTGGTCGTGGCGCCGCTGGCACCCGGGTCCGGCAGTGCCAGCCTGCAGCGCATGGTGCAGGACGCCCAGGCGCGCCGGATCTTTGTCGACGACGCGGGGGCGCTGGCGCTCGGCCTGCCGGCCGAGGGCGGCGACGTTCCGCGCATTGCACTGGACGGTGGCGCGGCCGGGCAGCCGCTGGCGCGATGGTGGGGGCCGACGGGGGCTGTCCCGCAGCCGGTAGCGGTGCAGCCGTCCTGGCCGTTCAACATCATCTATTCGTCCGGCACGACCGGCGAGCCCAAGGGCATCGTGCAGCCGCACGGCATGCGCTGGGCCCATGTGCGACGGGGTGCCGCGTACGCCTATGGCCCGGACATGGTCTCGCTGGTGTCCACGCCGCTGTACTCCAACACCACGCTGGTGGTGTTCTTTCCGACGCTGGCGGCCGGCGGTACGCTGGTGCTCCTTCCGAAGTTCGACGTTGCCGCGTTCCTCGCGCTGGCCGAGGCCCGCCGCGTGACCCACGCCATGCTGGTGCCGGTGCAGTACCAGCGCCTGATGGCCTGGCCGCAGTTCGACGCCTTCGACCTGTCGGCGTTCCGGATGAAGTTCTGCACCAGCGCCCCGTTCCCGGCCGCGCTGAAGGCCGAGGTGCTGCGCCGCTGGCCCGGCGGGCTGGTCGAGTACTACGGCATGACCGAAGGCGGCGGCACCTGCATCCTGGAGGCGCACCGCTATCCCGACAAGTTGCACACCGTGGGTCGCCCGGCCGCCGGGCACGACATCCGTCTGATCGATGCGCAGGGCCGGCAGTTGCCGCCCGGGGAGACCGGCGAAGTCGTGGGCCGCTCGGCCGGCATGATGACCGGCTACCACGGGCAGCCGGAGCGCACCCGCGAGGCGGAATGGTTCGATCCGCAGGGGCTGCGCTTCATCCGCACCGGTGACATCGGCCGCTTCGATGCGGACGGCTTCCTGACCCTGCTCGACCGCAGGAAGGACATGCTGATCTCTGGGGGCTTCAATGTCTACCCGAGCGACCTCGAGGCGGTGCTGCGGGAACATCCCGCGGTGCTGGAGGCGGCCGTCGTCGGCGTGCCGTCGGAGCGCTGGGGCGAGACGCCGGTGGCCTTCGTGGTGCTGCGGCCCGGCCACCCGGAGCCGGCCGAGGAACTGCGGGCCTGGGCCAACGCGCGGCTGGGCAAGGTGCAGCGGCTGAGCCGAGTGGTCCTGGTCGACGAGCTGCCGCGCAGCTCGATCGGCAAGGTGCTCAAGCGGGAGCTGCGCGAGCGCCTTGAGGCAGACCCGACTGCGGGTCAATAGTCCGTTCGGACCGGATGGGCCGGTCCTTCTGCCGCGGCGCTGTTTCGCGAGATTTTTTCCAGAGGGAAAACCCGGTGCATTCCGGGGCGCCGATGTCACGGGTTTGGCATGGCTTCTGCATAGACTGAAGGCGGACATGTGTCCGTTCAATCTCAACCATTCTTCAGGAGTTTCCAA
>JAEUOX010000231.1 GCA_016790475.1 Rhodoferax sp. | reverse complement strand
CGGCACGCTGTTCCTGCTCCACGGCGCATTCGGCGCCAAGGAGTACTGGCGCACCCAGGTGCAGGCCCTGATCGGCGCCGGCTGGCGGGTCGTCTCCTGGGATGCCCCCGGCTACGGCCTCTCCACGCTGCCGGAGCCGCTGACGATCGACCACTGCGCCCGTGCGCTGGCGCTGCTGCTGCACAAGGAAGGCGGCCCGCGCAACGTGGTGATGGGCCACAGCATGGGCGGCATGATCGCGCAGCAGGCCTGGCGGCATGCACGCGAACGCATCCACGGCTATGTGCTATCGGCCACCAGCGCCTCCTTCGGCAACCCGGATGGCGACTTCCAGCGCGAGTTCGTGCGCGCCCGTGTTGCGCCGCTGGACGCCGGCCGCAGCATCCCGGATTACGCGCCGGAGATGCTGCGCGCGATGATGGCGCCCGGTGCCGTCGGCCCGGCCGTCGACCTGCTGATCGGCACCGTGAGCCAGATGCGCGAGGCGACCTTCCGCGCTGCCGTGGCCGCGATCGTCGGCTTCGAAGGGCGCGACCTGCTTCCCACGCTCGACGTCCCGGTGCTGTGCATCGCCGGCGCGCTGGACAAGACCGCGCCCGCCGCGGTGATGGAGAAGATGGCCACCAAGATCGCCGGCGCGGAGTTCGTCGGACTCGACGGCCTGGGCCACTTCGGCTGGGCCGAGGCTCCGGATCGCTTCAATGCGGCCGTGCTGGACTTCCTGGCACGGCGCTGCACCCCTTGACCCGATGAAGCGCTCGCCCAGAAAGCGCCCCTTATCACCCCCGACCAGGAGAAACCTCGTGCGCACCCTCATTCAGAAGATCATCGTCCTCGTCGTCGGCCTGTGGGCCGGCCTCGCCTCGGCCCAGACCTACCCGGACAAGCCGATCAACGTGATCGTCCCGTTCCCACCCGGCATCGTCGACGGCTATGCACGGCTGGTGGCCACGAAGGCCAGCGCGATCCTCGGCCAGCCGATGGTGTTCCGCAACCAGGCCGGTGCCGGCCAGCGGATCGGCACCGACGCGCTGGCCAAGGCGCCGAAGGACGGCTACACGATCGGCGTGATCACGAATGCCGGCGTGGTGTCCGGCGCGATACTGGCGGCGAACGTGCCCTACGATCCGCTGAAGGACCTGGCCTACCTGACGCAGATCTTCGAATCGCACTACCTCGTCAACACCCACCCGGCCTCCGGCTACAAGACGCTGCGCGAGTTGGTGGATGCCGGCCGCGCGACGCCGGGCAAGCTCAAGTTCGGCTCCACCGGCATGGGCACCGGCTTCCATCTGGCGACCGAGCAGTTCGTCTTCGCGGCCGGCCTGAAGGCGCTGCATGTGCCCTACCGCGGCGAAAGCCCGCTGATCACCGACCTGATCGGCGGCCAGGTGGATTTCGCGTTCTCCTCGACCGCGAGCCGGCAGATGATCGAGCAGGGCAAGCTGGTGGCCCTGGCCTATACCGGTGAGAAGCGCATGGCCGGGCTGCCGAACGTGCCGACGGTCAAGGAACTCGGCATCCCCCACGTGAGCTCCGGCTGGCTGGGTTTTGCGGTGCCGGCCGGCGTGCCTGCGGCGGTGCGGGACAAGCTGATCGCCGCGCTCACAGCCGCGGTGAACGACCCGGAAGTAGTGGCCAACTTCACGAAGGGCGGTGGCGAGCCGCGCAACCTCAGCGGTGACGCCTTCGCCGCGCGCGTCAAGCGCGAGATCGACGAACTGCGCGAACTCAACCGCAGCCTGAAGCTGACGCTGGAATAGGCCCCCCGTGATGCTGATGCCCCCTGCCTCCCGGCCGCGATCGCGGCTGCCTGCCGCGATGCTGGAGCAGCTTGCGCTGCCGGTGATCGCCGCACCGATGTTTCTGGTGTCCGGTCCGGCGCTGGTCGAGGCCGCGTGCCGCAGCGGCATCATCGGCGCGCTGCCAGCGGCGAACGCGCGCAGCAGCGAGATCCTCGACGAATGGCTGACCGGGCTGACGGCCGCGCTGGAGCGCGCGCCGGAGCCCCGCATCGGGCCCTGGGCCGTCAACCTGGTGGCGCATCGCAGCAACGCCCGGCTGCAGGCGGACCTGGCGCTGTGCGTGCGCCACCGCGCGCCGATCGTGATCACCGCACTGGGCGGCCCGCAGGCGGTCGTCGAAGCGGTGCACGGCTACGGCGGCCTGGTGTTTGCCGATGTCAACACGCCGGAGTTCGCCGCCAAGGCGGCCGGATTCGGCGTCGACGGCCTGGTGCTGGTGTGCGCGGGCGCCGGCGGCCACACCGGGCAGATCGCCGCCCCGGCCTTCGTGGCCACCGTGCGCGAATTCTTTGACGGCATCCTGGTCGTCGCCGGCGCGATGTCCAGCGGCAGCGCGGTGCGCTCCGCGCAAATCCTGGGGGCCGATCTGGTGCACATGGGCACCCGCTTCATCGCGACCGACGAGAGCCTGGCCGTGCCGGCCTACAAGCAGATGATCGTCGACAGCAGCAGCCGCGACATCGTCTGCACCAACGCGATCACCGGTGCCTGGGCCAACAAGCTGCGGCCCAGCCTGGTCCAGGCCGGCCTGGACCCGGACAACCTGCCGCCCCGCCGGGACGGCTTCGACCTGTCGCGCGGCGAGGAGCAGGGCCGGGCCTGGAAGGATCTCTGGTCTGCCGGCCAGGGGGTAGGTCAGATCACGGCGATCGAACCGGTGCGGGCCGTCGTGCAGCGCCTGCAGGACGAATACACCCGGGCGCTGGAGGCTGAACTGCGGGACCCCTGGATGCAGCGCCACCGGAGCACCCCATGCTGATCCACGCGCCGGAAGTGATCGCCCGCCACCGGGCCCAGGGCTGGTGGGGGGACACGCGGCTGCAGGACCTGCTCGCGCAGCATGCAGCCCGTGCGCCTGCGCAGGAGTGCCTGGTAGACCCGCCGAACCTGGCGGCGATCACCGGCGAGGCACCCCAGCGCCTGACCTGGTCCGCACTGCAGAACCTGGTGGACCGGCTGGCCTGCGCGCTGCTCGACGCCGGATTGCAGAAGGACGACATCGTGCTGGTGCAGATGGCCAACAGCCATGCGCTGCTGGCGGTCTACCTGGCCTGCGCGCGGCTGGGCATCGTCGCGAGCCCGGTCGTGGCCCAGTACCGGGCCCATGAGCTCGACCCGATCATCGAGCGCACCGGCGCCCGGGCGATGCTGGTCAGCGCGCGGATCGGCTCCCACGACCATGCCGCGATGGCGCTGGCGCTGCAGGCCCGCCATCCATCGCTGCACACGGTGCTGGCATTCGCCGGTCCGGACACGGCGCTGCCCGACGGCGTGCACAACCTGTGGCAGATCCTGCCCGCCGCGCCGGATGCGGCGCGCCTGGCGCGCCAGGAGGCCGCGCACCCGGTCAGCGCCGACGATGCGGTCTGCATCCTGTGGACCTCCGGCAGCGAGGGCCGCGCCAAGGGTGTCGCCCGGACCCACAACGACTGGGTGCTGTACGGCCCGCAGATCGGCGCCGCCTACGACATCGGCCCGCACAGCCGGCTGCTCAACGGCCGACCACTCGTCACGCATGGTGCCTTCGTCGGCAGCATCATGCCCTGGCTGTTCCACGGCGGCACGCTGGTGAACCACCACCCGTTCACGCTGGAACTCTTCCTGCGGCAGCTCGGCGACGAGCGCATCAGCTTCACCGCGCTGGCACCGGCGGTGCTGTCGACGCTGCTGGCGCAGCCGGCGCTGCTGCAGGGCATCGACCTGCACCACCTGCGCTATGTGGGTTCCGGGTCCGCGCCGCTGAACCCGACGCTGGTGCAGGCCTTCGAGCAGCGCTTCGGCGTGCAGGTCATCAACTTCTTCGGCTCGACCGAGGGCGCCTCGCTGGTCGGCACGCCGCAGGACATTCCGGACGCCGGCCTGCGCGCGGTGTGCTTTCCGCGCTTCGGCGTGCCCGGCTTCGACTGGGCGCATCCGGCTTCGCGGCGCGTCGAGACACGGCTGGTGGATCTGGAGAGCGGCGCGGATATCACGGCACCGGGCCGGGCCGGCGAGATCCGCTTCCGCGGTCCGATGGTGATGGCCGGCTACTTCCGCGAGCCCGAACTCAGCGCCGCCGCCTTTGACGAACAGGGCTTCTATCGCAGCGGCGACCTGTTCGAGATCGCCGGCGAGCGCGGCGAGCATTACCGCTTTGCCGGCCGCGCCAAGGACATCATCATCCGGGGCGGCATCAACATCTCGGCCGCCGAGATCGAGAACCTGGTGTCGGGGCATCCGGCGGTCGCCGAAGTGGCTGCGATCGGCATCCCGGACGAGCGCCTGGGTGAGCGGGTCTGTGTCTGCGTCGTGCTGCGCGCTGGTACGGCATTGACGCTGCCGGAGCTGGTGGCCTGGCTGCGCGACGTGCGCGAGGTCGGCATCGTGAAGCTGCCGGAGCGGCTGCTGGTACTGGACGCGCTGCCGCGCAGCCCGAACAACAAGGTGCTCAAGGGCGACTTGCGCGAGCGCGCGGCAGCCAAGGGGAGCCATCCCAGCTGAAGGTCCACCTGGGCCGAATGCCCGGAGGGTCTCGCCAGACAGGCCCCCTACGAAAGGCCGGCGGGTTCAACGCAAGGCGTTGGCGCACTGCAGCGTGCGCTGCCAGAACCCGTCACCGCTGCCGCCGTACTGCGGGTCGAGGCGGTCCTGCGTCCGGTGCCAGCGCGCGATCAGCCCTTCCTGGTCCGTCGTCAGGCCCTCAGTGCGCATCTGCGCCAAAGCCTGGCAGTTGGCCGTGATCTCGTCGATCACGCCCTGGGCATGCTGGCACTCATGGCGCCGGATGAAGGCCTGCATCAGCGGGGACACCGCCCGGTAGCGCCGACCGTAGACGATGATCGGCGTGCCATGCACCGGGTCGGTGAAGAAGGCCGCATAGTCCCAGTTGACGTTGTCGCCCTGCTTCTCGACCGGCGCGGTCACGGCCCCCGAGAAGCGGTTGCGCCCGACACACCGGAACTGCGCCGGATCGGCCAGATCGACGGCCGGCGCCGGCCCGGCCCCGAGACAGGGCAGCGCGGACACCAGGGCCAGCAGCGCCGGCACCTGCCGGACGATCCCCTCACGGGATAACATGGCGTTCTCCTTGCGGGCTGGCGGCCAGTCTACGCGGCCCTCCATGCCCCTGTCACCCCCCAGTTTCCCGAACACCATGTCCACCAGCCACATCCAGTCCACCGTCGCCGGACATGCCGGCCTGATCACCCTGGACCGCGCCCGCGCACTCAATGCCCTTTCGCTGCCGATGATCCGCAGCCTGACGACCACGCTGCGCGCCTGGCGGGACGACCCGGATGTGCGCGTGATCGGCATCCGCGGCATGCACCGCGATGCGGCCAGCGGCGCGGAGTGGCCGTTCGGCGCCTTCTGCGCCGGCGGCGACATCCGCTTCTTCCACCAGGCCGCGCTGGCCGGCAACCCGGAACTGGAAGACTTCTTCACCGAGGAGTACACGCTCAACCACCTGCTGCACCGCTATCCGAAACCGGTCATCGCGTTCATGGACGGCATCGTGATGGGCGGCGGCATGGGCATCGCGCAGGGCGCGCGCATGCGCATCGCCACCGAGCGCACGAAGATGGCCATGCCGGAGACCAACATCGGCCTGTTCCCGGACGTGGGCGGCGGCTACTTCCTCGGGCGCTGCCCGGGCCACATCGGCGAGTACCTGGCGCTGACCGGCCACATGCTGGGTGGCGCGCAGGCGGTGCAGGCCGGCCTGGCCGACGGCGTGCTGCCGGCGGACAGGCAGCGCGACCTGTGGGATAGCCTGCACACGCTGGCCCGCCCCGACCCGCACTCGGTGCGCGCCTGGGTCGGCCCGCACCTCCAGTCGGGGCTGGGCGCACCGATCGCCCCGGCCGGCGCGATCGAGCGCTTCTTCAACCTGCCCACCGTGACGGCCATCGTGCACGCGCTGGAGGCCGCCGCGGCCCAGGACAGCTGGGCCCGCGACACCGCCGCCGCGCTGCGCCAGCGCAGTCCGCTGATGCTGCATGTGGCACTGGAGCAGGTGCGCCGGGGCCGCCACCTCGACATTGCCGAGGACCTGCGCATGGAGCGCGATCTGGTGCGCCACAGCTTCCACCCGGCGCACCTCGGGCGCAGCGGCGCGACCACCGACACGGTCGAGGGCATCCGCGCGCTGGCCGTCGACAAGGACCACCGCCCGCGTTGGAACCCGGCCCGCATCGAGGACGTGACGCCGGAGATGGTCACGCCCTTCTTCAGCAGTCCCTGGCCGGCCCACGCCCATCCGCTGCGCGACCTGGTGTGACGCACGCAGCGGCGGCACCGGTCGTCCAGGTGCTCAGCGTCAATGTCGGGCTGGCCACGCCGCTGTCGGTCGGCACCCGCCGCGTGCTATCGGGCATCGGCAAGCGCCCGGTGGCCGGGCCGGTCGCTGTCGGCACGCTGGGTCTGGCCGGTGACGAGCAGGCCGATCCGAGCCTGCATGGCGGCCGGGACAAGGCGGTCTATGCCTACCCGGTCGCGCACTACACGTTCTGGCAGGCGCAGCGCCGCGCCCATGGTGTCAGCCTGTTCGACGAAGCGTTGCCCCCCGGCTTTGTCGGCGAGAACCTGACGATCGACGGCCTGTCGGAGGCGCAGCTGTGGATCGGCGACGAACTGCATTTCGGGCCGCTGGTGCTGCGCGTGACGGAGCCGCGGCAGCCCTGCTTCAAGTTCGCCGCCGTGATGGGTTATCCGGACGCGCCGCGCGACATGCTGCCCGGCAGCCGCTGCGGTTTCTACCTGGCCGTTGCGCAGACGGGAACCCTCACCGCCGGCCAGACCGGCGTGCTGGTGCCGGGCCGGCGCGCATTGCCATTGGTCGAGGCCTTCGCCGCCAAGCGGGCCCGGCTGGCACGCTGAGGGCCTGCAGCATGGCGCGGGGTCGTCGGTACCATGTCTATGTGGTCCTGCTGTCCGACCAGGTGCTGCAGGAGCCGCGCTTCCTGCGCGCGAACCCCGGCTACCGCACGGGCAAGCCCTGCGTCTACGTGGGGATGACCGGCCTGGACCCGGACCGGCGCTTCGACAAGCACATGGCTGG
>JAEUOX010000221.1 GCA_016790475.1 Rhodoferax sp. | reverse complement strand
TACGCCTTGGCTTCGCCGCCAAACTTGGCCGCCAGGATCGTCGTGATCGCCGCCGTCAGCGTCGTCTTGCCATGGTCCACGTGACCGATCGTGCCGACGTTCACGTGGGGCTTGGTTCGCGTAAATTTCTCTTTTCCCATTTTCAAACAGCTCCAAAAAGGACTCGAAAGGCAAAAACTTCGGACTGACTCTGCCGGCAGGGCCCTCGGCCGCTCCCGCGCATGCTTTCTGGTGCCCATTGCGGGAATCGGACCCGCGACCTCTCCCTTACCAAGGGAGTGCTCTACCACTGAGCCAAATGGGCAAATCTCTTCTACTGTTGCAACCGGACCGTGGAGCGGGAGACGGGAATCGAACCCGCGTCATTAGCTTGGAAGGCTAGGGTTCTACCATTGAACTACTCCCGCGTGACTGCTGATCACTCAGCAACCGAGGCGACAGGCTCACCACTCAGACCGGTTACGCACTCCTCGAAACACAAAACCTTCGATGGTGGAGAGGGCTGGATTCGAACCAGCGTACTCGTAAGAGGGCAGATTTACAGTCTGCTGCCATTAACCACTCGGCCACCTCTCCAGCGAACCGCGGAATATAGCACGGTTCATTTCCGAGGTCGAGAAGACGCGTTGTTTTCAGGAAACCATCCGCGATGCTGCGGTCAGGCGGCGCGCTTGCCGAAGTCCATGCCCGCCCGCAAGTCTCCTTTGTCGACAAGGACTTAGCCGCCGCCCTGCTGCTTCATGGCATCGCGCCAGGCCCGCGCCGCGCCGAAATGACCACAACCGATGAAGGGCACCGGCGGACGCAATGCCGACAAGGGTGACGGGTGATTCGCCATCAGCACCTTGTGGAACTTCTGATCGATTAGCGTGCGCTTACTTTGCGCATGGGAGCCCCACAGCATGAAGACCAGCGGTCGCCCCCCTTCTGCCACATGCCGGATCACGCCGTCGGTCAGGATCTCCCAGCCCTTGCCGGAGTGGCTGGCCGGCTGCCCCTCCTCCACCGTCAGGCAGGTGTTGAGCAGCAGCACGCCCTGCCGTGCCCAGCGAACCAGGCTGCCGCCCGGCTCAGGGAACCGCGGCGGCGGGGTGCCGAGATCCCGCTCGAGCTCCTTGAAGATGTTGCGCAGCGAGGGGGGCAGCGGCACACCGGGCCGCACCGAGAACGCCAGTCCCTCGGCCTGACCGCGCCCATGGTACGGATCCTGCCCGAGGATCACCACCCGCACCTGCTCCGGTGGCGTCAGCTGCAGCGCACGCAGGGGTTCGGGCGGAAAGATCGTGGCACCTGCCTGCAGGCGCTGGTCCAGAAACCGGCACAGCGCCTGCCCCGGCGCGCTGCGAAAGAAGTCATCGACCAGCGGCTGCCAGCCGGCCGCGACCGGCCAGGCCTGTGGATCGGCGCTGGTCAGCCGGTCCGGCGGCCCGCCAGCAGCGTCCGGCTCCCGGCCGCTCATGCGAAGAACAGCTGCGCCAGCGCCGCGCCAGGGTCCGGCGCCCGCATGAAGGCCTCCCCCACCAGGAACGCATGCACGCCGGCGTCGGTCATGCGGGCCACGTCCGCCGGCGTCAGGATGCCGCTTTCGGTGACGAGCAGGCGGTCCGCAGGCACCTGGGATTGCAGGGCCAGTGTCGTGTCCAGTGAAGTCTCGAAGGTGCGCAGGTCGCGGTTGTTGATGCCGATCAGCCCGGTGCGCAGCCGCAGGGCCCGCTCAAGCTCCTGTGCGTCATGCACTTCCACCAGGACGTCCATGAAGAGCCCGCGGGCGATGGCCTCGAAATCCGCCATCTGGGCATCGTCCAGACAGGCGGCGATCAGCAGCACGGCGTCCGCACCCATCGCACGCGACTCGTACACCTGGTAGGCATCGACCAGGAAATCCTTGCGCAGCACCGGCAGCTGGCAGGACGCGCGCGCCTGCTTCAGGTAGTCGACGCTGCCCTGGAAGAACTGACGGTCCGTCAGCACGGACAGGCAGGTCGCGCCATGTTCAGCATAACTCTGGGCGATGTCGGCCGGCACGAAGTCCTCGCGCAGCACGCCGCGCGAGGGGCTGGCCTTCTTGATTTCGGCGATCACCGCGCTGTGCCCGGCAGCGACGCGCGCGCGCATCGCCGCCTCGAAGCCGCGCGTCAGCACGCGCGACTCCGCGTCGGCACGCACCACGGCCAGCGGCTTGCGGTCCTGCGCCGCCTGGACCTCGGTGCGCTTGACGGAAACGATCTTGTTCAGGATGTCGGACATGGTGCGGTGCGCTTCGTCGAAAACCCGATCTTAGGCGCAGCGCGGCCGCGCCCGGTCAGAAC
>JAEUOX010000159.1 GCA_016790475.1 Rhodoferax sp. | reverse complement strand
CGCATCGGGATTGGCGAGTACCTGGCGCAGCTGACCGGTGGCATCGCGATGAGCCAGAACGAGATCTTCCGCCCGCATGAGCTCGGCCTGGGCACCGCCGTCCAGGCCCTGGCCAGCGACCCAACCGTCGCTGCTTTCCTGTCTGATGGCAACACCGCTGCCAACAGAGAGGCCCTGGTGGCTGCCGCATGCGCAGGCCATGCGGTCGACGACTCGCTGGCGGACGAAGCGCTCGACATGGTGCGCGCACAGTTCCACCGCTTCAGCCAGGAGCGCATCGAGCCCTTTGCGCACCAATGGCATCTGGAGAACGCACTGATTCCGGATGTGGTGGTGCAGGAAATGGCGGCGCTTGGTACCTTCGGGGTCTGCATCAGCCCGGACTACGGCGGCCTCGGGCTGGGCAAGCTCGCGATGTGCGTGGTGACGGAGGAGCTGAGCCGCGCCTGGATCGCGGCCGGATCCCTGGGCACCCGCTCGGAGATCGCTGGCGAGCTGATCACCCATGCCGGCACGCCCGAACAACAGCAGCGCTGGCTGCCCGGCATCGCCAGCGGCAGTGTGCTGCCCACCGCCGTGTTCACCGAGCCCGACACCGGCTCCGACCTCGGCGCGCTGCGCACCCGCGCCGTCCAGCATGCAGACGGCGGCTGGCGCATCACCGGCAACAAGACCTGGATCACCCACGCCGCGCGCAGTGACCTCATGACGGTGCTGGCGCGCACAGGAGGCAAGGGCTACGCCGGTCTCAGCATGTTCCTGGCGCCCAAGCCGCGCGGCACCGATGAAGCCCCCTTCCCTGCTGACGGCATGGCGGGCGGGGAGATTGAGGTGCTGGGCTACCGCGGCATGAAGGAATACGACATGGCCTTCACCGATTTCGACGTGCCGCAGGACGGGCTGCTGGGCGGGGTGCCCGGCGAAGGCTTCAAGCAGCTGATGCAGACCTTCGAAGGCGCCCGCGTGCAGACCGCCGCCCGCGCCGTCGGCGTCGCGCGCCGCGCGTTGGAGCTGGGCCTGCGCTACGCCCAGGACCGCAAGCAGTTCGGCCAGCCGATCGTGGCGTTCCCGCGGGTGGCCGACAAGCTCGCGCTGATGCTGGCGGAGACGGTGCTGGCCCGCGAGCTGACCTACTTCGCCGCGACCGAAAAGGACAAGGGCAGGCGCTGCGACATCGAGGCCGGCATGTCCAAGCTGCTGGCGGCCCGGGTCGCCTGGAGCAACGCGGATCTCAGCCTGCAGATCCACGGCGGCAATGGCTACGCGCTGGAGTTCGAGATCAGCCGCGTGCTGTGCGACGCCCGGATCCTGAACATCTTCGAAGGGGCCGCCGAGATCCAGGCGCAGGTGGT
>JAEUOX010000087.1 GCA_016790475.1 Rhodoferax sp. | reverse complement strand
GGCGTGTGGGGGCCCGGGGCGGCGCGCCAGTGGGGCGCCGCGGGCGCCGGGCTTGCGGCCCACCGCGGCGCGCGTTCGGAAACAATTTAAACGCGCGTGTCCGAGCGGAGCGCCCGCAGGGCGCGCAGCGAGTTGCGCGATGGGGCCGCAAGCACGAGCACCGACGGGTAGTCGGCGCGTTCAGCGCCGACCGCCCCACCGAAGCGCCGCACCGGGCCCCCACACGCCTTGGGCGACGCATCCGCTACAAAACACGCAAAGGGCGACGCAAGCGCAAACCAACAGGCCGATGGCGGCGCAGCAACAAGCGAAGTCGCCATGCGCAACGCACAAGCCACAGGACACAACCCCATGCACCACTACCTGAACTTCATCGACAACCAGTGGGTCGCCTCCGAGCACGGCACCAGCTTCGAGGTCGACAACCCGGCGACCGGCGCCATCATTGCGAGCGTCAGTGCCGCCAGCCAGACTCAGGCGCTGCAGGCCTGCGACAGCGCGGCACGGGCGCAGAGAAGCTGGCGCCGGCTGACCAGTGTCGAGCGCGGCGCGCATCTGCACCGGCTGGCCGACGCGCTGATGGCCCGCAAGGACGCGATCGGCGCCGCGCTCGCGCTGGAGTCCGGCAAGAGCCTCGAGGATGCGACCTACGAGGCCGTCTATGCGGCGGAGGTCACCCGCTACCACGCCGAGTGGGCGCGCCGCATCGAAGGCGAGATCATCCCCAGCGACTCCCCGTCAGAGAACCTGATGCTGCACCGCGAGCCGATGGGTGTCGTCGCCTGCCTGATCCCGTTCAACTACCCCGTCTACACGCTGCTGCGCAAGATCGCGCCCGCGTTGATCACCGGCAACACCGTCGTCGTGCGGCCCAGCAACAACACCCCGTGCAGCGCGTTCGAGATCGCGCAGGCCGTGCGCGATGCCGGCCTGCCGGCGGGCGTCGTGCAGATCATGACGATGGGTCATGACGAGGCCCAGGCGATGTGCACGCACCCGAAGGTCGCGATGATCACGCTGACCGGCGGTGTGGCGGCCGGGCGGCGCGTGCTGGAGTACGCCAAGACCAACATCGCCAAGTCCTCGCTGGAGCTCGGCGGCAAGACGCCGGCCATCATCGCGCCGGATGCCGACCTGGACCAGGCGGCCGACGACATCGTGCGCTCCAAGACGACGAACTGCGGCCAGCTCTGCACCGCGGTCGAGCGCGTCTATGTGCAGCGCAGCGTGCACGACGCGCTGGTCGATCGCCTGCGCAGCCGCATGGCCGCACGTGCGTTTGGCGACCGGGCGCAGGATCCCTCGCGCATGGGGCCGCTGATCAGCGCGGCCGCCCGCGACGGCATCCATGCGATGGTGCAGCGTGCGCTGCAGGCGGGCGCGCGGCTGGAATGCGGCGGCGTGCTGCCGCAGGGCCCCGGCTACTTCTACCCGCCCACGCTGCTCAGCGGCGTCGCGCAATCCAGCGAGATCGTGCAGGAGGAAGTCTTCGGTCCGGTGCTGTGCGTTCTGCCCTACGAGCACTTCGACGATGCGCTGGCGATGGCCAGCGACCACCAGTTCGGCCTGGCCTCGGTGCTCTACACCGAGAACTACCGCCAGGTGATGCAGGCCGGCAACGAGATCGAGGCCGGCGAGCTCTACATCAACCGCACGCCGGCCGATCCCTA
>JAEUOX010000079.1 GCA_016790475.1 Rhodoferax sp. | reverse complement strand
GCCGATCACGAAGGTCGGGTCCAGGCCGGCCTCGCCGAGCACGCTGGCGACCAGGCTGGTGGTGGTGGTCTTGCCGTGGGTGCCGGCGATCGCGATGCCCTGCTTGTGGCGCATCAGCTCGGCCAGCATCAGCGCCCGCGGCACCACCGGGATGCGCCGGCGCCGGGCCTCCTGCACCTCCGGGTTGTCGGCTTGCACCGCGCTCGATGTCACCACCGCATCGGCGTCGCGGACCTGCCCGGCGGCGTGGCCGACGAAGACATCCACCTCCATGCGGCGCAGGCGCTCCAGCGTCGGGCTGTCGTGCAGGTCGGAGCCGGACACGACATAACCCAGGCGCGCCAGCACCTCGGCGATGCCGGACATGCCGGCGCCGCCGATGCCGACGAAATGGATGTGGCGCACCGCGTGTTTCATGCCGGGGCGAGCTCCTCGCAGGCGGCGACGATCCGCGTGGTGGCGCCGTCCTTGCGCAGCGCATGCGCCCGGGTGGCGCAGTCCTGCAGCTGCGCGCGCGTCGTCTGCTGCAGCCAGGCGGCCAGGCCCTCCGGGCTCAGCGTGGCCTGGGGCATCAGCCAGCCGGCCTGGCCGTCGACCAGGAAGCGGGCGTTGCGCGTCTGGTGGTCGTCCACCGCGCTGGGCAGCGGCACGAACAGCGCGGCCGCACCGATGGCGGCCAGCTCGGTGACGGTGCTCGCACCCGCGCGGCAGATCACCAGGTCCGCATCGGCAAAGGCCTGCGCGGTGTCGTCGATGAAGGGGGTCAGCGTGGCGGTGACGCCGGCAGCCGCGTAGGCTGCGCGCAGCGCGTCGATCTGCGTGGCGCCGCTCTGGTGCGTCACCTGCGGGCGCTCGGCCTCCGGAATCCGGGCCAGCGCCTGCGGCACGGTGTCGTTCAGCACCCGCGCGCCCAGGCTGCCGCCGACCACCAGCAGCCGCAGCGTGCCGGTGCGTCCGGCGAAGCGCTCCGCCGGCGCCGGGTGCGCCAGGAAGTTCTCGCGCAGCGGGTTGCCGACCCACTCGGCCCGTTTCAGCACGTCGGGGAAGGCGGTGAAGACCCGGTCCGCGACGCCGGCCAGCACCCGGTTGGCCGCGCCGGCCACCGCGTTCTGCTCATGCAGCACCAGCGGCTTGCCCAGCAGCACGCTCATCATGCCGGCCGGGAAGCTGATGTAGCCGCCCAGGCCCACCACCACCTGCGGCCGCAGTGCGCGCACGATGCGCAGGCTCTGCCAGAACGCGCGCAGCAGGCGCAGCGGCAGCAGCGCCAGCGTGGTGAGACCCTTGCCGCGCACGCCGGAGAAGTCCAGCGTGCGGAACGCGAAGCCGTGGCGCGGCACCAGCGTGCTTTCCATGCTGGGTTTCTCGGGGCTGCCGGCGCCGCCCAGCCAGCTGACCTGCCAGCCGCGCGCGCGCAGCGCCTGTGCGACGGCCAGGCCGGGGAAGATGTGGCCGCCGGTGCCGCCGGCCATGATCAGCGCGTGGCGAGGCGTTGCCTGTGCGGCCGTCATCGGCGCCCTCCGTGCATCAGCTGGCGGCTCTCGATGTCGATGCGCAGCACGACCGCGATCGCGACCAGATTGACCAGGATCGCCGAGCCGCCGAAGCTCATCAGCGGCAGCGTGAGCCCCTTGGTCGGCAGCGCGCCCAGGTTCACGCCCATGTTGATGAAGGCCTGGAAGCCCATCCAGACACCGACACCTTGCGCCACCAGGCCGGCGAACACCCGGTCCAGCGCGATCGCCTGGCGGCCGATGTGGATCATGCGTCGCGTCAGCCACAGGAACAGGCAGATCACCGTCAGCACGCCGATCAGGCCGAACTCCTCGCCGATCAC
>JAEUOX010000076.1 GCA_016790475.1 Rhodoferax sp. | reverse complement strand
TCGTCAGCTCCAGCTCGCGCCACAGCGCCTCGGTGACGATCGGCTTGGACAGGTAGCCGTCCATCCCGCTGCGCAGGCAGCTCTCGCGCGCGCCTTCCATCGCATGGGCGGTCATCGCGACGATCGGAATGCGCTGCCCGGCGGCCTCGCTCGCCTCGACCGCGCGGATGCGCTGCGTGGCTTCGTGGCCATTCATCAGTGGCATGTCGACATCCATCAGGATCACGTCGAAGTCACCGGCCATCCATTCGCGCACCGCCTCCACGCCATTGCAGGCCACCCGCACCTGGTGGCCCTGCTTCTCGAGCAGGCGCTGGGCCAGTGTCTGGTTGACCGGGTTGTCCTCGGCCACCAGCACCTTCAGCGGCCGCAGCGGCGCGCGCGGCGCACGCCGACGTTCCGGGCGGGTGCGTGCGGGCAGGGGGTCCCCCAGCGCTGCCATCAGTGCCGCAAACAGCTCGGCCGGGCCGACCGGCTTGGACAGGTAGGCCGGCACGCCGAGCGCCCTGCAGCGCATCGCGTCCTCGCGCTGGCGGTCCGGTGCCAGCATCACGACGAGGGCGCCGGCACTGGACAGGTGGGCCTCCTGCAACTGCACCACCAGCTCGAAGCCTGACATCGGCGGCATGTGCGCATCGACCAGCGTGAGGGCGTAGCGCCGTCCTTCGCGGTCGGCCTGGGCCAGTGCCTCCAGGGCCGGCGCCGCGCCCGGCAGCAGCGTGGGCTCCATCTTCCATTCCTGCAGCATGCGGCACAGCATGCGCCCGCTGCTCGGGTTGTCGTCGACCACCAGCACGCGCAGCCCGGCCAGACGGCCGGCGGTCTGGAAGCGTTCGGCCGAGGGCTGGCTGCCTCGCGGCAGCGCGATCGTGAAGGTGAAGGTGCTGCCGGCACCCGGCGTGCTCTGCACCTGGATCGTGCCCCCCATCATCGCCACCAGCTGCGAGGAGATCGTCAGCCCCAGCCCGGTGCCGCCGTAGCGCCGCGTGGTCGAACTGTCGGCCTGCGAGAAGGACTCGAAGATCGACTGCAGCTTGTCCGGTGCGATGCCGATGCCGGTGTCGCGCACGCTGAACGCGATCACGGCCCGCTCGTCCGGCTGCTCAGGAGCGAGCTGCACGCCGACCTCGATCTCTCCGGACTCGGTGAACTTGATCGCGTTGCCCACCAGGTTCACCAGGATCTGGCGCAGCCGGCCCGGGTCGCCGACAAGCCGGTCGGGCACGCCGGGGGTGATCTGCAGCAGTACCTCCAGGTTCTTCTGGTGGCCGCGCACCGCCAGCGAGCGGATGGTTTCGCGCAGCACGTCCTCCAGCGAGAACGCGATCGTCTCCAGGCGCATGCGGCCGGCCTCGATCTTCGAGAAGTCCAGGATGTCGTTGACGATCTGCAGCAGCGCGTCGGCCGAGGACTTGACGATGCCCAGGTACTCGCGCTGGTCGCCGGTGAGCTCGGTGTCCAGCACCAGCTCGGTCATGCCGATCACACCGTTCATCGGCGTGCGGATCTCGTGGCTCATGTTGGCCAGGAAGTCGCTCTTGACACGGCTGGCTTCCTCGGCGGCCTCCTTGGCGGCGATCATCTGGCGCTCGGCCTCCTTGCGCGCCGTGATGTCGGTCCGGATCGCGATGTACTGCGTCACCTTCCCCGCCTCGCCGAGCAGCGGAACGATTGTCGCATTGACCCAGTACAGGGCGCCGTCGCGGTTGCGGTTGCAGATCTCGCCGTGCCACACCCGGCCGGCCGTGATGGTCGCCCACATGTCCTCGAAGAAGGCCTTGTCGTGCGTGCCCGATCCGATGATGCGGTGGTTCTGCCCCAGCAGTGCCTCGCGCGGGTAGCCGCTGATCGCGCAGAAGCGGTCGTTGGCATAGGTGATGGTCCCCCGGACGTCGGTCATGCTGACGATCGCATGCTGGTCCAGCGCAAACTTCTGATCGTTCAGCGCACGGCGCGAGGCCTCCCGCTCGCGCACCAGGCTGGCGGTCTGGTTGAACATCTCGACCACCCGCTGGATCTCGGTGGGCGCCTGGTGCGGGTCCAGCGTGCCGGACTCCAGCCGCCCGGTGCCGAGATCCTCCACCATGTCGCGCAGGTGCTCCAGGCTGCCCAGCCAGCGCGCCAGCGCCAGCCGGATCAGCACCAGGCCGGCCACGAGGCTCAACAGGGCCAGCCCGAGGGCCGCGACGGCGGTCTCCTCGATCTCGCTGGCGACCGCGCGCGTATCGAACTGCAGGCGCAGCACGCCGTAGTCCTTGCCGCCGACGCTGACGATGCGGTTGACGTCCAGCAGCCGCGCGTCGACCCAGTCCTGCAGCCACTGCGGCGCGTAGCGTTGCGAGCGCGTGCGGCTTTCCGCAGCGATGCGGCCGCCCTGCAGGTCGATGAAGGACGCGCGCGCGAACAGCGAACCCTGCACGCCCTTGTCCAGCGTGCGGGCCACCGTGTCGTAGTCACCGATCACGACGCTGTCCTGCACCGCCTGGGCCGTCACCTCGACCAGCATCACCGAGGCCATCTGCGGCTGCTCGATCAGCCGGTCCAGCTCGCGCTGCAGGTAGGCCCCGGAGCCCAGGCCGACGAAGACCAGCAGCGTGACCGCATACAACGCGAATACCCGGTGGGTCAGGGATTCGGGCAGCAGTCGGGTCAGGAGGCGCATGCGGCGGGGCGGGTGCTCGGGGGCGTCAGCGCAGGTTGACCGGTGCGGTCTGGTAGAAGCTGCGGTACGCGCCGTACTCCGAACCGTTGGAAGCGACGAAGGCCGTGCCCGGCGGCAGCTTGACCAGCTCCGACGCGCGCGCCAGCACCTGGCGCCCCTGCGGGTCCTTGTCCATCTCGATGAAGGCCCGGCTGACCGCCTGCAGGTCCTTCGCGGAGACCTTCCGGGAGGCCATCAGTGCCAGGTCATGCAACGGCTCGGACTTCCACAGCACCCGCACCGGCTGGTTCTCGCGCTTGGACCAGCCGTCGGTCAGCTGCGAGTTGGCGCCCACGGCGCGCACCTTGCCGCTGGCGAGCTGCGCGAAGGCGCCGTCCATGTTGCCGGCGAACACCACCTCGACCGGTATCTTGCGGTTGATCAGCTGGGCATAGGAGAACTTGTAGGCGACCAGCGCCTCCGGCCCGGGAAAGGCCACCGGCTGGCCGGCCAGTTGCTCCAGGCTGCGGATCGGCGAGTCGGCCAGCACGACGATCTGGCTGAACAGCGGTGGGGTGTCGCGCCGGCCGAAGACCTTCCAGCCCAGGTGGTCCCGCTCCGGACTGAACAGGTGGTTCGAGAACACGAACTCCACCTCGTTGGCCAGCACGTAGGCGGTGGTGTCGGCCGAGGTGCGGCCGATCTTGAGTTGCAGCCGCACGCCGCTCTTGCCCGACACGTACTCGATGATCGGGTTCCAGTAGCTCGCGGTCAGCTCGATGCCGTACTGGTTGACGGGCGAGAAGCGCAGTGGCTGCGTCTCCTGGGCCTGCACGGTGGCCGCCAGGGCGGACAGGGGCAGCGCCAGCAGCGCGCGCCGCACGGAGGAGGTAAGGGGATGGTCGCGCATCGGTGGTTCCTTGCTAGTTGCGCGGCGCTGCCGCGGGCTGGATGTCCTGCGTGATCCGCCGCGTGATCTCCGCGGCGGCGCTGACCACCAGGTGGTTCATGTGACCCGGGTCGAACGCGGCAAAGGCCTGCTCGCTGCCGACGAGCGAGATGCTGCCCAGCACCCGGCGCTGGTAATCGAAGATCGGAGCCGACAGGCCGCAGCGCCCGGGTTCGAGCTCCCCGCGCGACAGGCAATAGCCCAGGCGGCGCACCTGCAGCATCGCGCGCGAGAAGGTCTTCCAGTCACCCAGCAGCTGCAGGATCTCCGGTTCGCTGGTGTGCTGCTCGTACAGCTGGCGCAGGCGCCGGGGTGGCAGGTAGGCCAGCACGACGCGGGTGGTGGAGCTGCGAAACAGCGGGATGCGCCTGCCGCGGCCGAACTTGAGCTGCTGGCCGTCGCTGCCGTAGGCCTCGTGCGTCGTGATCATCGCGTTGTCGTACAGCGCGCTCAGCAGCACGCTCAGCCCGGTATGCGTGCAGAGCTGGGCCATCAGGTCCCGGCTGTGGTGCAGCATCGGGTCGTTCTCGCGGATCTGCTGGTCCAGCTCGATGACGCGGGGCCCCAGCGCGTAGCCGCCCGGCATGCGCACCAGCAGGCCGACCTGGTTGAGTTCGCGCACATAGCGGTAGGCCGTCGCGGGCGCGTAGCCCAGGCGCTGGCAGATGTGCTCGATGTCGATGGTGGACCGCCCGGGCTGGATCAGGGTCAGCACGTCCAGCATGCGGCGAAGACTGTTCATGGAGGGAATGGCGCCGGTCAGGTCCCTCCCATTGTCGCGGACCGGAGCGGCCCGGGTCCATCCGGCGTGCGGCGGCCGGCGGTTTTCGCGTGGAGCGGGCGCAACGCCCCGGCACGGCCTCCCGAAACGGCTGACGAGCCGGGCGCCGGCCTCAGGCGGCCTGCAGTTGCAAGAAGGACGACAGATCGAACACCGAGTTCGGCGCCCGCGGCCGCAGCGGCGGTGCCAGCGGCTTGAAGCGCAGCACGCTGTCGCGCCGCCGCGTGCGGGCCCCCTCCTGCGGTGCGGCCGGCACGGCGGGCAGGTAGTCGGCGATCGTCGCCTGGGCCAGAAACTCGGTCTTGATGCGGTCACATTCCGCATCCAGCCACTGGGTGGCGCTGAGCCGGGGCGTGGTCTGCCGCCCGGCCGGCTCGCTGAATGCGGACAGCACGTCCCAGACGCTGATCGAGGCCGGGTCGCCCGCGAGCTGGTAGCCACCGCCCGGCCCGCGCAAGGCGCGTAGCACCGGCGTGTTGCGCAACTGCTTGAGCACACCTTCCAGATAGGAGACCGACAGGCCGAGGCGGGCGGACAGGGCCTGTGTCGTGATGGTTTCGCCCGCCGGCAGGCTGGCGACCACCAGCACGATATGCAGGGCGTGTTTGGCTTGCTTGTTGATCATGCATGCTCCCTTGCATAGAGGTTGAATGGGATTGGCCAAGGAAATGTACGCCCAATCCCCCTTGTTCAAGTTATGTCAAGAGGTTTGATACAAAATAAAGCAAAAAAGCTATTCAATACCTATTCAATCCGGAACGAAGGAGTGACGCCTTGCAAGAACCTGTCCATCGCATCGGCACGATCGCCCGTCTGGCGGGTGTCCCGGTCCCGACGCTGCGTGTCTGGGAAACCCGGCACCAGGCCTTCGCGCCGCGCAAGACGGCGGGCCAGCAGCGGCTCTACGACGAGCAGGATCTGCTGCGCGCGACATTGCTGCGCCAGCTCAGCGAGGCGGGCCATGCGATCGGACAGATCGCGCGTCTGGACGCCGATGCGCTGAACCGGCTCTGGCAACAGCACCAGGGCCTGCAGCAGCGCGAGGCGCGCCGGCAGGCTCCGGCCACGCCGATCACGCTCGCGGTGGTGGGTCTGGGGCTGGCGGCACGGGTGGGTGGCGCCGGATTCCAGTCCGGCCTGCCGGGTGGCACGGTGCAGGTGGCTGCGGCTTTTGCCGACCTGCAGGCCGCGCTCGGGGCCACGCTGGAAAGCCCCCCGCAGATCCTGCTGCTGCGGGCCGGCTCGCTGCACGAGATCGTCTGGCAGGGCATCCGCCAGGTGGTGCAGCGCCATGGCATCCGGCAGGTGATCGTGGTCTATGGCTACGGGCGCGAACCGCTGTTGCAGGCGATGCGCCAGGCGGGGATCCTGCTGCGGCGCGAGCCGGTCAGCGACACCGAGCTGGCCGATCTGGTGCGCTCGGTGCTGATGGTCGATGCGGCGGCCGGCACCGCCCCGGCGGCCGCGGGCGCGATGATCCCGGCCCGCAGGTACTCGGAGGAGACGCTGGCGCGGGTCGCGGCGATCTCCAGCCAGGTGCTGTGCGAATGCCCGCGCCATGTGGCCGACCTGATCGCGCAGCTGGCCAGCTTCGAGCAGTACAGCCAGGAGTGCCTGAACCGCAGTGCCGAAGATGCGCACCTGCATGCACACCTGGCGTCGATCTCCGGCACGGCGCGTGCGCTGTTCGAGGCCGCGCTGGAGAAGATCGCGCTCCACGAGGGCATCGCGCTGGGCTGAGCCGCCGGCCTCGGGTACCATCCTTCGGCACCCCGCCACGCCTGGCGGGATCAACCCCGGAGACAGACATGTTCAGCCACGTGATGCTCGGCGCCCAGGACCTGGAAGCCTCGAAGAAGTTCTATGACGCCGTGCTGGGCACACTGGGCATCGCGCCCGGTGTGGCCAACCGCAACCGCTTTTTCTACCGCAGTGCCACCGGCACCTTCGCGATCAGCACGCCGATCAACGGTGAGCCGGCGACTTTCGGCAACGGCAGCACGCTGGGCTTCCTGGCGCAGACGCCGGAGCAGGCCGATGCGTTCCATGCCGCCGGTCTGGCCCATGGCGGAAGCACCTGCGAGGATCCTCCGGGCTATCGGGAGGGAGCGACCGGCCGGATCTATCTCGCCTACCTGCGCGACCCGTCCGGCAACAAGATCTGTGCGCTGCACCGGCCGCCGAAGTGATCCGCCGGCGCCGGGTCTTCTTCATCGCGGGTTTTGACCCGCGGGGTCCGGCGTTCTACCACGCGAGCTACCGCAGCGAGGCGGCGCAGCAGTCGCGCACCCAGCAGGCGGCGGATGGCGCCTCCTACGACGTGTCGGATGCGCAGGCCGAGGGCCTGCACCTGCTGGGCTGGTCGGTGCAGGCGCGCATCGGCGCGCAGCAGGTGGACACCCGCTACAGCTACCTGGCCTGGGACGACATCGCGCAGGGCCTGGTGCCGCGGGGCGCCGGGGTCTGGCTGGCTGCGCTGGTGCAATTCTGGCGCCGGCACCTGGGGCAGGGCGGGCATGCCGCCTCCTGGCGCCTGGCGCGGCGCTGGGCCTGGGCGCTGCTGTCGCTGCCGATCTACCTGGCGGGTGCTGCGTGTGTCGTCGTGCTGGCCGCCGGCCTGGCCGGCGTTGCTGGCGCCCAGGCCGGTGCGGCGATGGGCTGGCTGGCCGGCGCCGCCGCCGGTCTCTGCCTGGCCTGGTACGCCTGGCGGCTTGCGCTGCGCTGGAATCTTGTCTGGCTGACGCATGCGCTGAACGGCTCCTACGCCTGGGCGCTGGGCGAGGTGCCGGCACTGGACGCGCGGCTGGAGGGGTTCTCTCGCCAGATCGCGGAAGCGCTGGCGCCCCAGGACGCGCAGGAGCCGGACGACGAGGTGCTGCTGGTGGGCCACTGCATGGGCGCGATGCTCGGTGCAGTGCTGATGGCCCAGGTGGCCGGGCACTGTGCGGCCCACCCGGAGCGGCTGGCCCGCCTGAAGTTCCTGACGCTGGCCAGCCCGATGGCCAACTACGCACTGCTGCGTGGCGACGTGCGCGTGGCCGATGCGCTGCGCACGCTGGCGGCGATGGACATCGACTGGCTGGACTACACCGCACCGCAGGACCCGCTGTGCTACTTCCTGGTCGATGCGCTGCGGGCCATCGGCATCCCGGACGCGCAGCGGCGCGTGCGCCTGCGGCTGCGCTCCGCGCGTTACGACAAGATGGTGGCCCCGGACACGATGGCGCGCATCCGCCACGACCCGCTGCTGCTGCACTTCCAGTACCTGCTGGCCACGCACCGGCCGGTACCGAACGACTTCTGTGCGCTCACCGCCGGGCCGATACCGCTGGCGCAGCGGGTGCAGGAAGCGCCACCGGCCTGAAACCCGTCAGGTGCCCCGGACCGCCGCCTCGATCGCGGCGACATCGATCTTGCCCATCGTCATCATCGCGGCGAAGGCCCGCTGCGCGACGGCGCCACCCTGGGCCATCGCCTGCGTCAGCACCCGCGGCGTGATCTGCCAGTTCATGCCCCAGCGGTCCTTGCACCAGCCGCACTGGCTCGCCTGACCGCCGTTCGTCAGGATGGCGTCCCAGTAGCGGTCGGTCTCGGCCTGGTCGTCGGTCGCGATCTGGAACGAGAAGGCTTCGGTCTGCGGGAAGACCGGCCCGCCGTTCAGGCCCAGGCACGGGATGCCGGCCACCGTGAACTCGACGGTCAGCACCTGGCCGGCCTTGCCGCCAGGGAAATCGGCCGGTGCGCGCTGGATCGCGCCGACATGGCTGTCCGGGAAGGTGGCGGCATAGAAACGGGCTGCGGCCTCGGCGTCCTGGTCGAACCACAGGCAGATGGTGTTCTTCGGCATGGCAATCTCCTTTCAGGCCGGGCAGGTGTCAGCCCATGCCCAGCGCCTTGGTTGCGAGCGCCAGGAACCGGGCGCGTTCGGTGTCGGATAGTAGCGCCAGGATGTCGGCCTGCAAAGCTTCGACGACCGGCCGTACAGCGGCCAGCAGTTGTGTCCCGTCGGGTGTCAGGTGCAGCTGGCGGGCCCGGCGGTCCTGGCTGCTGACAACGCGCTGCACCAGGCCCTTCTGTTCCAGCCGGTCGATCACGCCGCCAATCGTGGCCCGGTCGAAGCCGATGGTCGCCGCCAGGCTGGCCTGATCCACGCCCGGCTGCTGCGCGATCGCGTCGAGCGCCGCGAACTGCACCGAGGTCAGGTCGAAGCCCTCCGCCTGCGTCCGCGCCTGGAACACCTGCGTCGACTGCTGGTGCAGCCGCCGGATCAGGTGTCCGGCCATCTCGATCCTGTCCATGCCTGTCGCCTTCCGTGTCTGTGCCCGTGCCGTCGCTGCCTGTGCGATTGTGATTGACGCAAATAGACAGCATACATATCATATGCAATCTTATCGTAGCGATCCACCTGCCACCCTCAAGGAGACAACATGCAGTTCCACCGCGACGGCTTCCAACCTGGTGACCCCGACATCTTCCCCGCCGCCGCGGACGCGGTGCGCCGCCCCGGTGATCCGCTGCCACCCACCGTGGACGTCCTGATCGCCGGCTCCGGGCCGGCCGGGCTGTGCCTGGCAGCGCAGCTCGCCGGCGTGCCGCAGATCCGCACGATGCTGGTCGAGCCCAAGCTCGGCCCGATGGAAAAAGGCCAGGCGGACGGCATCAGCGTGCGCTCGATGGAGATGTTCCAGGCCTTCGGCTTCGCGCACAAGATCCTGCGCGAATCCGTCTGGATCAACGAGACCACCTTCTGGGCGCCCGGCGCCGCCAGCCCGCTGGACCGGGTTGCGCGCGTGCAGGACGTGCCGGACAACACTTCCGAAATGCCCCATGTGCTTCTGAACCAGGCCCGCGTGCACGACATGTTCCTGGACGTGATGCGCAACGCGCCGACCCGGCTGGTGCCGGACTACGGCCTGAAGGTGGCCGGCCTGTCGGTTGACCCGGCCGCCACGGCGTACCCGGTCACCGTCACGCTGGAGCACACTGCGCCAGGCCAGGAGGGCCGGACCAGCACGGTGCGGGCCAACTACGTGATCGGCTGCGACGGTGCCCGCTCGAATGTGCGTGCGTCGATCGGCGGCGCGCTGCATGGCGACGCCGCACACCAGGCCTGGGGCGTCATGGACCTGCTGGCGGTGACGGATTTCCCGGACTGGCGCATGAAGTCCTTCGTGCGCTCGAAGGACGAGGGCATCCTGATGGTGCTGCCGCGCGAGGGCGGGTATCTGGTGCGCCTGTATGTGGAGCTTGACAACCTGGGCGAGGATGAGCGCGTGGCCGAGCGCGGCATGGGCGCCGAGGACATCATCGCCAAGGCGCAGCGCATCTTCCAGCCGTTCCGGCTCGACGTGAAGGAGGTCGTCTGGTGGTCGATCTACGAGATCGGCCACCGGCTGACCGACAAGTTCGACGACGTGCCGGCCGACCAGATCGCGACCCGCACACCGCGCGTGATGCTGGCCGGCGACGCCTGCCACACCCACAGCCCCAAGGCCGGGCAGGGCATGAACGTGTCGATGGGCGACACCTTCAACCTGGGCTGGAAGCTGATCGCGGTGCTGACCGGCCGCGCGGACGCCGCGCTGCTGCACAGCTACTCCGGCGAGCGCCAGGCGGCGGCCAAGGGGCTGGTCGAGTTCGACCACAAGTGGGCGCGCGTCGTGGGGGCCCGGGCCGAGGATGCGGCCACCGACGGCCTGCCGCGCGTGGCCCGCGAGTTCGTCAACAACCTGCCGTTCACCTGCGGGCTGACGATCCAGTACCCGGCCGGCCTGCTGACCGGCGAGGGCACGCACCAGGCACTGGCACCGGGCTTCGACCTCGGCAAGCGCTTCCACTCCGCCAGCGTGATCCGGCTGGCGGACGCCAAGCCGATGCAGCTGGGTCATTGCGGCGCGGCGGATGCCCGTTTCCGGCTTTTCCTGTTTGCGCCGTCGGGCGACACCGGCGCGACCGGCGGCGCCGTGGCCCGCCTGTGCGACTGGCTGCAGAACGACCCGGAGTCGCCGGTGGTGCGCCACACCGCACCGGGCGAAGACCTCGATGCGGTGGTCGACGTGCGCGCCGTGTTCCAGCAGCACTTCCGCAGCATGGACTTCAACGCGATGCCCGCGCTGCTGCGCCCGCCGGTCGGCCGCTACGGCCTGTGCGATTACGAGAAGGTCTTCTGTGCCGACGCGAAGGACTTCGACGACATCTTCGAGGCCCGCGGCATCGACCGCGCGCAGGGCTGCCTGGTCGTCGTCCGGCCGGACCAGTATGTGGCGCAGGTCCTGCCGCTGACGGAACGGGCCGCGCTGACGCGCTATTTCGGCGGCTTCCTGCGCGTGCGCCGGTAGTGCTCCGACCGGGATCCATGTCCCGGTGCGGCAAGAAATTCAATTAGACAGTTGTTCGTGACAGTTTTGGTGTCTAATACGGGGCATGGACACCCCGCAGACCTTTTCCCTGGATGAACTCGCCGCGCTGGCCGAACTGCCCCGGCGCACGGTGCGCTACTACATCCAGTCCGGCCTGATCGACCGGCCGCAGGGCGCCGGCAAGGGCGCCTACTACACGCCGCGCCATGTCGAGCAGCTGCTGCAGCTGCGCAAGTGGCAGCTGGCCGGCCTGTCGCTGGAGCGCATCGGCGAGCTGCTGCGTGCGCCGGCGGAGGGTCCGGTTCCCCCGACGCCCCGCCGCCCTGGC
>JAEUOX010000053.1 GCA_016790475.1 Rhodoferax sp. | reverse complement strand
GGCCGACGGCGTGGCGGTGTTTCCGCAGTCCGATGCGTACAGCGGCCTGTGGCGCACGCTGGCCGGCGAGCGGCGCTGCCTGCGTTTTGCGCTGGCAACCGACGGCCAGGCCGACGCCGTCGATGCCGAGGTGCGCGGCGTGGCGGCCCAGTGGCGCCACGGCGCCTGGCGCCTGCAGGTCCGCACACCGGCCGGCGAGTTCGCGGTGCGCCTGCGCATCGCCGGGCGGCACAACCTGCACAACGCGCTGGCGGCGATCGCCTGCGCGCTGGCGGCCGGCGCGCCGCTCAAGAGCATCATCCGCGGCCTCGAAGCCTTCGAGCCGGTCAAAGGGCGTTCACGTGCAATGGAGATCACCATGGGAAAGGCCGCGATCACGCTGGTCGACGACAGCTACAACGCCAACCCGGACTCCGTCAGTGCGGCGCTCGAACTGCTCGCCACGATGCCGGCACCGCGCCTGATGGTGCTGGGCGACATGGGCGAGGTCGGCGAACAGGGCGAGCAGTTCCATGCGCAGGTCGGCGACCAGGCCCAGCGCCTGGGCATCGAGCACCTGTTCACGCACGGCCCGCTGTCGGCCGCCGCAGCGCGCCAGTGCGCCGGCGCGCAGCACTTTGACACGATGGCCGCACTGATCCCGGCGGTGCTGGAGCAGGTGCCGGCCACCGCGTCGGTACTGGTCAAGGGCTCCCGCTTCATGCGCATGGAGCGCGTCGTGGAGGCCATCACCCGCCAGGCGCAGGAGCGCACCGAGGAGTCCCATGCAGCCTGAGCACGTCCACCCGGAGGCCGCCCCATGCTGCTGAGCGTTGCGCAATGGTTGCAGGGCCTGTCGCCGGAGTTCGGTTTCTTCCGGGTGTTCCAGTACCTGACCTTCCGCGCCGTGATGGCTGCGATGACCGCGCTGCTGATCGGGCTGGTCGCCGGCCCGTACGTGATCCGCTACCTGACCGCGCTGAAGATCGGGCAGCCGGTGCGCGGCTACGGCATGGAGACCCACCTGAGCAAGAGCGGGACCCCGACGATGGGCGGCGTGCTGATCCTGCTTTGCATCGCGGTGTCCACGCTGCTGTGGTTCGACCTGTCGAACCGCTTTGTCTGGATCGTGCTGCTGGTGACGCTGGGCTTCGGCGCGATCGGCTGGGTCGACGACTGGCGCAAGGTCGTCAACAAGGACCCGGAGGGCATGCGCTCGCGCGAGAAGTACTTCTGGCAATCCCTGATCGGCCTGACCGCCGCGCTGTACCTGGTGTTCAGCATCTCCGAGAACTCCAACCTGCGGGTGCTGGAGTTGTTCTTCCGCTGGGTGCAGTCCGGCTTCGACCTGAACCTTCCACCCAAGGCCGGGCTGATGCTGCCCTTCTTCAAGGAGGTCAGCTACCCGCTGGGCGTGCTGGGCTTCGTCGTGCTGACCTACCTGGTGATCGTGGGCTCCAGCAATGCGGTCAACCTGACCGACGGCCTGGACGGCCTGGCGATCATGCCGGTGGTCATGGTCGGCTCGGCGTTGGGCGTGTTCGCGTATGTCACCGGCAGCTCGGTGTTCTCGCGCTACCTGCTGTTCCCCTACATCCCGGGCTCCGGCGAGCTGCTGATCTTCTGCTCGGCGATGGCCGGCGCCGGCCTGGCCTTCCTGTGGTTCAACACGCACCCGGCGCAGGTGTTCATGGGCGACGTCGGTGCGCTGGCGCTGGGCGGCGCGCTTGGCACGATCGCGGTCATCGTGCGCCAGGAGATCGTGCTGGCCATCATGGGCGGCATCTTTGTTGCCGAGGCGCTGTCGGTGATGATCCAGGTGACCTACTTCAAGTACACCCGCCGCAAGTTCGGCGAGGGCCGGCGCTTCTTCCGGATGGCGCCGCTGCACCACCATTTCGAGAAGACCGGCTGGAAGGAGACGCAGGTCGTCGTGCGTTTCTGGATCATCACGATGCTGCTGTGCCTGGTCGGCCTGTCCACGCTGAAACTGCGCTGAAGCCATGAGCGACACGCCCGACGCCCTCACCCCCGCCACGCCGCCGGCCTTCCTGCAGGGCCGCGCCGTGC
Source organism: Rhodoferax sp. (assembly GCA_016790475.1). Classification (GTDB taxonomy): domain Bacteria; phylum Pseudomonadota; class Gammaproteobacteria; order Burkholderiales; family Burkholderiaceae_C; genus CAISIP01. The sequence goes on along the minus strand of JAEUOX010000053.1, from coordinate 244 downwards.
TGGTGCTCGGCCTGGGTGCGTCCGGGCTGGCGATGGCGCGCTGGTGCGCGCGCGAGGGCGCGACCGTCACGGTATCCGACACCCGCGCCGCCCCGCCCCAGCAGGCCACGCTGCAGCAGGAGCTGCCGGCGGTGCGCTGCGTGCAGTCGGACTTCGATGCTGCGCTACTGGCCTCCAGCGGTGCCACGCTGGTGCTCAAGAGCCCGGGGCTGCCGCCCGCCCAGGTCGCTCCACTGCTTGCCGC
>JAEUOX010000344.1 GCA_016790475.1 Rhodoferax sp. | reverse complement strand
GGACAGGCTCAGCGTGCAGATCGCGCCGTTGGCGGCCTTCAGCTGGATGCTCATGTCCATCGCGATGCCCAGGCTCGGATGGATAGGACCCTGGATCGCGTTGGCCTTCACCACCGGGCTGCGGCACTGGTAGGCGAACAGGTCCACCGTGTGGGCCGCGTGGTGCCACAGCAGATGGTCCGTCCAGGAGCGGGGCTGGCCCAGCGCATTCATGTTGGTGCGGCGGAAGAAAAATGTCTGCACATCCATCTGCTGGATGTTGAACTCGCCGACCAGGATGCGCCGGCGCACGTACTGGTGGCTCGGGTTGAAGCGCCGCGTATGGCCGCACATCGCGACCAGCCCGGACGCGCGGGCCTGTTCGACCACCGCCTGCGCGCCCTGCAGGGAATCCGCCAGCGGGATCTCGACCTGCACATGCTTGCCGGCCTTCAGGCAGGCGATCGTCTGCGCCGCATGCATCTGCGTCGGCGTGCACAGGATGACGGCATCCACCTCCTTCAGCGCCAGACTCTCGGCCAGGTCGGTCGTGGTGTGGCCGATACCGTACTTGGCAGCCACCTCGCGGGTCTTTCCGATTTCGCGGCTGACCAGCGACACCACCTCGACGCCGTCGATGTTGCGGATGCCGTCCAGGTGCTTGATGCCGAAGGCGCCGGCGCCGGCCAGCGCGACCTTGATGTTCTGCTTGCTCATGGGTTCTCCAGGATCAGATGGCCGACCGCGGTGTTGGAGGCCGGCACATGGTAGAAGCGGTGCGCGACGCGCGGCGGCGGGCCCCCGGCCACATCGGCCATCGCGCCGCGCGCGATCAGCCACATGACCAGCTCGATGCCCTCGGAGCCCGCCTCGCGCACATAGTCGATATGCGGCTGCTGCGCCTGTGCCGCCGGGTCGGCGATCAGGCGGTCCAGGAAGGCGTTGTCGAATTCCTTGTTGATCAGGCCGGCCCGCGGGCCCTGCAGCTGGTGGCTCATGCCGCCGGTGCCCCAGATCTGGACCTTCAGCGGCTCGTCATAGGATTCGACCGCGCGGCGGATCGCCTGGCCCAGCGCAAAGCAGCGCTGGCCCGAGGGCACCGGGTACTGCACGACATTGACCGCGAACGGGATCACCGGGCAGGGCCATGCCTGCGGCTGGCCGCACAGCAGCGACAGCGGCACCGTCAGGCCATGGTCGACGTCCATTTTGTTGACGATCGTGAGGTCGAAGTCCTGCTGGATCACCGACTGCGCGATATGCGAGGCCAGTTCCGGGTGGCCCTGCACGACCGGCACCGGCCGCGCGCCATACCCTTCGTCGGCCGGCTGGTAGGAGGCCGCCGTGCCGATCGCGAAGGTCGGGATCAGGTCCAGGCTGAAGGCGGTCGCGTGGTCGTTGTAGACCAGGAAGATCACGTCCGGTCGGTTGTCCTGCATCCATTGCTTGGAGTACTCGTAGCCGCTGAAGACCTTCTGCCAGTAGGGCTCCTGGGTCTTGCCCATGTCGAGCGCGGCGCCGATCGCCGGCACATGCGAGGTGTAGACGCTGGCGGTGATGCGGGCCATCAGACACCCCCCTTGCGGCC
>JAEUOX010000019.1 GCA_016790475.1 Rhodoferax sp. | reverse complement strand
TGTGGTCCTGCTGTCCGACCAGGTGCTGCAGGAGCCGCGCTTCCTGCGCGCGAACCCCGGCTACCGCACGGGCAAGCCCTGCGTCTACGTGGGGATGACCGGCCTGGACCCGGACCGGCGCTTCGACAAGCACATGGCTGGCATCCAGGCCAACCGCTATGTGCTGCGCTACGGCCTGCGCCTGCTGCCGGACCTGTACGAGGGTTTCAACCCGATGACGCGAGACGAGGCACAAGTGCGCGAGGTCGAGATCGCGATCGATCTGCGCAGCGCCGGCTTCGGCGTCTGGCAGGCCTGATCAGGCGCCCGGCACCCGGCCCAGGGCCCGGTGGACCTTGTCCGTGCTGATGTTGAACTTCAGCCGCTCCGAACTGACCGGCGCCAGGATCAGGAAGGCCTTGTCCCGGGTGTCGCGCGCGACATACTGCGCCAGCGCCAGGCCGGACGCATTCATGATGCTGACCACCTGCGGCGCATGGGCCGTCTCGCCGCGGCGCGCGACCACCGCGGTCTCGCCATTGGCCAGGGCGACATAGGTGCCGGGTGGATAGAAGCCGACCGCGGTCGTCATCGCGGAGCCGATCCGCAGCGAGGTGCCCGCCGGCTGGGCCACCATGAAGCGGACCGCGCTTCGGGTCGAGAGCGCCGCACGTGTCGCGCGCGCGGACACCTTGGCGATGAACTGGTCCGCGATGCGCAGGATGCGCTTGACCTCCTGGTTCGGGTCGGCGCCGCTGAGGTCGTCCGGCGCGTGGTGCGAAGCGACGATGTCGAGCCAGTCGTCGTCCACGACACCGAAGCCGCGCAGGATGTCCATGCTGCGCAGCGGGTGCTCCTGGATCAGGCGCTGCTGTTCGGGCGACGGGGCCGTGGTCTGGCGGGCCATCGCGTCCTGCTGGCGGGCCATGCCGATGTTCATCGTCAGCGCGGCGCGGAACAGCACCGGGCGCAGCAGCTCCGCCACCTGCAGCTTGCGCGCCGTGAGTTCGCACAGTACGGCGGCCAGCAGCGCGTGCTTGGCGCAGTAGCCCAGGCCCCGGTCGGGCATCATCTGGAACAGCGTGAACAGGCTCTCGTCGGCGTTGGTGTTGACCAGATCGGTCGCGCGCCGTTCGATGCCGCCCAGCCGCTCCAGCGGTGTGCGCGCCGCCGGCCCCTGGTACAGCACGCTGGTGAGAACCTCGTGCAGATCCACCCAGCCGCCGGTGATGTCGTAGCCCACGACGTAATCGATGTCCAGGATCTCGGAGGGCATGTAGCTCCGCGCGAGTGCGTCCATCGACGCCCCCTCGCGGAACAGTTTGTAGACCATGCGGTCGTAGCTGCGCTGCCAGGCCTTGAAGTCGATCTCGGTGACGCAGGCGCGGTGCGCCTCCAGCATGTCCTGGTGCTGCGTCGACAGCACGCGGTCACCCTTGCGAATCAGCAGGTTGCCCCGGGCGTCCCAGATGTTGAAGGGCACCGGCTTGCCCGGCTCAAGCCGATGGCAGGGCAGTTCGACGTAGTTCATGCTGCGTCAAGTATGCCAAGGATCGAACTGCCCGGCACCCTGCCAGCCGGCTCAGAAGTGCAGCACCAGGCCCTGCTGCGCGCTGCCCTGCCCGCCCAGCACGCGCTGGTAGGCGGCCTGCACCGCCGCCGCGCCGTGGTGGTGCTCGGCAGTCAGCCAGGGGTTCTGCGGCGCGGTGGCCGTGGCCAGGAAGGCCTGCCACCCGTCCACCAGCCGCTGCTGCAGGGCGTTGGCACCGCCCTCCGTGCGGCGCTTGGCCATCTGCGCCGGCGCGAAGAAGAGCGTCGGCGCCGGGCCGGGCAGATCACGGGCGGAGCCCAGCTGTGCCACATGCGTACCGCCGATCGCGCTGCTGTGGCGCAGGCCGGTCTGCCGCGTGTGCAGGGCCCGGCGCAGCGTGGCGTTGCCGGAGAAGTCGACATACACGCAGGGGGTGTCCGGCGCGCCGAGCTGCTCCAGCGCGTCGTAGGTCAGCACCCGGGTGTAGCAGCCCAGCCCTGTGCAGAAGGCCTGGTTTGCCGGCGACGTGAGGCCGACGATGTCCAGCCCGGCGCGGCGGGACAGCGCATGCGCCGTGGCCAGCGCGGTCTTGCTGGACGCGCTGGAGAGGATCAGCAGGCGGGCGCCGAAGAAGTCGTTGTCGGCCAGGAAATCGTCGATCAGCCAGGCGGTCGTGAACAGCGGGCGCAGCAGCGCCTGCATCGGTTCGGTCTGCGGCGTGTAGAAAGGGTCCGCGTTGCAGCGCAGCAGCTGGTTGTAGACCCGCGGCAGCGCCGTGCGGTGCGCCGCGCCCTCCTGGAAGCCGGTGACGGACAGCCGGACCGGCGTGAGGATGTGGCTGTCGGCCATCGGGTAGTAGCCGTACAGGCGCTCGCCCACCGCGACGCCGGGATGCGCCGACTGCACGACGGTGGCGAAGCCCCAGACCGGGACGATGCCCCAGCCGTCCTCGTCGCTGCGGAAGAAATCCCAGTAGTGCATCGCGTCGCCAAAGGCGGCGTAGGTGATGTTGTTCGCCGTCAATGCGAACAGGCCGATGCGCACACGCACCTGGCCGGCCGCCAGCGCAATGTCCGGCAGCGTCCGGATGCGGGATTCGTGCAGGTGGTCCTTGCGGACCAGGAGCTGTGTGGGCATGGCGGGCGGGGCTCAGGCCAGAGTGATGGTGACCTCGATATTGCCACGGGTGGCGTTGGAATACGGGCACACCTCATGGGCCTTGTTCACGATGGCCTGGGCCACGGCGCGGTCCACGCCCGGCACACTGACGACCATCTGCACCTCGATGCCGAAGCCGGCAGGGATCTGCCCGATGCCGACGGTGGCCTGGATCGAGGTGTCCGCCGGCAGGGCGACCTTCTGCATGCCGGCGACGAACTTCATCGCACCGATGAAGCAGGCGCTGTAGCCGGCCGCGAACAGCTGCTCCGGGTTCACGCCGCCGCCGGCG
>JAEUOX010000012.1 GCA_016790475.1 Rhodoferax sp. | reverse complement strand
GGGGAACAACTCCACACCACGCCACAGACCCTGTCGGGTCAGATCAAGCTGCTGGAGGAGTGGCTCGGCAGGCGACTGTTTCGCAAGAACGGTCGGCACATCGAGCTGACCGAAGACGGCCGCCTGGCACTCGGCTATGCCGACCAGATCTTCGCACTCGGTGCGGAGCTGGAAAATGCGGTGCGCCAGGCGCGGGACGGCAAGACCGTGCTGGAGTTCCGCGTCGGGGTCGCGGACTCCGTTGCGAAATCGCTGGCCTACCGGCTGCTGGAGCCCGCGCTGTCCGTCGCGGAGCCCGTGCGGCTCATCTGCAGCGAAGGCAAGTTTCCGGACCTGCTGTCGCAGTTGGCACTGCATCGTTTGGACCTGGTCCTTGCCGACGAGCCGCTGTCGCGCCGCATCAGCGTGAAGGCATTCAACCACCCCCTAGGCAGCACCAGCATGAGCTTCTTCTGCGCGCCCCGGCTCCGCGAGGCCCTGCAGGGCCGGTTTCCGGAGTGTCTGAATGGACAGCCGATGCTGATCCAGGGGGCCTCCGCCTCCGTGCGTCAGCAGCTCGAGGGATGGCTGACGCGGCATCAGATCCATCCCCGGATCATTGGCGAGTTCGACGACGGTGCGCTGATGACAGCGTTCGGCCGGGAGGGGCGTGGCGTGTTCATGGGGCCGGCGGTGCTGGAGTCGGAAACCGTGGCACAGTTCGACGTCGAAGTCATTGGTCGCAGCAATGAGCTGGTGGAGGAGTTCTATGCCGTTTCCGTGGAGCGCCGCATCACCCACCCCTGCGTTGTCGCAATCACCGACGCCGCGCGCGGACGCCTCTTCAGTGCCTGAACCTCGACGCCGCAGTCTGGCGCTGTGCCTGGCGGCCGGCGTGCTCCTGCCAGCCTGGTCACAGGTCCCACCGTCGCCGGCGGAACTCGCTGCCTACACCAGTCTGCATGCTGCTGCGCACCGTGGCCTGGTTCCGGAACTGGAGGCTGCGCTGCAACGGGACCCGGATGGCATCAACCGGCGCGATGACTATGGCCGTACGCCGCTGCATGTCGCGACATTCGCACGTCAGGTGGCGGCGATCCGGTGGCTGGTCGCTTCGGGGGCCCGCATGGATCTGCAGGACGCGGACCGCTATGACGCCGTCACGATCGCGGCAGTGGCCAACGACGAGGAAGCGCTTGGATGGCTGCTGCGGCTCGGTGCCAATGCGCGCAGCGTGACCAGCCGCTATGACGGCACGGCCCTGATTGCCGCTGCGCACCTGGGGCACGCTGGTGTTGTGCGGCAGTTGCTCGCGGCGGGCGCGCCGGCCAACCATGTCAACAATCTCGGCTGGACGGCCGTGCATGAGTCCATCGTGCTGGGTGACGGCGGGCCTCGCCACCAGGACACCTTGCGGGCCCTGATCGGAGGTGGTGCCGACCTGATGCAGACCGACCGCCAGGGCCAGACACCGCTGCAGATGGCCCGTTCGCGGGGCTACCGGGAGATGGCCCGCATGCTGGAGGCCGCCGGTGCACGGTGACGCGTCGGGCTAGAGTGCTTCCAGCTTGGCGTACAACCGCACCAGCTCGTCATTGAGCGCGCGACGGGCGTAGGGCAACACCTTGGACGCTTCTTCCGCAGACACCCGGGACTTGGCGAACGCCTGCTTCAGACAAGTCCAGAGCACGTCCTTGTCATAGCTGCGCAGGCCCCGCATTCCCAGTGACTTGCCGCGGGCTGCAAACCGGTCGAAGGCGGCCGTGGCCGCCTGGAAGTCGGCCCGTTCAGCGGAGGCCTCGTGGCTGGTGTCTTCGATGGCCAGTGAAAAGCTGGTGGCGGTGAATCCTGGTTGCGCATCACTGCTGCGCAACGCGTCCATCGACTCACGGATCGAGCGTTCAAACCCTGCCGCCAGGTCGTCCGCCGCCATCTTGAGCAGCAACACGCAATAGCTGGCATCCGGCAGTTGCTGATCCTCGGCGATGGCCTTTTGCATGGCGAGGACGATGCGTTGCATCATCGGGCCCGCATTCTTGACCAGGATGTCAGGCAGCCTCTGGATGGTTTGTTTGAATACTTCGCTCATGACTCGATGCCTGTACAGACAGGTTGCAGGCCCGGGGGCGGGATCGGCGCGCCGATGATTCGACTGTAACCGGGATTGTCCGGTGGCAGCTGCTGGCGCCGACGTGTCCACATGCCCGCTTCTTGCTTATGCTTGGCAGAAGTCTTCTCAGGAGAGTCCAGCATGCAACGAGACCAGATGATCCGCCTGCTTCGCCAGGCCAATGCCGTGGCGGCTCGCGCTGCCAGCCAGGGAAAGCACCCGTTTGGCGCCTTGTTGCTCGCACCGGACGGGCGCACGGTGCTGGAGGAACAGGGCAACATCGATGCGGTCAACCATGCGGAGGCCACGCTCGCGCGGAACGCCGCGGCGCGCTACCCGGCCGACTACCTGTGGCAGTGCACGCTGGTGACGACGGTGGAGCCGTGCGCCATGTGCGCCGGCACGCAGTACTGGGCGCACATTGGCCGGCTGCTGTTCGGCATGACCGAGAAGCGCCTGCTCGAGATGACCGGCAACCATGCCGAAAACCCGACGATGGACCTCCCCTGCCGGACGGTGTTTGCCAGCGGCCAGAAGGCGGTGGAGGTGTTCGGTCCGGTGGTGGAGGTCGAGGACGAGATCGCGGCGCTGCACCGCACCTTCTGGA
>JAEUOX010000474.1 GCA_016790475.1 Rhodoferax sp. | reverse complement strand
TCGGCCTCGTCGAAGGGCGACGCAAACGGCACCGGTGGCGGCCCGCCGCCCGGCCCCGGGAAGACCAGCGAGGCATAGACCTCGTCGTTCAGGATCCACAGGCCATGCCGGCGGGCCACGGCACCGATGGCCTGGATGTCGGCCCGCCCGAGCACGGCGCCGGTCGGGTTGTGCGGCGAGTTCAGCAGGATCAGCCGCGTGGCCGGCGTGACGGCCCGCTCCAGATCCTCTGCCTGCAGCCGGAAGCCATGGCGCGCCTGCAGCGGCACCGGCACCGGCGTCGCGCCGGTGGCGCGCACCAGGCCGTCGTAGGTGGCATAACTCGGGTCGGCCAACAGCACCTCGTCGCCGGACTGCACCAGCCCGGTCAGCAGCAGGTACAGGCCGCTCTGCGTGCCGGGCACCCAGATGAATTGTTCCGGGGCGACAGCGCGGCCGGTGCGCCGGCTGTAGCGTTCCGCCAGCGCCTTCAGCACCACCGCCTCGCCGCGGCCGCCGGCATACCCGGTGCGGCCGGCCCGCATCGCCTGGCAGGCCGCGTCCACCAGCGGCGGCGGCGTAGGCACGTCCGGTTCGCCGATCGTCAGCAGCACCACCGGCTCGCCCTGCGCGATCAGCTTGCGCGCGCGCACATGCACACGCCATTTGTCCGACCCGAGGCCGGCGACACGATCCAGGATGTTTGCGACTCGCATGATGCTCCGAGGCTAACCGATGGCACCAGTGCGCCCGCGGGCATTCGTTCCCGCAACGGCCCGCTGCACCGGCGTTCCTACAATCGCCCGCACATGACCACGGCCACCCTTGCCTTCGACAACAGCTTCGCCCGCGACCTGCCCGAGGCGGGCGTGCGCTGGAACCCCGCAGTCCCACCGGCGCCGCGGCTGCTCTATCTGAACGGTGCGCTGGCCCAGAGCCTGGGCCTGGACGCGGACGATCTCTCCGACGCGGACGGCGCGGGCGCGGCCCTGTTCTCCGGCCAGCAGCTGCCCGAGGGCGCCGAGCCGGTCGCCCAGGCCTATGCCGGCCACCAGTTTGGCGGCTTCTCGCCGCAGCTCGGGGACGGCCGGGCCGTGCTGCTGGGCGAGGTGATCGACAGCACCGGCCAGCGCCGCGACATCGCGTTCAAGGGCTCCGGCCGCACGCCGTTCTCGCGCGGCGGCGATGGCAAGGC
>JAEUOX010000387.1 GCA_016790475.1 Rhodoferax sp. | reverse complement strand
TACAGCGCCGGGTTGCCGAACGGCAGCTTGCCGAAGCCGTAGACCTTGCCCCAGTCCGAAGGGCTGTCCTCCCACAGGTTGATGTCCAGCCCGTAGTCCGGCTCGTCGGAGGCCGAGGCCACCACCTGCAGCACCGGCACCGTGGCACCGGCCTGCAAGCCGATGAAGCGGTAGGTCGTGTTCGGCTGCTCCGGCAGGAAGCTCACCGCGCCGAAGGGCAGGGCGGGCCCGTCGCCGGCAGGTGAACGCGGGTCGGGCTGCACGTACAGCGCCAGCTTGCTGTTGGGCGACACCCGCAACGCCATCAGGAAGGCCAGCCGCCGCGCATCGTCCGGCCGGGCCGGATTGGCGCGGAAGGCCAGCGCGTCCGGCCGCGGCGCATAGGCGGTGACATTCGCCCGGGCCCAGGCTTCCTGCTCCGCCAGCAGGCGCTCCAGCGCCGGCTCCTGGGCTTTCAGGAAGGCCTCGATCGGCTCCACGGTGACCGGCGCCGCCTGGGCGACCTCCGGCATCTTCTCCAGCGCGCGGTAGGCCACCAGCGTGTGGTTGCTCCAGGCGCCGGCCGGCTGCATGACAATCGCGCACAAGGCGGTCAACAGGATCTGGAGAGGCTTCATGCGGTACTTCCGGAAGTGGGGGGCAGGCGCGCAGTGCTACGGGCCCGTCGCGGCGATGATAGCGAAGGCCCGGGGTCTGGCGGCTCCTGCTTTGGCATGACGCTGCGGTGTGCGTGGGTCTGGCTGCGCCGCGGCATCGTCATGCTGTGGCTGGGCTGCATGGCCACGCTGGCCGGGGCCTGTGCCATCTGCGCGCCGCCGGACGGGCAGAACACCGTGCTGTTCCGCCTGCATGCGGCCGACCGCGTCGTGCTGGCCGCCCGGGCGCCGGCGGGTGGCGCCTGGCGGGTGCTGGAGCCGATCAAGGGCGGCGCGCCGGCCGGGCCGATCGCGCAGGTGGACGAGGCTGCTCCGGGCGCAGGCACCCCGCCCGGCGACTCTGCGATGCCGGTGGTGCTGGCGGAGGGCGCAGGCCGCTGGCGGGTGCTGGGAAGTCTGCGTGCGCCACGTGCCGCCTGGCTGTGCCAGACGCTGGGCTGGCGGCCGGTCGCGCAGGCCCCGGTGGCCGACTGGTCGGCGCGGCTGGCCCATTTCGCCCCGGCACTGGAAGATCCGGACGCGCTGGTCGCGCAGCTCGCCTACGAGGAGGTGTCGGTCGCGCCGTATGCCGCGCTGCGCCAGTTGCGCACCACCTTGCGGGCCGACACGCTGCGCCATTGGCTGGACGATCCCGCACGGCAGGCACGCCGTCCGCTGTACACGCTGCTGGCCGGCTTCGCTGCCGATGCCCGCAGCGAGGCGGCGCTGCGCGAACGCGCCGCCCAGGCTGTGCGTGACGCGGCACCGGCCGCGCTGTCCGCGGCGCTGGCGGCCCTGGTCGAGGCGCGCGGCCCCGACGGCCTGGCCTGGGTCGCCCAGAATTACCTCGTGCAGCCCGGCGCGGTGGAGTGGCAGGCCCAGGCGGCCGTGCTGGCGCTGGCCGTGCATGGCAATGATGGCCAGCGGGTCGAGCGCACGCGCGTGGTCGCCGCGTTCGAGGCGTTGGCGACACACAACCCGGCGCTGGCCGGGCTGGCCGCGTCCGACTTGGCCGCCTGGAACCACTGGGATCTCGGGCCGCGCTATGCGGAGATCCTGCGCTCCGGCCAGCCGCTGGCCTTCGCGTCGCGCTATGCGATGGTCTTCTATCTGTTGCGCAGCCCCCGCCCGGAAGCCCGATCGGCGCTGGAAGCGCTGCGTGCCGCCAACGCGTTGTAGCGGGGCTGCTTCAGCTGGTGCGCCGCGCCATCGACGCCGCCGGCTGCGGGCCGAAGCGGGGCATCGGAATCGACGGTGCGGCGGTGCCGGCGCCCGCCGGCGGTGCGCTTGCTGTCGCCGCTGCCGGCCGGGCCGGCAGGCCGGGTCCACCCGCCAATGCGGCCACGGGCCGGGCGGGCAGGGTGCCGGGCGTGGCCAGCGGCACCGTGAACCGGGTGCCGCTCTCCGGCCCGGTCAGCGTGGCCGAGCGGGCCGTCACGCTGTGGAGCCGGTAGCGCTCCTCGATGCGGGCGCCGACCGAGTAGGGCCGCGCCGGCTGGCCCTCGATGGACAGCAGTGCCACGCCACTGCGGGTGCGGTCCGCC
>JAEUOX010000367.1 GCA_016790475.1 Rhodoferax sp. | reverse complement strand
CGCTCGGTCGTCTCGACACCGGCCGCCAGCAGGAAGATCACGTTGGAGACGATCTCCTCGTGCGGGATCGGCGCGTCGTCGTACTCGGCCGTCACCAGGTCGGACAGCAGGTCCTTGCCCGGCGCACGGCGACGCTGCTCGATGATCGGTTCCAGGAACCGACGCACCTCCTCGCGCGCCTGGAAGGCCGCCTCGCGCGCCCCCGGGTTCGCGATGCTGGACGAGCCCCCGGCCACGATCGTTCGGTACCAGTCCCGAAAGCGTGCCGCCTCCGGCAGGTCAGTCAGCGCGGTGATCGCCAGCAACGGCACCCAGGTCGCATACTGCTCGCGCAGGTTGATCGGCTGGCCCATCGGCAGGGCCTCGGCCTGGCGCACCGCGATCTCCTGCACCAGGCCGGTCAGCCGCTCCCGCATCGCGCGGGCGGTGCGCATCTCGCGCGCGACGATGCCGATCTTCTTGCTGTGCTCGCGCCCGCTCATCTGCATGAAGGAGCGGCCGAAGGCTGACGCGCCGGCCCCCGCCTGCGGCGGCTGGAAAACGTCGCCGCTGTTGAGCACCTGCTTGACATCGCGGTGGCGCGACACCACCCATGCGTCGAGCTTGTCGCTGCGAAAGATCGGCAGTTCCTCGCGCAGGCGCGGAAAGATCGCGTGGCGGTCCTGCGGCGAGGTGCCGGCGACCAGCGCGTGGAATTCGTCGACGAGGGTCTGCTGGCCACTGGTGAGCGTCTGCATGCGGGTCTCCTTGTACGGGGAAATCGGTCAGGCCAGGTGGCCCAGGTAGTGGGCGATGACCTTCTCGTCGTTGATCAGATCGGCACTGCGGCCTTCGAAGGCCATCTCGCCGTGCTCCAGCAGGTAGGCGCGGCTGGTGGCCTGCAGCGCGCGGTGCGCGTTCTGCTCGACCAGCAGGATCGTCAGGCCGGCGGCATTGAGGCTCTGCAGCGCACTGAACACCTGGTCGGTGATCAGCGGCGACAGGCCCAGGCTGGGTTCGTCGAGCAGCAGCAGCCGCGGCCCGCCCATCAGCGCCCGGCCGATCGCCAGCATCTGCTGCTGGCCACCGGACAGCGTGCCGCCCTTCAACAGGCGGCGCTCCTCCAGGATCGGGAACAGCTTGTAGACGTCCTTGAGCCCGTAGTTCGACGGTCGACCGCCACGGGCCAGCTCGCCGAGCAGCAGGTTCTCCTCGATCGTCAGCTCCACCAGGATCTGCCGGCCCTCGGGCACATGCAGCAACCCCTGGCGCGACACCTTGTGCGGCTTGGCACCGGCGATCTCCTTCCCCTCGAAGCGGATCGAGCCGCCGCGCGGCCGCACCGTGCCGGACAGGCAGTTCAGCAGCGTGGACTTGCCGGCCCCGTTGGCGCCGATCAGCGCCACCATCTCGCCGGCCTCGATCTTCAGGCTCACGCCACGCAGCGCCTCGATGCCGGAATAGGCCGCCGCGAGGTCCTTGACTTCAAGCATCATTTCTTGCCACCCAGGTAGGCTGCGATGACCGCAGGGTTGTGCATGACCTCGTCCGGCGTGCCGGAGGCGATCATCGCGCCGGAGTCCAGCACATAGACCTGCTGGCACAGCTGGTTCACGAAGCGGATGTTGTGCTCGATCAGCAGCAGGCCGATGCCGCTGGTCGCGAGCTCCTGGAACACCTCGCCGAGCTCGCCGGCCTCGACATCGTTCATGCCGGCCACCGGCTCGTCGAGCAGCAGGATCTGCGGGCTGGTCGCCACGGCGCGCATCATCTCGACGCGCCGCTGGTGGCCGTAGGCCAGGCTGCCGGCCGGGTGGTCCGCGTAACGCGTCATGTTGAAGCGCTCCAGCAGCTTCCAGCCCCGCTCGAACAGCTGCGGCGTCTCGCGCAGCGACGAGGGCAGGCCCATCAGCTGAGCGAACAGCGAGGCCTTCACATGGACATGGAAGCCGATCACGACGTTCTCCAGCACGGTCGCCTCGGGCAGCAGCCGGATGTTCTGGAAGGTGCGCGAGACACCGGCATGCGCCACCTCGTGCGCCTCCGCCGTGGTCAGGTCGCGGTCGCCCAGCTTGACGCTGCCGGTCGTGAGCTTCAGCAGCCCGGTGATCATGTTCACCACCGTGGTCTTGCCGGCGCCGTTGGGCCCGATCAGGCCGGTGATGCGCCCGGGTGGAACCTCCATGTTGACGTCGGAGACGGCCAGCAGGCCGCCGAAGCGTTTGGAAACCTTACTGAGAACCAGCGCCGGCATGGCCGCCCTCCTTGAATTGGCGATCGCGTGCGGCCGCCCGCCGCTTGCGCATGTACAGCACGAAGCCGTCGAACACACCGTGCGGCATGAAGGCCACCATGACCATCATCAGCACGCCCTGGAAGAACTGCCGGTTGTCGGCCAGCGGGCGCGCCAGTTCGGGCAGCAGCGACATGATGGCCGCGCCGATGATCGGCCCGGTCACGGTGCCGCGGCCACCCAGGATGATGTAGGTCAGCGCCGCCACCAGGAACGCGAAGCCGAACATCTCCGGCTCGATGCTGTAGGTGTACAGGCTCTGCATGCCGCCGTAGAAGCCGGCCAGCGCGCCGCTCAGGATGAAGGCGATCATGTGGTACTTGCGGATCGAGATGCCCAGCGTCGCGCCGACCGTCTCGTCCTGGCGCAGCGCGTCGAACGCGCGGCCGATCGACGAGCGGCTGATCACGTACATGAAGTACACCGTGACGACGACCGCCAGCAGCAGGTGCTCGGTGCCGACCAGCTTCGGGATGTTGTTGAAGCCCTGCGGCCCCCCGGTGATCCCGTCGAAGTACAGGCACAGCGAGACGATGATCTGCACGAAGGCCAGCGTCGCGATCGCCTGGAACACGCCTCGCAGCCGGGCCAGCGGCACCGACAGCAGCAGGCCGCCGACGCAGCCGATCACGGTGGCCAGCGCCAGCGCGATCAGGGGGTGCAGGCCGTGGTTCTTGACCAGGATGCCTACCGCATAGGCACCGATGCAGGCAAAGCCGGCCGAGCCGATCGAGAACACGCCGGCACGCAGCACCATCTGCTGGCTGAACGCGAAGCCGACCGCCAGGAGGAAGTAGTCGAACAGCGGCTGGTAGGTATAGATCAGGTTCATCATCGCCGTGCCACTCCCACTTGAACACCCTCGCTGCCGAACAGGCCGCTGGGCTTGACCAGCAGCACGACGAACAGCAGCGAATAGATGATGGTCTCCGTCAGCGCTGTGGGCAGGTAGGCCACCGCCAGGTTCTGGAAGATGCCCAGCAGCATGCCGGCCACCACCGCACCGTGCACGCTGCCCAGGCCTCCCAGCACCACGACGACGAAGGCCTTCAGCAGGTAGGGCTCACCCATGTAGAAGTGGATCGAGTTGAAGGACAACCCGATCAGGATGCCCGCCACACCGGCCAGCGCCCCCGAGATGAAGAAGGTCTGGAAGTACACCAGGGCCGGGTTCACGCCCAGCAGCGAGGCCACCTTCTCGTTGCCGCTGACCGCGCGGATCTGGCGGCCGAAGCTCGTGCGGTACAGGAACAGCATCATCGCCACCAGCAGCCCGACCACCATCGACAGGATGATGATCTGCAGGAACGAGAAGCGCACCGGGCCCAGCTCGTAGAACTGCACCGGGAAGGTCTCGAACGGGAAGCGCAGCACCTTGGTGTCCGACAGGCGCTGCGCGACGCTCATCAGGCACAGGTTGGCACCGATCGACGAGATCAGCGCGCCGAACTCGATCTGACCGCTGCCGCGGATCGTCGCGAAGGCCGTCACCTCGACGAGGTAGGACACCAGGCCGGCGCCCACCATGGCCAGCACCAGGGCCAGCCACAGCGGCAGGCCGTTGAGCACGGCGAAATAACCGATGAAGGCACCGGACATGAACACGCCGGCATGCGCAAGATTCAGGATCTTGAAGGTGCCGAACACCAGAGTGAATCCGAGCGCGAACAGCGCGTAGACCGAGCCGGTCACGATTCCATTGACAAGTTGCTGGGCAATCATGCAGGGACCCTTGGGTTGACGCGGCCACCCGGCCGCGGAAGAAACAGGTTCAGATCGGCCCCGCCGCCCGCGCCGCAGCACGGGAGGCTGGCCCACTCCACGGGCGGCGCCAGCGCCCCGCGACGCTGGCGCACACCCCGGTCATCAGTTCGTCGGCGTCGGCTTGCCGTTCTTGATGACCATGACGGCCGGGCCGTACTCGGGGATGCGGTCCGCCTTCTGCGACCACTTGCCGTTGCCCAGCACCACGTCGGCGTCCTTCAGCTTCATGACGGCCTCGAGCACCTTCTCGCGGGTCGGGTTCGGCATCGAATCCTTGATCGCGCGGGCGGCCAGCAGCGCCTCGGAATAGCCCACCGCGGCCCAGTTGTCGGGCTCGGTGTTGTAGCGCTTCTTGTAGTTCTCGCGGAACTTGACGTTCATCGGCGCCGTGGACTGGTCGTTGAAGTCGATCGCGAAGTAGGTGTTCTCCACCGCCTTGCCGCCGATCTTCAGGTAGTCCACGCCAAGACCGGCGGTACCGAACATCGTCACGTTGGGCGACACGCCGGCCTGCTTGAGCTGGATCACCAGGTTGGCGGCCTGCGCGGCGTTGGCGCCGAGCCAGATCGCGTCGGGCTTGGCCGCGGCGATCTTGGTGGCCAGCGCGCCGAAGTCGGTGTCGCCGATCAGGATCGTCTCCTCCGCCACCGGCTTGATGCCGGCGGCAGCCAGCGGGCCCATGAAGGCCTTCATGTTGTTGATGTGGCCGTCGTTGTCTCGCCCCCAGATGGCCGCCAGACGCTGCGGCTTGACCTTCTCGACCGCGTACTTGGCCAGCGGAGCCACCTGCAGCTCGGACGAGGCCGTCACCTTCAGGTACCACTTGCTGGCGGCCAGCGGAGCGGCTGTCTGCGCGGTGGCGAACATCGGGATCTGCAGGTCGTTGAGCAGCGGTGCGATCGCGATCATCAGCACGCTGTTCGCGCCGCCGAGGACGATCAGCGCGTTGTCGACCTTGGCGGCGCGGGTCAGCAGCGTCGTGATCTGTGCGCGGTCGTTCTGGTCGTCGTTGGACACCAGCTTCAGCGTGTTGCCGGCGCCCAGGTAGTTGGCCGCATTGAGCTCGTCGATCGCCATCTTCACGGCGTTGGCTTCGGGCACGCCGACGAAGGCGAGCGGGCCGGTCAGCGCCTTGATCGACGCGATCGTGTACTCGGCGGCGGAAGCCGGCAGCGAGGCCAGGGCGGCACCTGCGGTCAGCAGCGCCAGGACGGTGGACTTGAGTTTCATGGTTTGTCTCCGGTAGTTGAAATGAAAGGCGGGAACGTGATCAGGAATCGAAGGCGGCATCGGCGTGGCAGGTCCTCCTTCACTTGCGGGGGGGTTGGGGCTTGCCGGGGCGCATCTCGACGTAGGTCGGCAGCATTTCCGGGTAGTCGGCCGGCACCGGCGTGCCGGACGCGATGTTGCGCTCCAGCCGGCCCATGGCCGCAGCGTAGTCCTTGATGTGCAGGTAGTAGAAGAAGGACAGCAGCCGCTCCTGGAAGCGCCACAGGCCGTCGGCCCCCTTCACATACAGGTCGTCGTAGCGCAGCGCCGCGATCTGCGGCTCCTCCTTGCGCCAGACTTCGGCATGCACCGACAGGTTGCCGCGGGCCCGGGTCGGACTCTCGAACCAGATCACATGGTCGTGCGCGAAGTGGTTCGTGGCACCCAGCACGCTGAAGCGGCCTTCGAACTGCTTGACGATCGCGTCGATGCCGGTGGCGCGCATCGCACCGTCCTTCGAGCCGAAGGAGCCGTCCGGCATGAACAGCAGGCTGGCAGAGGCCAGGTCCCGGTTGTCCATCGCGAAGTTGTAGCGCGCCGTCAGGTCGCGGATCGCCAGCTGGTCCTCGACGCGGGCCAGCCGCGCCTCCAGGCTCTGGTTGGCGGGGGGTGCTTCTCGGTTCGGAATGGCCATGGGGGAAGTCTCCTTGTCAAAGTGCAATGGCGGAAATCATCGGGTCAGCGTCTGCGCGAATCCGGCGCCCAGGCCGACCCGCTCGTAATGGGCCGCGGCGGTCGCGCGCCGCGTGAACACGTCGTCATAACCGGTTGCCACGCCGTCCGGGTCCACATAGACCAGCGCGCCGTGGACCAGGAAGAAGGTCAGCATCTCGTCGCAGTCATCGGGCACCACCAGCGTGTGGGTCTCGCCCGGGGGCTCGAACGCATACGAGCCCTCCTCGGCAACCCAGTCGTGCTCCAGGTAGTGCCAGCGGCCCTTCAGCACCAGCGCATGCACGGCGCCGGTGTGCCGGTGGCGCGACAGCACCCCGCCCTGCGTCACCCGCATCACATGCACATAGAAGCCCTGCGACACATTGAACTGGATCGGGCGGAACGACACGGTGTCGGTCAGCGGCACCCACAGGCGCGGATCGCCCCCCATCGGGTCGCGCGCGGCCTGCAGCACGCCGGGCAGCACCAGATCCGACACCATGCCGGCCGGCTGCGGGTGCCGGTACGGGATCTTCCGGTAGTCCCGGTCCGCGGGCGTGACCACGCTCATGCCTTGCCCTGCAGGTCGGGCCGGTAGGCGGCCACGTCGTCGTACTGCACCAGCTCGACGACATTGCCTTCCGGGTCGCGCAGGAATGCGACGAACAGGCCGGGACGGCTCTCGATCGGTTCCGGCCCGGACATCGCCTGCCCGCCCTGCGCCAGCACGCGGGTCGTGACCGCCTGGATGTCGCGGATGATGAAGGTCAGGTACATCGCGTTCGGCTGGTCGAACACATGCACCGGGTGGCTGGCAGGCAGTGCCACCGGCGCGTCCGGCGCGATCAGCTTGATGCGCTCGCCATAGGGCGTCTGCAGGCGTACGACGGTGGCGCTGCCGCTGGCGAGCCGGTAGCGCTGCGCCGTCTGCGGCGGCACGCGGGCCTCGCTGATGAACTGCAGACCCAGCACCTGCTCGTAGAAGTGGCGCATCGTCGCGAGGTTGCTGCAGCCGATGCCCACTTCCAGGGGCACGGTCATCTTCAGGGTGTCGGGGTGGGGCATGGTGTCGGAGTCTTCGGAAAGGGGCTGTCAGGCGTTCGCCGCCAGCGTGCCGGCCTGGCGGTCCCGCAGGATCAGGTTGGCCGCCTGCCAGCCCAGCGCCATCGCCGGGCCGTTGGTATTGCCGGAGATCAGTCCGGGCATCACGGAGCAGTCAGCCACCCGCAGACCGCCCACGTCCTGCACACGCAGCCGCGCGTCGACGACTGCCGCCGCGTCGCTGCCCATGCGGCAGGTGGCCACGGCATGCAGGCCACTGCGCGACAGCAGCCGGAACTTCTGCAGGATGTCCTCGTCGCTGGCGACCTGGGCACCGGGGTTGAACTCGTCGCCGACAAAGGGCGCCAGCGCGGGCTGGCGCAGGTAGCGCCGCATCGTGCGCACCATGGCCACGGCGGCCTCCTGGTCGTGCGTCGTGCTGAGCCAGTTCGGGCGGATCTCGGGCCACTGGTCCGGGTCGGGCGAGCGCAGGCGGATCGTGCCCTCGCTGGTGAGCGCCAGGTACTGGCCGCAGATCGTCAGGCCGGGCTCGCGCCCGACGGTCGTCCAGCGCGCGGCGTTGTCGTTGCTGGCGGCCATCGTGAAGGCGCCCAGGTACATTTGCGCGTCGGGGCGGGTCGCGGCCGGGTGGCAGCGCAAGAAGGCACCGACCTCGAAGGGCCCGGTCGACAGCGGCCCGGCATGGGCGCCGAGGTACTGCGCCAGGCTCCAGGCCAGCCCCGGGCCGCGGTAGCGCCAGTTGTTGCCGGCCGCGCCGCGCAGCCGGCAGGCGACGACGAAGCTGAGGTGGTCGCGCAGGTGCGCACCCACGGCCGGGCAGTCCCGCACGACCGGCAGCCCGAGCGACTGCAGCAGCGCGCCGGGCCCGATGCCGGACAACTGCAGGATCTTGGGCGACATCAGCGCGCCGGCCGACAGGATCACCTCCTGCCGCGCGCGGAAAACCTGCGTGACGCCGCCGATACGCACCGAGACACCGACCGCACGCCGGTTCTCGATCAGCACCCGGTCCACCAGCGCGCCGGTCCGCACCGTGAGGTTGCGGCGATGGCGCACCGGCCGCAGGAAGGCGTCGGCCGCGCTGACGCGCCGGCCCCGGCGGATCGTGTGGGCGTAGTAGCCCACGCCCTCCTGGTCGACGCGGTTCAGGTCGTCCTTGCGCGGCAGGCCCATCTGCTCGCCGGCGGCAATCATCGCCTCGGCCAGCGGGTAGCGGAACTTGCCGGTGCTCACATGCACCGGGCCGCCCTGCCCGCGCCAGGCGTCGGCGCCGAGTTCATGGTCCTCGATCGCCTTGAAGGCCTCCAGCATCGTCGACCAGCCCCAGCCGGTGGCCCCCATCGCCTCCCAGGCATCGTAGTCGGCCGGCTGGCCACGGACGTAGATCATGCCGTTGATCGACGAGGACCCCCCCAGCATCTTGCCGCGGGCCCACATCTCGTCCGAGTCCACGCCCGCGACCCGCGGCTGCTCGACCGGGAAATGCCAGGCGACCTCCGGATCGGGTATCAGGCGCCCCATGCCCTTGGGCATGCGCACCAGGAAGCGCTCGCCATCGCCCCCGGCCTCCAGCAGCAGCACGCGGCGGTTCGGGTCCTGCGACAGCCGGTTCGCCAGCACGCAGCCGGCCGAGCCGGCACCGACCACGATGTCGTCGTAGGTCGCGTCGTCAGACATCGGCAACTGTGGTTCCGGCCCGGACTGCGCCAGTCCTCAGACCCTGCCCGCCGCCTTGTCGTCGCGGTAGGCCTGCACATAGTGCGCCACCGACTTGTGGAAGTTGATCGCGCCGCCCTCGTTGCGGCCGAACAGCAGCTCGGTGTTGGCGCCGGACTTCAGGCCCTCCTGGATGCTGAAGCTGCTGACGTAGTCCTCGTCATAGACGATCTTCGCGTACAGCGCGATGCGCTTCTTCATCGCCTCGGTGTCCTCCGGGCTCTCCGTCGCCGGGTTGCGCGGGTTGACGTGGTTCTGGATCGTGATGCAGCGGTCGGGCGCGACCGGGAACATCTGCGACACCAGCCCGCCGTGCTTGTCGGCCGAGATCGAGATGTGCGGGAACAGCGTGCGCACCGCATGGAAGTGCTTGTCGGTGTACTCCGAGGGCGGCACGTCCTTCATCTTCAGCATCAGGGCCGGGTCGTTGCCCCACGCATTGCCGCCCATGCGCTGATGCGGGCCGCAGGGCAGCGGGCCGAAATGGTCGTACAGCGACACCGAGGTGGAGCTTTCGCGGTTCCAGAACTCGTACAGCGTGTTCCGGTGCAGGAAGGGGATGTGGTAGGACTCCAGGTAGCCGTCGTGCGTGATCTTCCAGTTCGCGCTTTCCAGTCGCGAGGTGCCGTGCAGGAACCACTTGTCGGCCTCCAGCCCGGCGAGCTCCTTCTGCATGTCGCCCAGGTAGTCGTCGATGTCGAAGCGGATGCCGCGCGTGATGCAGACCCACACGAAGCCGACACGCTCCTCGCAGTGCAGCTCGCGCAGGCCGAGCAGGCTCTTGTCGAGCTCGCCGAACTTGCGCTGGTCAGCAATCGTCAGCAGGCGGCCGTCGGTGGCGAAGCGCCAGGCATGGTAGGGACAGGAGAAGGCCTTGAGCTTGCCTTTCTCGTCGTGCGTCTGCGTGACGGCGCGGCCCCGGTGCGTGCAGGCATTGATGAAGGCGCGCAGGCGCATGTCCTCGCCGCGCACGATCAGCACCGGCACATCGAGCACCTTCATCGCCTTGTAGCAGCCCGGCTCGGGCAGCTCGCAGCTCAGCGCGAGCATCAGCGGCAGGCGGCGGAAGATGGCGTTCATCTCCTCCTCCCAGCTCTTCGGGCTGTAGCTCTCCACCGGCAGGCGGTAGATCTCGTCGGTGGAATCGGTGGTGCCGGCACTGGCATGGGCCAGCGCGCGCTGGACCATCTGCTGGATCTGGGTCTGGACGTATTCGGTCTGCGCCATGGGTCTGCTCCTTGTTTCTCGCTTGAAGGGCCGGTGGCAACACTAGCCCTCATTCAACGGCGCGTCTTCAGGGATTTCATCGATGGCGGGAAAACCCCATGGCGCGGCGAAGGCATTGTGCAATAGAATCCGCAAAAAAGAAACCAAGTTTCCAAATATTATTCAAACCGTTCTGGCTGGAAACGTTGTTTCCATATAGGACACAACATTGGAGCAAATACCGCCATGGAACCCTCCCAACTTCTGATCCAGAACGCCAGCGTCATCGACGGCACCGGCGCCAAGCCGCGCAAGGCGTCCGTGCTGGTGGTCGGTGACACGATCAAGGCGGTGGGCAAGGCGGCCGATGCGGCGGCGGCACCCACGGCCCAGCGGCTGGACGCCAGCGGCCTGACGCTGATGCCCGGCATCATCGATGGCCATGTGCACAGCACCTTCGACGATGCCGCCGGCCACGACGAACTCTTCTACCAC
>JAEUOX010000345.1 GCA_016790475.1 Rhodoferax sp. | reverse complement strand
GCCGGGGTGGACATCTTCCACTGCTCGACGCGCCGGTACTGGCAGCCCGCCTTCGAGGGCGAAGCGCGCAGCCTGGCGGCCTGGACGCGTCACCTGAGCGGCAAGCCGGTGATCGCGGTGGGCTCGGCCAGCCTCAGCAACGAGTTCAAGTCCGCATTGGGCAAGGTGCGGGCCGAGATCGCGCCCGAGGACATCGCCCGCATGGCCGAGGGCCTGGAGCGCGGCGACTACGACCTGATCGCGCTGGGCCGTGCGCTGATCGCGAACCCGGACTGGGTGCAGCTGGTGCAGGCCGGGCGGATCGATGCGCTGCGCACCTTCACGAAGGACATGCTCGACACGCTGGCCTGAGGCTGCGCAGGGCTCAGCGGCGCGGCGCGGAGGCCGGGGCGGACGCCGCCGAGGCCGGCGCCAGGGCGCGCTGGGCCAGCAGCGGCGCGCGCCGTGCGTCCTCCAGCGCCCGGCGGATCTTCTCCGGATCCCGGGCGCGCAGGCCCTCGGCCAGCGCATGGGATGCGTCGCTGCGCAGGTTCGCATACTGGCGCAGCAGCTCCAGCGTGCGGGCCGACGGCGCGCCGGCGCCCAGCGCCACACTGGCGAGCTCCTCGAAGTTCTCCTGGTACTCCGCGGTGACGCGCTCGTCGATCGCGCCGGCCAGCTGCTCGAAGCTCATGCCTTCGCGCTGGCTCGCATCCAGCAGCGAGGCCCAGCGCCGGCTCAGCATCTGGTCTTCCAGCAGGAACTTGCGGATCGCGGCCTGCGCGCGCAGCTCGTCGCCCATCCGGTAGCTGGGCGCCGGGATGTGCGTGACCAGCGCGGCGACCGCACCGGTCAGCAGCGCCAGCCCGACCAGCCGGCCGCGCAGGGCCGGCGGCTGCGGGTTGCCGGCCCAGGGCCGCGCCAGCACCGCGGCCAGCAGCGCGCCGCACAGCAGCCCGCCGACATGGGCGGCGTTGTCAATGCCGGGGATCACCAGCCCCATGCCCAGCGTGGCCAGCGTGAACAGGCAGCCGAAGCCGAACAGCCAGCGGAACTCGCGCCGCTGCACATGCCGCCGCTCGCGCCACAGGAACACCAGCAGCGCGCCGTACAGGCTGAACACCGCGCCGGACGCCCCGCCGGACACCGCCTTGTTGCCCTGCACCACCAGCGACAGCAGGTTGCCCCCCAGGCCGCTCGCCAGGTAGAGCAGCGTGAACTGCCAGCGCCCGAGCAGCCGCTCCATCAGGCGGCCGACGTCCCACAGCGCCCACATGTTCAATGCCAGGTGCACGATGCCGAAATGCAGGAACATCGCGGAGCCCAGCCGCCACCACTGCCCGTCCTGCGTGGCCGGCCCGAAGTTCGCCCCCCAGGTCAGCTGGACCGCGTTGGAGTGGTGCGACCAGCCGGCGCCGAAGCCCATCATCGCCAGGAACACCAGCCCATTGGCGGCGACCAGCAGCAGCGTGACGGGAGCCCGCGAGGGGCGGTCGTGCATCAGTTCCGCCAGGCTGGCGCCGGGCTCGGCATCGGTCGGTTGGTCGGGTGGGGGTGCAGCGTTGCGCATCGCAGCCTCTATTACAGCCGATCGCCCCGGCGCCTCGCGATGGACGGCGACCGGAAATTGGCGACAATTTGCGCATGACCACCCACCAGCCCGCGGCCACCGCCGCGCTGTCCACGCAGGACAGCACCCGCATCGACGACACACGCATCAGCGCCGTGCGCCCGCTCATCACCCCCGCGCTGCTGCAGGAGTGGCTGCCGGTGCCGGCCTCGACGCTGGCGCTGGTCGAGGACAGCCGCAAGGCGATCTCGCGGGTGCTGCAGGGAGCGGACGACCGGCTGGTGGTCGTGGTCGGCCCCTGCTCGATCCACCACCATGCGCAGGCGATCGAGTACGCCCGCCAGCTCAAGGCGCAGGCCGACGCGCTGTCGGGCGAGCTGCTGGTCGTGATGCGGGTCTATTTCGAGAAGCCGCGCACCACGGTGGGCTGGAAGGGCTACATCAACGACCCGCACCTGGACGGCAGCTTCGCGATCAACCAGGGCCTGGAGATGGCCCGCGCGCTGCTGCTCGAGGTGCTGGCCCTGGGCCTGCCGGTCGGCACCGAGTTCCTGGATCTGCTGAGCCCGCAGTTCATCGCCGATCTGGTGAGCTGGGGTGCCATCGGCGCGCGCACCACCGAGAGCCAGAGCCACCGCCAGCTGGCCTCCGGCCTGAGCTGCCCGGTGGGCTTCAAGAACGGCACCGACGGCGGCGTCAAGGTCGCCACCGATGCGATCCAGGCCGCCTCGGCCACGCATGCCTTCATGGGCATGACCAAGATGGGCCAGGCCGCGGTCTTCGAGACGCGTGGCAACCAGGATTGCCATGTGATCCTGCGTGGCGGCAAGCAGCCCAACTACAGCGCGGCCGATGTGGCGGCCACCTGCGCGCTGCTGCAGGCCGCCGGGCTGCGCGAGCAGGTCATGGTCGATGTGTCGCATGCCAACAGCAGCAAGCAGCACCGCCGCCAGATCGAGGTCGCGGCGGATGTGGCCGCCCAGATCGCCGGCGGGGACCGGCGCATCATCGGCATCATGATCGAGAGCCACCTGGAGGAAGGCCGCCAGGACATCGTGCCCGGCACGCCGCTGCGTCCCGGCGTGTCGGTGACGGACGCCTGCATCAGCATGGCCCAGACGATTCCCGTGCTGCAGGGCCTCGCAGCGGCGGTGCGTGCGCGCCGCGCCGCCCGCGCCTGAGACCCGAGGCCTCCGTGGTCTTCAAGGAGCCCGATGCGCTGGACTGGCGGGAGCGGCCCGGGTTTCCGCGGCGCGCGGCCGACGAGCAGATGCCCTACTACCTGCGGCGCTTCTTCGGCGACAGCCCGCAGGTGGACGTGCTCAACCAGCTGGCTGTCACCACTGCCGGCGTGGTGACCCGGGTGGACCACCTGCTGCTGCACCCCTACGGCATGGTGGTGGTGGACAGCCACAGCGTGTTCGGCCACCTGCAGGTCGAGGAGGACGGCAGCTGGGTCTCGCTGGAGGGCAGCCAGATGCGCGTGATCCGCTCCCCGATCGTCAAGGCCTATGCGCAGGCGCTGTCGCTGAAGGCCTTCCTGGACAAGAAGGTCCGCCAGAAGGGCTTCTTCGACCGGATCGAGCTCGACGTGCTGGTGGCGGTGCCGGACGTGGACGCGATCCGCTGGCCGCGCAGCGGCGTGCCCCCGGAGGTCTGCAACGCGGACGCGCTGCCCCAGCTGGTGACGGCCCGCATCGCGCAGTACTGCAGTCTGGGCGTCGGGCCCGGGCTGCTGGTGCCGGACCAACGTCGCCGCGTGGCGGAATTCCTGGTGCTCAAGCACCGGCCGCATCTGGTGCGGGGCGCGCAGACGGCCCTGCAGGAAGGCAGCCACGGCGGGTAACATCGGCCTTCCGTCAAAGAGGTTGCCGCACGCCATGGTGTTGAAGGAGCTGGATCCGTTCTACGGCCGGACGCAGGAGGAGATCGCCGGGCGCATCGCGCAGGACCGGATGGCCTACCACTTGCGGCGCTACTTCGGCAAGAGCGAAGAAATCGACGTGCTGAACTACCTGCGCGTTGGCTCCGGCGCCGGGGTCGCGCATGTCGACCACCTGGTGCTGCACCCCTACGGTTTGCTGGTCATCGAGCGCGAGAACTTCACCGGCCGGGTCCAGATCAAGGACGACGGCCAGTGGCTGCGGCTGCGCGAGGGCGAGGCCACCGAGATGCGCTCGCCGATCACCCGGGCCTACCTGCGCGCGCTCTCGCTGAAGGCCTTCCTGGACAAGAACGTCAAGCAGAAGGGCTTCTTCGAGGGCGTGGAGCTCGACATCCTGGTGGCCGTGCCCGACACCCATGCGATCCAATGGCCGACGACGGGGCCGCTGGCCGAGGTCTGCAACAACGAACAGGTACACGAGCGCATCGTGCAGCGGGTGGCGCAATGCCGGCGTGCCGCCAGCGCCTCCGGCCTGCTGACGCCCTCCGAGCGGCGCCGGCTGGCGGAGTTCCTGCGCTCGCTGCACCGGCCGCTGACCAAGCCCGCGCCGCCGCCGCCGGCCTGACACAGGCCCTGCGCACGATGATCCTCAAGGAACTCGATCCCTTCCGGGGCAGCGAGGCCGACGTCGCGGCGCGCCTGCAGGCCGACCGGATGGCGTACTTCCTGCGCCGCCACTACCGGCGCAACAGCGAGGTCGACGTGCTCAACGACCTGCGCATTCCCAGTGGCGATGCGCTGGCCGACCTGGACCATCTGTTGCTGCATCCGTTCGGCTTCGTGCTGGTCGCCCGCGAGCCGCTGTCGGGCGCGATCCGCATCGACGGCGAGGGCCGCTGGCAGCGCTGGCAGAAGGGTGTGCTCGTGGATGCCGGCTCGCCGATCACGCGCGCCTATGTGCAGCTGCTGATGATGAAGTCCACGCTGGACCAGCGCCAGCAGCCGCGTTCCGACCTGGACCGGCTGGAGCTCGATGTGCTGGTGGTCGTCCCGGACGAGGTGCCGATCCAGTGGCCGCCGACCGGCGTGATGGTGGAGGTCTGCCGGCGCGAGGAGGTGGCCGATCGGGTCGGCCGCCGGCTGCAGCACCTGCGCGACATGAGCACCGGGCCCGGCCCGCTGAGCGCCCCGCAGCGCCGCGCGATCGGCGAGTTCCTCTGCGGCCTGCACCGACCGCAGCGATGAGCGCAGCGCCGGGCCGCCCCCAGATGCTCCGCACCGCAGCCCGCAGGGCGGAGGTACTCCGGTGAGCCTGCTGCGACGCGCCCTGTGGCTCCTGCTGGGGGGTGTGGTGTTTTTCCTGCTGGCCGGGCTGGCGGCGGTCTGGGCGCCGGACCAGCCGGTGGAGGCGCTGGCCGTGCGCTGGGCCCAGCCCCCCTCGCAGTTCCTGGCGATCGACGGCCTGCAGGTGCACCTGCGCGACGAGGGCCCGCGCGACGACCCGGTACCGCTGGTGCTGCTGCATGGCACCTCCGACAGCCTGCACACCTGGGACGGCTGGACCGCGGTGCTGGCGCAACGCCGGCGCGTGATCCGCTTCGACCTGGCCGGCTTCGGGCTGACCGGGCCGACGCCGGACAACGACTACTCCATCCCGCGCTACGTGCGCCAGGTGCTGGCCGTGCTGGACCGGCTCGGTGTGCAGCGCGTCGTCCTCGGCGGCAATTCGCTGGGCGGGCAGATCGCCTGGGCCACCGCGCTGGCCGCGCCGCAGCGGGTGGAGCGGCTGGTGCTGGTCGATGCCGGCGGCTACCCGACGCCGCCGCAGGCGGTGCCGCTGGCCTTCCAGATGGCCCGCCTGCCGGGGGTGCGCCGGCTGATGGAATTCCTGCTGCCGCGGGGCCTGGTGCTGTCCAGCGTGCGCAACGTCTACGGCGACCCGTCGAAAGTCAAGCCGGAGCTCGTGGACAGGTATTACGATATGGCACTGCGCGCGGGCAACCGCCGGGCCCTGGCCTACCGGGTGGATGGGGCCCAGGCGACGGATTCGGCGCGCATCCGGAATCTGGTGCTGCCGACCCTGATACTCTGGGGCGGCCGGGACCGCCTGACTCCGCCGGACAGTGGCCGGCGGTTTGCCGGCGACATCCCGGGATCCAGGCTGGTGGTTTGGGATGAGCTGGGCCATTTGCCCCATCAGGAGGATCCGCAGCGCACGGTCGTGCCGCTGCTGCGGTTCCTGGATGGTGCGGCGGCGAACTGAGGAACAAGAACTGATGGGTGAAAAGACGGTACCGGAGCTGGCGCGCGACACGCTCAAGCAGCTTGTCATCCGAAAGCTGGCACCAACGCCTGCCAACTACGAGGCCATCTTCAACGAAATCGGCGGCCTGAAGACCGAATCCAGCTTTCCTGCCGAGCAGTTGCGCAAGATCGCCCAGGATCTGCCGGCCAAGACGCCCGGCCAGCAGAAGCAGCGCAGCCTGATGGAGTACGCCATTTCCCAGCTCAACTGGGAGGGTGTGCACAATGCGCTGGTCGCCTACGGCAGCTTCGCGCCCAAGCCGGAGAACTCCGGCTTCTCGCCGCTGACCAGCACCTCCGAGGTCGCGCCGCTGGCCCATGCGCCGATACCCCCCAGCTCGACGGCGGCGCCCGCGCTGACGGCCGACTTCCTGGAGCAGATCGCCCGGCTGATCGAGTTTGCCCGCCCGGCGCTGGGTTCGGACGACGCCCGCTTCACCGAGCAGACCCAGGAGATGCTGCGCATCATGCGCCAGCCGGGGGTGGATCTGGTCCAGGTCAAGCAGATGCTCAGCACCTTCGGCCACCGCGTCTCCTTCGCCGCCGAGGACCAGGCCGAGATCAAGTCCACGCTGCTGCACCTGCTGCGGCTGATCCTGGAGAACATCGGCGAGCTCAGCGTCGACGACCGCTGGCTCAAGGGCCAGGTCGATGCGCTGATGGGGGCCGCCACGCCGCCACTGACGCTGCGCCGGCTGGACGACGTCGAGCGCCGGCTGCGCGACGTGATGCTCAAGCAGGCCGAGGCCAAGGGCCGCGCGGTCGAGGCCCAGAAGGAGATGCGCCTCATGCTGGGCGCCTTCGTCGAGCGGCTGTCGGTCATCACCGACTCCACCAGTGTCTATGGCGGCAAGATGGAGGAGCATGCGAAGCTGATCGAGCAGGCCACCAGCCTGGAGGAGCTCGCGCCGGTGCTCAAGGAGGTGGTCAGCGCCACCCGCAGCATGGCGCACGACACGCTGGAGGCGCGCAACGAGCTGCGCAACATGAAGGACCGCGCGGAGGCCACCGAGGCCGAGATCGTCAAGCTGCACATGGAGCTCGATCGCGTCAGCGCACAGGCGCGCCATGACCCGCTGACCGGCGCACTGAACCGCAAGGGCCTGGACGAGGCGCTCAACCGCGAGGTTGCCACGATGCGGCGCAAGGAAACGCCGCTGTGCATGGCCTTGCTGGACATCGACAACTTCAAGAAGATCAACGACACGCTGGGCCACAGCACCGGCGACCAGGCGCTGGCCCATCTGGCCCAGGTGGCCCGCGAGTGCATGCGCCCGCAGGACACGCTGGCGCGCTACGGCGGCGAGGAGTTCGTGCTGATGCTGCCTGACACCCCGCTGGAGAAGGGCATCGAGGCCATGACCCGGCTGCAGCGCGAGTTGACCAAGCGCTTCTTCCTGGCCGGCGCCGAGAAGATCCTGATCACCTTCAGCGCCGGCGTGGCCCAGGTCGGTGTCGACGAGGACGGCGCGGCCGCGATCAAGCGGGCCGACCAGGCGATGTACATGGCCAAGCGCGCCGGCAAGAACCGGGTGCTGGGCGCCTGAACCATAAGGGAATGCGATGTCGATGCTGATCCTGGGGCTGGTGCTCTTTCTCGGTGTGCATTCGGTGCGCATCGTCGCGGACGACTGGCGCACGCGCACGATCGGGCGCATCGGCGCGGGCGCCTGGAAGGGGGC
This sequence comes from Rhodoferax sp., assembly GCA_016790475.1. Taxonomy (GTDB): domain Bacteria; phylum Pseudomonadota; class Gammaproteobacteria; order Burkholderiales; family Burkholderiaceae_C; genus CAISIP01. The sequence goes on along the minus strand of JAEUOX010000345.1, from coordinate 624 downwards.
CTATACCGTCATCTCGCTGGTGGGCTTCGGGCTGCTGGTGTGGGGCTTCGGCCAGGCGCGCATGCAGCCGGTGCAGGTCTGGGCGCCGCCGGTCGGCATGCGGCACCTGGCCAGCCTGCTGACGCTGGTGGCCTTCGTGTTCCTGGCCGCCGCCTACGTGCCCGGCAATGCGATCAAGGCCCGGCTGCACCACCCGATGGTGCTCGGCGTGAAGACCTGGGCGCTGGCCCACCTGCTGGCCAACGGGCTGGCGCACCAGATGCTGCTGTTCGGCGCGATGCTGGCCTGGGCGGTGGCGGATTTCGTGTCCGCCCGCCGGCGAGACCGTGCCGCGGGCACCACCTACCAGCCCGGGCGCGCCAGCGCGACCGTGGTCGCGGTCGTGGCGGGTGCCGTGGCCTGGGCGGTGTTCGCGCTGTGGCTGCACGGCTGGTGGATCGGGGTGCGGCCCTTCGGTTGATCCGCCGCCGGGTGACGGGCTACTGGATGCCCAGCACCCACTGGATCAGGTACTTGGCCACGAAGCCCACCATGCCGAAGGCCAGGCCCAGGAAGATCACGAAGGTGCCGAACTTGCCCGCCTTCGACTCCCAGGCCAGCTGCCCGATGATGAACAGCATGTAG
>JAEUOX010000337.1 GCA_016790475.1 Rhodoferax sp. | reverse complement strand
CCGAGCGGGAGCTGGGCCGTTACCGCAGCCACCTGGAACAGCTGGTGGAGGAGCGCACGCAGGACCTGCAGGCGGCCAACCGCAAGCTGCTCGACACCCAGTTCGCGATGGAGCGCATGGGCATCGGCATCCACTGGGTCGACGAGCGCGACGGCCGGGTGCTGTTTGCCAACCAGTTCGCGGCCAGCATGCTGGGCTACACCGTGCAGGAGCTGCAGGGCCGGCCGATCCTGGATTTTGTCCCCGAGAGTGCGCTGGCCCGCTTCCGGCAGGTACCCCAGGAGGTGCGCACCCAGGGCCATGTGCGCCATGAGAGCGAGATGCTGCACCGCGACGGGCACAGCGTGCCGGTCGAGGTCACGATCTACCATCTGGCCGGTACCGAGGGCACGCCGGGCCGCTACATCTCCTTCCTGACCGAGATCACTGCGCGCAAGCGGGCCGAGCTGGCGCTGCAGCTGGCCAAGCAGGCGGCCGAATCCGCGAACGTGGCCAAGAGCGCCTTCCTGGCGAACATGTCGCACGAAATCCGCACGCCGCTCAACGCGATCACCGGCATGGCCTACCTGCTGCGGCGCTCCGGGCTGTCCCCGGAGCAGGCCCAGCGCCTCGACAAGCTGGAGGCCGCCGGTCGGCACCTGCTGGAGCTCATCAACGCGGTGCTGGATCTCTCGAAGATCGAGGCCGGCATGTTCGCACTGGACGACCACGAGATCGAGGTCGATGCGCTGGTCGGCAATGTGCTGTCGATGGTGTTCGAGCGCGCACAGGCCAAGGGGCTGCGTCTGCTCAGCGATACCGGGGCGCTGCCCAGCCCGCTGGTCGGTGATGCGACGCGGCTGCAGCAGGCGCTGCTGAACTACGCCAGCAACGCGGTCAAGTTCACCGAAGCCGGCTCCGTGACCCTGCGCGTGCGGGTCGTGGAGCAGACGGCCACGCAGGTGCTGCTGCGCTTCGAGGTCGAGGACACCGGCATCGGCATTGCGCCGGAGGCGATCGGCAAGCTGTTTGGCGCCTTCGAGCAGGCCGACAACTCCATCACGCGCAAGTACGGCGGCACCGGCCTCGGCCTGGCGATCACGCGCAAGATCGCGCAGCTGATGGGCGGCGACACCGGCGTGCGCAGCGCGCCGGGCCAGGGCAGCACCTTCTGGTTCACGGCGCGGCTGCGCAAGGGGCCGGCCACGCGGCAGGCCCAGCAGGAGCCGCAGCGCAGTGACGCGGAGCAGGCGCTGCTGCGCGACCATGGCGGACGCCGCGTGCTGCTGGCCGAAGACGAACCGGTCAATCGCGAGATCGCACTGATGCTGCTGCAGGATGCCGGTCAGCAGGTCGATGTGGCGGTGGACGGTGTCGAGGCGCTGGCCCTGGCCGGCACCGGACGCTACGACCTGATCCTGATGGACATGCAGATGCCGCGGATGGACGGCCTGGAGGCCACCCGGCGCATCCGCCAGCTGCCGCAGGGCGCACAGGTGCCGATCCTGGCGATGACGGCCAACGCCTTCGCCGAGGACCGCGCCCGCTGCCTGGACGCCGGCATGGACGACTTCATCACCAAGCCGGTCAAGCCTGAACTGCTGTTCGGGGTGCTGCTGCGCTGGCTGTCGGATCCGCAGGCGGCACGGACGCAGGGCCGGCAGGCAGCATCTCCACCGCCACGCCACTGAGCACGGCATTGCCCGACAGCGGGTCGCACAGCGTGTCGTCCAGCAACGCGTTCAGGTTGGCGCCCGGGCGCTGGGCGGCCAGGCCGAGCTGCATGCCGGGCAGATCGTGGCCCCAGCCGTGCGGCACGCTGACGACGCCCGGCATCATGTCGGTCGTGCAGGCCACCTCGACCGTGATGCTGCGCGGTCCCTGCGGCGTGTCGCGGCGCAGCTGCGCCAGCGCACCCTCCGTCAGGCCGAGCCGCCGCGCATCGTCCGGGTGGACCAGCGCGGTGCACCGGTAGGGGCCCTTGGCCAGCACCGGCAGGTTGTGCATCCAGCTGTTGTTGGAGCGCACGTCGCGCCGGCCGATCACGACCAGCGGGGCCGGTGCACGCGCCAGGTCACGCGCGGCGCGGGCCAGCTCCTCGACCAGCGCGTCCGGTGCCAGCCCGATCCGGCCATCGGTCGTGCGCAGCAGGGCCGGCAGGCGCGGCTCCAGCGGTCCCAGGTCGATACCGCCGGCCGGCGTGGCCGCCTGCACCTTGGCCAGGTTCAGGCCGTCCGGGCGCCGGCCGAACTGGTCGCCGTAGGGGCCGGTGCGCAGCGCCATGTCCAGCAGGCGGTCCGGACCCTGCAGGTGCGCGGTGGCTTCCAGCACCTGGGGCGCGGCGTCACCGAAGCGCTGCTGCACCTCCTGGGTGGCCTGGGCCGCGTCGAGCGCCAGCGCGTCGACCGACGGGTCGGCACCGGTAGCGACGGCGGCCAGCTTCAGCACGGTCTGCCATTCCGCCGGCTGCCCGGGCGCGCGCGGGAACACCGGCGGGCTGTAGCGCGCATGGTTGCGCCAGGACAGCTGCGGGAAGGCCAGGTCGTAATGCATGTCCTCCAGCGGCGAGGCCGCCGGCAGGATCACGTCGGCATGGCGGGTGGTCTCGTTCAGGTAGATGTCCAGGCTGACCATGAACTCCAGACTGTCCAGCGCGGCGGCCAGGCGCGCGCCGTTCGGCGCGGACAGCACCGGGTTCGTGGCCAGCGTGATCAGTGCGCGGATCTGGCCCGGGCCGGGTGTCTCGATCTCCTCGGCCAGGCAGACCATCGGGAACTCGCCCATCACCTCCGGCGCGCCGCGCACCCGGCTGCGGTGCCGCCCCAGCGCGACGCCGCGCCCGCGCCCGGCAGGGCCGCTGGTGTTCGCCGCGAACGCGGCCGCCTGCGGGAACATCGCTCCGCCGGGGGTGTCCAGGTGGCCGGTCAGGATGTTGAGCACGTCCACCAGCCAGCTCGCCAGCGTGCCGAACTCCTGCGTGCAGCTGCCGATGCGGGCATACAGGCTGGCCCGCGGCGTGCCGGCCAGGTCCCGGGCCAGCGCCCGGATCGTGTCGGCCGGGAGGCCGCAGCGGGCGGCCACCGCGTCGGCGCTGAACGGGGCCACCGCCGCCTGCACGGCGGCGATGCCGTCGACCAGTGCGGCCAGGCCGCCGGGGTTCGCCAGCCCCTCGGCAAACAGCGTGTGCACCATGCCGGCCAGCAGGAAGGCATCGGCGCCGGGCCGGATGAAGTGGTGTGTGTCCGCCAGCGCGGCAGTCTCGGTGCGCCGCGGGTCGATGACGACCAGCCGCCCGCCGCGGGCCTGCAGCGCGCGCGCCTTGCCGCGGAAGTCCGGCACGGTCCACATGCTGCCGTTGCTGACGACCGGGTTGGCGCCCAGCACGATCAGCAGGTCGGCGCGCGCGATGTCGGGCACCGGCACGCTCATCCAGTGGCCGTACAGCAGGCCGCTGGCGACATGCCGCGGCATCTGGTCCAGCGTGGACGCGGTGTAGACGTTGCGCGTGCCCAGCGCCTTGGCCAGGCGCGGAATCGTCAGCTGCAGGCCGATCTTGTGGGCCGACGGGTTGCCGGCCGCCAGCGCCACCGCATCGCGGCCGTGCGCGGCACGCAGCGCCGGCAGGCGCCGGGCGATCTCGGCCCAGGCCTCGTCCCAGGTGGCCGGCTCGTGGCGGCCGTTGCGCCGGATCATCGGCGTGCGCAGCCGGTCCGGGTCCTCATGCAGGTCCTTCAGCGCCACGCCCTTCGGGCAGATGTAGCCGGCGCTGAACACGTCGGCCGCATGGCCGCGGATGCCGATCACGCGCTGGTCGCGCACGGTGATCTCCAGCCCGCAGCAGGCCTCGCACAGCGGGCAGATGCGGTGGTGGACGGTGTCGGTGCTGGCGGACATGGCGGAGTTCCTTTCAGGCGATGCGGGTGCTGCGGCCGGCCCAGTAGGCGTCCCGCAGCCCGCGCTTGTACAGCTTGCCGGTCGGCAGGCGCGGCATCTGGTCGATGAAGTCCACCGAGCGCGGGCACTTGTGCCGCGCCAGGTGCTGCTGGCAGAACGCGATCAGCGCCTCGGCGAGCGCCGGGTCGGGCGCCACGCCATCGACCAGCTGCACGACCGCCTTGACTTCCTCGCCGAGATCCTCGTTCGGTACGCCGAACACCGCCGCGTCAGCCACCTGCGGGTGCGTCACCAGCAGGTTCTCGCATTCCTGCGGGTAGATGTTGACGCCGCCGGAGATGATCATGAAGCTGGAGCGGTCGGTCAGGTACAGGTAGCCGTCCGCATCCACATAACCCATGTCGCCCACGGTGGTGCGGGTACCGTCGGCGGAGCGCGTCAGCGCGGTGCGCTCCGGGTCCTTGTAGTAAACGAAGGGGTTGGCGGTCCGGAACCAGATCTCGCCCGGCGTGCCCGGCGGCACCGGCTGGCCGTCCGCGTCCAGGATGTGCAGGTCGCCCAGCAGCACCCGGCCGACGGTGCCGCGGTGGGCCAGCCACTCCGCGGTGTCGCAGGCGGTGATGCCCATGCCCTCGGTCGCGCCGTAGTACTCATGGATGATCGGGCCCCACCAGGCGATCATCTGCTCCTTGACCGGGATCGGGCAGGGTGCCGCGGCATGCACCGCGATCTCCAGCGAGGACAGGTCGTAGCGCTCGCGCACCTCGGCCGGCAGCTTCAGCATCCGGTTGAACATCGTCGGCACCAGCTGTGAGTGCGTGACCCGGTGCTGCTGCACCAGCGCCAGGTACTGCTCGGCGTCGAAGTGCTCCATCACGATCGCGGTGCCGCCGTTGCGCAGCGTGATGTTGATGTTGGACAGCGGCGCGGAATGGTAGAGCGGCGCCGGCGACAGGTAGACCATGCCCGGGCGGCCGTGCCACAGTGTCTGCAGGAACGCGAACAGCGGCAGCGGCTGCACGGGCGGCTGCTCCGGCAGCGGGCGCAGGATGCCCTTGGGGCGGCCGGTCGTGCCCGACGAATACAGCATCGCCGCGCCGAGGCTCTCGTCGGCGATCGGGGTGCCGGGAAAGGGCGCGACGGCGTCCTGGTAGCGGGCCAGCCGGCAGCCACCTGCCGCCTCCGCCGGCAACGGCGTGTCGGCATCGACGACCAGGCACAGCGCGACACCCGGGCAGTGTGCCAGCGCCTCCAGCGCGACCGGCAGGCGCGAGCGGGAGGTGATCAGCACGCGGGATTCGCTGTTGTCCAGGATGTAGGCCAGCTCGTCGGCCTTCAGGTAGGAATTGATGCAGGTGTAGTACAGGCCGCTGCGCTCGCCGGCCACGCAGCACTCGATGTAGTGCAGCGTGTTCTCCATGAACACCGCATAGTGGTCCAGCCGGCGCAGGCCCTGCGCGCGGAGCAGGTGGGCCAGCCGGTTGCTGCGCTGCTCCAGTTCACCATAACGCAGCACTTCGCCGCTGCCCGCCATGATGACGGCCGGGCGGTCCGGGTGTTGCAGCGCGTGGGGACCGGGATACATGGCTTGGGGCGGATCTCAGGCGGCAGCGGTTTCCAGCGCGAACACCATGCCGGCATGGCGCTGCAGCCGCTCGATCAGTGGCTGGCCCATGGCCGAGGCCGGAGTCCAGATGCCGCCCGGCGTCGCGCCGGCGTCCTGCAGCAGGCAGACGGCGGCCTCCGAAATCATCTTCGACGTGGCGCCGTAGCCCGGATCCCGGTCACCCTTCACGCCGACGCGGATCTCGTGGCCGGCACTGTCGTGGCCGAGGAACAGCACGTCGAAGTGGCCGGCCTCGCGCTCCTCCCGGGACGGGCCCTCGCCCGGCTTCGGGCCGCCCTCGGCGCCCAGCGACTTGTCGGCCGCCAGGGCCTGCGCAATCGCCTCGCCTTTCGCGCCGGGGCCGGTGATCACCATCTCGTCGTAGACCAGATCGGTGCCCCAGGCATGGCCCAGCAGCACGTTCGAGCGGTGCACGTTGCGGGTGTTGATCGCGGCCATCACGAACGGGGCGACCCACACGCCCAGCGCCTCGTCGACCATCGGCTTGTTGCCGGAGGGCTGGCGCGGGCCGGTGAAGCCCGGCGTCAGCGAGAACGGGTTGCGCAGCAGGTCCAGCACGCCCGGATCGCGCGCCGCCGCGGCCATCGTGGCCTGCAGGCTGGCCGCGGTGCCGCCGGAGAAGGTGCCCTTCATCCTGCGCACCCGGCCGCGCACGCGACTGGCGGTGCTGCCGTACTGGCGGCGCATCGCGTCCTGCAGCATCAGCATGCCCAGGTCGAACGGGATCGAGTCGAAGCCGCACGAGAACACGATGCGCGCGCCGCTGGCGCGCGCGGCGGCCTCGTGGGCATCGATCATCGCGCGCATCCAGGCCGGCTCGCCGCACAGGTCGACATAGTCGACGCCGTGGGCGGCGCAGGCCGCGACCAGTTCGTTGCCATAGAGCTGGTAGGGCCCGACCGTCGTCAGCACCAGCCGGGTGCGCTGCATCAGCGCCTGAAGGCTGGCGGCGTCGGCGCTGTCGGTCACCACCAGCGGCGTGTCGGCCGGCGCGCCGACCTCGTCGCGCACCGCGGCCAGCTTGGACTGGCTCCGCCCGCCCATCGCCCAGCGCACGCCGCTGCCGGCCGGGTAGCGTTGCAGCAGGTATTCAATGACGAGCCGGCCGGTGAAGCCGGTGGCGCCGTGCACGACGATGTCGAAATCCTTGGGGGTCATGGTGTCTCCTGGGGGCTGCGCCGGCCGCTGGAACCGGCGGGCCGGGCACGCTGGCCGAGTCCGGATTGTGGAGCAAAGCGGCGCCGGCGGATGTCCCGTGCGGGGCAGCCTGCGGCGGCGCGGGTCGCCACCGGCCGGGACCCATCCCGGTGCTGGCACACACCTTGCATCAAAACTTGGATACAAGTTTGAATGCTTCAACATGGTGCAGTCACCGATCACCGCCGATGCCAACCTTGCCGCGATGGGGGCGGACGGTCCGTCCGCCGCGTGGATCACCCGCTTCGACCGGCCGCTGGCGGGGCGCCCGGACGGGCCGCTGGCCGGTCTGCGCTTCGCGGTCAAGGACAACATGGACGTGGCCGGCTGGCTCACCACCGCGGGTTGCGAGGCCTTCGCCTACCGGGCCATCGCCCATGCCACCGTGGTGCAGCGCCTGCTCGATGCCGGTGCGTCGCTGCTCGGCAAGACCAATCTGGACCAGTTCGCCTGTGGGCTCAACGGCACCCGATCCCCCTTCGGCGCGGTGCCCAATGCGTTCGACGCGCACAAGATCTCCGGCGGATCCAGCTCCGGCTCCGCCTATGTGGTGGCGACCGGTCAGGTGGATTTCGCACTGGGCACCGACACGGCCGGCTCCGGCCGCGTGCCCGCCGGCCTGAACAACATCGTCGGGCTCAAGCCGAGCCGGGGCCTGATCAGTGCCCGCGGCGTCGTGCCGGCGGCGCAGAGCGTGGATTGCGTATCCATCTTCGCCGGCTCGGTCGACCTGGCCGCCCGGGTGCTGCAGGTGGCGATGCATCCGGATCCGCAGGACCCGTTCTCGCGCCGGCTGCCGCTGGCGGCCCAGCCCTTCCCGCGCGCGCTGCGCTTCGGCGTGCCGACCTCGCTGCCCTTCTTTGGTGACGATCTTGCCCGGCAGGCCTTCGACGCCGCCGTGCAGCGGATGCGGGAGCTGGGCGGAGAGGTGGTGCCGGTGGACTACGCACCGCTGGCCCAGGCGGCCGCGCTGCTCTATGAAAGTGCGCTGGTCGCAGAGCGCTACGTGGCGGTCCGCCGCTTCTTCGATGCGCAGGAGTCCGAGGTCATGGAGCCGGTGCGCAGCATCATTGCGCAGGGCCGGCGCTACAGCGCCGCCGACCTGTACGAGGCGCAGACGCGGCTGCGTGCGCTGGCGCAGCAGGCGCAGCCGATGTGGGACCGCATCGACGTGCTGCTGGTGCCCACGGCACCGACCCACTACGGGATCGATGCCATGCGGGCCGACCCGGTCGCGCTGAACCGCAACCTCGGCGCCTACACGAACTTCGTCAACCTGCTCGACTATGCCGCGCTGTCGGTCCCGAGCGCGCTGCGGCCGGACGGTCTGCCGTTCGGCATCACGCTGGTCGGTCCCTGCGGCAGCGACTGGCAACTGGCCGAGCTCGGGCAGCGCTACCACCAGGCCACCGGGCTGCCGCAGGGCGCCACCGGGGTGCCGCTCGGCCCGCCGGGACCGATCCCGGGGCTGCAGGCGCCGTCCGGCGTGCGTGTGGCGGTGGTCGGTGCCCACCTGAGCGGCATGCCCTTGAATGCGCAGCTGCTGGAACGCGGCGCGCGCCTGGTGGCCGAAACCCGCACTGGCCCCGACTACCGGTTGTTCGCGCTGCCTGCCACCGTGCCGCCCAAGCCGGGGCTTTTGCGGGTGGCGGCCGGACAGGGCCATGCGATCGCGCTCGAGGTCTGGGAGATGCCGATGGCGCAGTACGGCTCCTTCGTGGCGCTGGTGCCGCCGCCGCTGGCGATCGGCACGCTGGTCCTGGAGGACGGCAGCCGGGTGCAGGGCTTCGTCTGCGAGCCGCAGGACCTGGCGGGCGCCGCCGACATCTCTCACCACGGCGGCTGGCGGGCCTACCTGGCGGCCCGGCAGGCCGATGCCCAGCAGGAGGCCCGATGAACGATCCGGATCTGGTGCCCTATGTGCGGGCCGTCGCGGCCGTGATGGCGCTGCCGCTGGACGATGCCCGCACGCACCGCGTGGCGCTGCACCTGGCCCGCACGGCCGCGCTGGCGCGCCAGCTGGAGGCGCATCCGCTGGAACTGCACGACGAGCCGGCCGCGCTGTACCAGGCGGCACCGTTCCCGCCGCAGGACGGACCGGAGGGTCCAGCTTGAGCACCGCCGGGTCGCCCCAAGGTGCGCTGGCGGGCTGGCACGGCCTGGCCGCCCACCAGCTGGTGGCGGAGATCGCCGCCGGGCGCCTCGGCGCGCGCGAGGCCTTTCTGGCCAGCGTCGCCCGTATCGACGCGACCGACGGCCGCATCAATGCCTTCACCGAGCGCCAGTTTGCCCGCGGCGCGGCCGAGGCCGCGGAGATCGACCGCCGGCGCGCGCGGGGCGAGACCCTGCCGCCGCTGGCCGGGCTGCCCTATGCGGTGAAGAACCTGTGCGATATCGCCGGCGCCGTCGCGGTGGCCGGCTCCCGCATCCACCGCGAGCAGCCCCCCGCCACGGAGGACGCGGTGCTGGTGCAGCGCCTGCAGGCCGCCGGTGCGGTGCTGCTGGGCGCCCTCAACATGGACGAGTACGCCTACGGCTTCACGACCGAGAACACCCACTGGGGCGCCTGCCGCAATCCGCATGACCTGGCCCGCACCGCCGGCGGGTCCTCCGGCGGCTGTGGTGCTGCCGTGGCCGCGCGCCAGGTGCCGCTGAGCCTGGGCTCCGACACCAACGGCTCGATCCGCGTGCCGGCGTCCTTGTGCGGCGTCTGGGGTCTGAAGCCGACCTTCGGCCGGCTGTCACGCCGCGGCAGCTTCCCGTTCGTGCATGACCTGGATCACCTCGGCCCCCTGGCCGACAGCGTCGAGGGCCTGGCGCTGGCCTATGACGCGCTGCAGGGCCCGGACCCGCTGGATCCCGGCTGCCAGGCGCTGCGCGTGCAGCCCGCCATGCCGACACTGCAGCAGGGCGCCGAGGGCCTGCGCATTGGCGTGCTCGGTGGCTACTTCCTGCAGCATGCCGATGCGGCGGCGCGCGCGGCGGTGCATGCCGCGGCGCGCGCACTCGGCGCCAGCGCGCTGGTGGACTGGCCCGAGCCGGCGCTGGCCCGCGCGGCGGCCTTCATCACGACCGCTTCCGCCGCGTCTACCGGGCGCAGGTGCAGGCCCTGTTCGCGGACTGGGATGTGCTGCTGGCTCCGGCCACGCCGGTCAGCGCGCCGCTGCTGGGCACCGAGTGGATCGATATCGACGGCGCGCCATGGCCCTGCCGCCCCAGTCTGGGGCTGCTGACGCAGCCGGTCTCCTATGCCGGCTGCCCGGTCGTCGCCGCGCCGCTGTGGCCGGCGGACAACGCCGGCCTGCCGCTCGGGGTGCAGCTGATCGCGGCACCCTGGCGGGAGGATCGCGCGCTGCGCGCGGCCTGGCAGTTGCAGCAGGCCGGCGTGGCGCACTGCGCGGTGGCGGAGGTACCCTGATGGAGATCAATCTGCCCGAGGTCCTCGCCGAAGTGCAGGCCCAGTTCGACCGCTACGAGCAGGCGCTGGTGTCCAACGACGTGGCGGTGCTGGACGAGTTGTTCTGGGACAGCCCGCTGACGTTGCGCTATGGCGTCACCGAGAACCTGTACGGCTACGACGCGATCCGCGCGTTCCGCGCCGCGCGCGCGCCCCAGGGCCTGGCCCGGGTGCTGCTGCGCACCGTCATCACCACCTACGGCCGCGACATGGCCACCGCCAACGTGGAGTTCCAGCGTACCGGCGCGGCCCGCCCCGGTCGCCAGAGCCAGACCTGGATGCGCACGCAGGCGGGCTGGCGTGTCGTGTCCGCGCACGTGAGCCTGCTTGCCTGAACCCTGTCCTTCCCTCAACCCCCAGGAGAACCTCGATGACCACCGCACCCCTCAACCGTCGCCAATCCCTCCAGGCCCTGGCCGCGCTCGGCGCTGCCGGCACGCTGGGCGCCTTCAGCGGCCGCGCGCACGCGCAGAAGCCGATCACGGTCGGCGTGATCTATGTCGGCCCACGCGACGACTACGGCTACAACCAGGCCCAGGCGCAGGCCGCCGCCGAGCTCAAGAAGATGCCCGGCGTGAAGGTGGTCGAGGAGGAGAACGTGCCGGAGACGGGCGCGGTGCAGAAAACCATGACCGGCATGATCGCCCAGGACGGCGCGTCGCTGCTGTTTCCGACCTCCTTCGGCTACTTCGACCCGCACATGCTGGCGATCGCCGCGAAGTTCCCGGACGCGCGCTTCGCCCACTGCGGCGGCATGTGGACCGAGGGCAAGCATCCGAAGAACACCGCCAGCTTCTTCGGCTACATCGACGAGTGCCAGTACCTCAACGGCGTGATCGCCGGCCACATGAGCAAGACCGGCAAGATCGGCTTCGTGGCCGCCAAGCCGATCCCGCAGGTGCTGCGCAACATCAACGCGTTCACGATGGGCGCGCGCTCGGTCAAGCCGTCGATCACGACGCAGGTGATCTTCACCGGCGACTGGTCGATGGCCGTCAAGGAGGCCGAGGCGACGAACAGCATGGCCGACCAGGGCGTGGATGTCTTCACGATGCATGTGGACGGCCCCAAGGTGATCGTCGAGACCGCGGCCAAGCGCGGCAAGATGGTCTGCGGCTACCACGCCAGCCAGGCCAAGCTGGCCCCGAATGCCTACCTGACCGGTGCCGAGTGGAACTGGCTTACCGCGTACACGACCTTCCTGGAGGCAGCGCGGTCCGGCAAGCCGCATCCGAACTTCATCCGCGGCGGGCTGAAGGAGGGCTACGTCAAGATGTCCTCCTACGGCCCGATGGTGCCGGATGCGGCGAAGAAGATGGCCGACGACGTCAAGGCGAAGATGGTCGCCGGCAGCTTCGACATCTTCAAGGGCCCGCTGAAGGACAACAAGGGCAAGGAGGTCATCCCGGCCGGCAAGACCCTCAAGCAGACCGACCTGACGCTCGAAGGCATGAACTACCTGGTCGACGGCGTGGTCGGTTCGATCTGAGGACGCGTGGCCATGCGCTCCCTGTTCAGCGACATCGCGCTGCCGGTCGGTGCCATCGCGGCGGCGCTGCTGCTGTTCGGCCTGCTGGTGTGGTTTGCCGGGGCCAGCCCGCTGGAGGTCTGGCTCACGCTGTTCAAGGGCGCCTTCGGCGACAGCTACTCCTGGCAGAACACGCTGCAGCGGGCCG
>JAEUOX010000315.1 GCA_016790475.1 Rhodoferax sp. | reverse complement strand
CCCCAGCGGGTCTGCCCCTGGTCATGGGCTTCGCGCAGCAGCTCGGCGATGCGCTGCGTTTCGTCGCGCAGGCTGGGCAGGCGCAGCACCAGCGGCGCGTCGCCCTCGCGGCCGCAGCTGACCGGGCGCACCAGCGGGATGCCGTCCTCGTCGCGGTCCTCGTCGGTCAGCAGGTCGGCGGCGATCAGGCTGGCGGTCTGCAGGATCTGCCGGGTGTTGCGGTAGTTGATCTTCAGGATCGTCGTGCGGCCCCGCGCCTGCACGCCGACGCTGCGGAAGCTGAACTGGCGCGTGCGCGAGCGCTCGTAGATGCTCTGGGCGTCGTCGTACAACAGCAGCAGGCTGTTGGTGGCCGGATCCACCATCTGCGTGACCAGGCGCAGCCACTCCGGCGCGAAGTCATGCCCCTCGTCGATCAGGATGGCCTGGTACTGGCCGGACGGGATCTGCCGCCGCTCGACGCCGCGGATCACCTGGTCCACCATCTCGATGAACATCGCGGGCCCCTGCGGCGGGATCGGCTGGCCGAAGGCGACGAGCTGCTGGCGGCACCACTTGTGGAAGTTGCGCACCTGCACCCGGGCTGACAGGCCCTTGGCATGCATGACGCTGGCCAGCTTGACGGCCAGCGCCTCGTTGTAGCAGAGCACCAGGATCGGCTTGCTGTGGGGCGTCTGCGCGCGGGCCAGGTACTCCGCGCGGTAGCCCAGGATCATCGTCTTGCCGGAGCCGGCCACGCCATGGATCACGCGGTGGCCGTCCCCGATCGAGCGGGCCATCTGCTCCTGCTGCAGGTCCATCACGCGCATGATGTCCGGCAGTTCCTCGCCGTCGGTGGCCGGATCGTCGAACAGTGCGCCCTGCGCCGGCACGCGCACCTCCGGGAACAGGATCCAGCGCACCCGGTCGAGCTGCGGCAGCGACATCACGCCGCGCATCATGTAGGGGAACATGCCCCACAGGCGGCTTTGCAGATCCTCCGGGTCGACCGACTCCAGCATCTCGTCCTGGCAGACGACCCGGTTCGGTTCGATGGCGTGCTGCAGCTCGGCGGCCAGGAACTGCCGGCGCGTGATGTTGGGCAGCACCACGCCGTAGCTCCATGGAAACGCGAGCTTGCCCTGGTGCGGGCCCGGCCCCTGCACCAGCTGTGCATCGCGCTCCAGCGCCTGCACGACCTGGTGGGCGTATTGCCGCGCCTGTTCCAGCGGGTTGATCACGGTCTTCGGCACACCATCCGGCAGGATCTCCCAGGTCTGACGGTCGGCCCGGGCGATCGTGGACAGGCGCCAGTCCTTGACCTCCAGCACCAGCAGGCCGCGACGCGGATGCATCACGACGAAATCCGGGTGGGCCAGCCGCGCGCCGATCGGCACGTCGTACCACAGCAGGTAGTCGTCGTCGAGCTTGCTCTCCAGCCGTTCAGCCAGGCGCCGCTCGCCGCCGGTCATCCGGCCGCTGCAGCTTCCGAGGGCGGGGATCAGCGTCGCCATGGCCGGATGCCGCCCGCACTCACTGCGGCGGCTTCGCGCCCTTCATCATCGCGACATACGGCGCCAGCCGCCGGCCCATTTCCTCGCCCAGCGCCTGCAGCCCGCTCATCGGTCGCACCATCACCTCGAAGTCGACGATCAGGCCCTGCGCGTCGAACTGGATCAGGTCCACGCCCTTGAGTTCCTTGCCTTGCACGCTGGCGCTGAACTCCAGCGTCACGCTCAGGCCGTCGGCGCTGGCCATCTGGCGGTGGTACGTGAAGTTCTCGAACACCTGCACCACCTGGCCCAGGATCAGCTGTACCGCCTGCGCGCTCGGATAGGGCGTGTGCGCCATCGGCGAGCGGAACACCGCCTTGCGGTGCAGGATCTCGCCCAGGCCGCCGAGGTCGGCCGCGGCCACCATCGCATGCCAGCGCGCCAGGCTCTTGGCAACGGTGGGCTGCAGCGCCAGGGCAGCATGTGTCGACGCTTCAGTGGCCGGCTGGGCGGCCGGGTCGAAGGCCAGCGCCAGCGTCGTTCCCTGGTGGATCGCGCGCTTGGCGTCCAGCTCGGCGGCTTCGTCCGCGCCACCGATCAGATGCACGGCGCAACCAGCGGCCTGCAGCTCCGCCTGCAGCGCGCGCTGCGGCTCCTGGCCGGCGCAGACGACGACGGTGTCGACCGGCAGCGTGATGTCCTTGTCGCCCACCCGGATGTGCAGCCCGGCGTCGTCGATGCGCTGGTAATGCACACCATTGACCATCTCCACGCCGCGCTGCTTCAGGCTGGTGCGATGAATCCAGCCGGTCGTCTTGCCCAGGCCGTCGCCGACCTTGCTGGTCTTGCGCTGCAGCAGCCAGAGCTTGCGCGGCGCGGCCGGCACCGTGGCCGGCCGCAGCCCGCCGGGCTGGCGGTAGCGGGTGTCGACGCCCCATTCCGCAAAGAAGCGCTCCGCATCCAGGCTCGGGCTTCGGCCCTCGTGCAGCAGGTACTCCGCGACGTCGAAGCCGATACCGCCTGCGCCGATCAGCGCCACCGATCTGCCCACCGCGCAGCGGTCGCGCAGCACGTCCAGGTAGCCGACGACCTTCGGGTGGTCGATGCCGGGGATCGCCGGGCGCCGCGGCAGCACGCCGGTGGCCAGCACCACATGGCGGAAGCCCGCGGCCGTCAGGTCGGCCGCGGCGACCGTCTGGCCCAGCCGGACCGTGACGCCGGTCAGCGCGAGCTGGCGCTCGAAGTAGCGCAGCGTCTCGTCGAACTCCTCCTTGCCCGGAACCCGGCGTGCGATGTTGAACTGCCCGCCGATCGACGGCGCCGCGTCGAACAGCGTCACGTCGA
>JAEUOX010000302.1 GCA_016790475.1 Rhodoferax sp. | reverse complement strand
AAGTGGTGGTCGTCTCGTGCGGCGTCGCCCAATGCCAGGAAACGCTGCGCACCGCGATGGCGATCGGCGCCGACCGCGCCATCTTGGTCGAGTGTGCCGACGAACTGCAGCCGCTGGCCGTGGCCAAGCTGCTCAAGGCCGTGGCCGACAAGGAGCAGCCGCAGCTGGTGATCCTGGGCAAGCAGGCGATCGACGACGACTGCAACCAGACCGGCCAGATGCTGGCCGCGTTGTGCGACCTGCCGCAGGCGACCTTCGCCAGCAAGGTGGAGATCGTGGACGGCCAGGCGCGCGTGACGCGCGAAGTCGATGGCGGCATGGAGACCATCACCATGACACTGCCGGCGGTGGTGACGACCGACCTGCGCCTGAACGAGCCGCGCTACGTCACGCTGCCCAACATCATGAAGGCCAAGAAGAAGCCGCTGGAGGTGCTGAAGCCGGCCGACCTGGGGGTCGAGATCAAGGCGCACCTGAAGACCCTGAAGGTCAAGGAGCCGGCAGCACGCGGCGCGGGCATCAAGGTGCCCGACGTGGCGACGCTGGTGGACAAGCTCAAGAACGAAGCAAAGGTGATCTGAGATGGCAAGCCTGGTAGTAGCGGAACACGACAACGCCTCGATCAAGGGCGCGACGCTCAACACGGTGGCGGCTGCGCTGCAGTGCGGCGGCGAGGTCCACGTGCTGGTGGCAGGAGAGAACGCGCAGGGCGCGGCGGCGGCGGCGGCGGCGATCGCCGGCGTGAGCAAGGTGCTGCTGGCCGAAGGCGCCGGGCTGGGCCACGGGCTGGCCGAGAACGTGGCGGCCCAGGTGCTGGCGGTGGCCGGCGGCTACAGCCACCTGCTGTTCCCGGCGACGGCCTCGGGCAAGAACATCGCGCCACGGGTGGCGGCCAAGCTCGACGTGGGGCAGATCTCCGACATCACCAAGGTCGAGAGCGCCGACACCTTCGAGCGCCCGATCTACGCCGGCAACGCGATCGCCACGGTGCAGAGCCTGGACGCGACCAAGGTGCTGACGGTGCGTACCACCGGCTTTGACGCCGCGTCCGCCACCGGTGGCAGCGCCAGTGTCGAGAAGGTCGCCGCCGTGGCCGCCAGCCCGAAGGCCAGCTTCATCGGCAGCGAGATCGCCAAGAACGACCGCCCGGAACTCACCGCCGCGAAGATCGTCGTCAGCGGCGGCCGTGCGCTGGGCAGTGCCGAGAAGTTCACCGAAGTCATGACGCCGCTGGCCGACAAGCTCGGCGCGGCCATGGGCGCCTCGCGCGCCGCGGTGGACGCGGGTTATGCGCCCAACGACTGGCAGGTCGGGCAGACCGGCAAGATCGTCGCGCCCCAGCTGTATGTCGCCTGCGGCATCAGCGGCGCGATCCAGCACCTGGCCGGCATGAAGGACAGCAAGGTCATCGTGGCGATCAACAAGGACGCCGAGGCACCGATCTTCTCGGTGGCGGACTACGGCCTGGAGGCGGACCTCTTCGTCGCCGTGCCGGAACTGGTGTCCGCCCTGTAAACATCCGTCCGGCAGCGCGCGTTGCCGCCACCACGGCGGCGCGGCCTGTCCACCCACCCCCCGCCGTTCTCCTTGGATCGCGATTCAGGCAGAACGGCTTTTTTGCACCCGGAGGTTCCCCGTGAGTTATGTAGCACCCGTCAAGGACATGTTGTTCGCCATCCGCCACCTGGCGGGCCTGGAGCAGGTCGCGCAGCTGCCCGGCTTCGAGGATGCCGGCCTGGACACCGCGCAGGCGGTGCTGGAGGAGTCCGCCAAGTTCAGCGAGGGCGTCCTGGCGCCGCTGAACTGGGAGGGTGACCGCAACCCTTCGTCCTGGAAGGACGGCGCCGTGACCACCACGCCCGGCTTCCGGCAGGCCTTCGCGCAGTATGTCGAGGGGGGCTGGCAGGGTCTGCAGCATCCGGCCGCCTTCGGCGGGCAGGGCCTGCCCAAGACGATCGGCGCCGCCTGCGGCGAGATGGTGAACAGCGCGAACATGAGCTTTGCGCTGTGCCCGATGCTGACCGACGGCGCGATCGAGGCCCTGCTGACGGCCGGCTCCGACGAACTCAAGGCCACCTACCTGGAGAACCTGGTCAGCGGCAAGTGGACCGGCACGATGAACCTCACCGAGCCGCAGGCCGGCTCCGACCTGGCGATGGTGCGCAGCCGCGCCGAGCCGCAGCCGGACGGCACCTACAAGGTCTTCGGCACGAAGATCTTCATCACCTACGGCGAGCACGACATGGCGGAGAACATCGTGCACCTGGTGCTGGCCCGCGTCAGCGGCGCGCCGGAAGGCGTCAAGGGCATCAGCCTGTTCGTCGTGCCGAAGTTCCTGGTCAACCCGGACGGCAGCTGCGGCGCGCGCAACGACGTGCACTGCGTCAGCATCGAGCACAAGATGGGCATCAAGGCCTCGCCGACCGCGGTGCTGCAGTACGGCGATCACGGCGGCGCCGTGGGCTACCTGGTGGGCCAGGAGAACCGCGGCCTGGAGTACATGTTCATCATGATGAATGCCGCGCGTTACGCGGTGGGCGTGCAGGGCATCGCGATTGCCGAGCGGGCCTACCAGAAGGCCGTCAACTTCGCCCGCGACCGGGTGCAGAGCCGGCCGGTCGACGGCTCGCTGCCCGGCAGCGCGCCGATCATCCACCACCCGGACGTGCGCCGCATGCTGATGACGATGCGGGCCCTGACCGAGGGCTGCCGGGCGATGGCCACCGTGGCGGCCGCCGCCTACGACGCCGCGCACCACCACCCGGACGCCGAGGTGCGAAAGCAGAATGCCGCCTTCTATGAGTTCCTGGTGCCGCTGGTCAAGGGCTACAGCACCGAGATGAGCCTGGAGGTCACCAGCCTGGGTGTGCAGGTGCATGGCGGCATGGGCTTCATCGAGGAGACCGGCGCCGCGCAGTACTACCGCGACGCCAAGATCCTGACGATCTACGAAGGCACGACCGCGATCCAGGCGAACGACCTGGTCGGCCGCAAGACCGCCCGCGATGGCGGGCAGACCGCGCTGGCGATCGCGGCTCAGGTTGCGCGCACCGAGCAGGACCTGCAGGCCAGCGGCACGGCGGACGCGCTGGCCGTCGCGCGGCGCCTGACCGCGGCCCGCGAGGCTTTTGCGGATGTCGTGAAGTTCGTGGCCGGCGGCACGCGGGCGACGCCGAATGCGGTGTTCTCCGGCAGCGTGCCCTACCTGATGCTGGCCGGCAACCTGATGGCCGGCTGGCAGATGGCGCGTGCGCTGCTCGTGGCCCAGGCCGAGGCAGCCCGCGGCGAGGATGCGGCCTTCATGCAGGCCAAGATCGTGACCGCACGTTTCTATGCCGACCACCTGCTGGCCCGCGCGCCCGGCCTGCGCGACAGCATCGTCGACGGGGCGGACTGCGTGACCGCGCTGGCCCTCGAGTCCTTCTGATCCCGTCCATTCGAGAGTACCCCCGCATGTCCCGACTCCCGCCCCCCCTGGACCGCCTGCCGCTGCCGATCATCGGCTCGCCGCTGTTCATCATCAGCAACCCGCAGCTCGTCGTCGCGCAGTGCATCGCCGGCGTCGTCGGCTCGATGCCGGCGCTCAATGCCCGGCCGGCCGCGCAACTGGAGGACTGGCTCGCAGAGATCACCGAGACGCTGGCCGCCTACAACCGCGCGCACCCGGAGCAGCCAGCCGCGCCGTTCGCGATCAACCAGATCGTGCACAAGAGCAATGACCGGCTGGAGCACGACATGCAGATGTGCGTGAAGTACAAGGTGCCGATCATCATCACCAGCCTGGGTGCGCGCGAGGACATCAATGCGGCGGCGCACAGCTACGGCGGCGTCGTGCTGCACGACATCATCAACAACAAGTTCGCGCACAAGGCCATCGAGAAGGGCGCCGACGGCCTGATCGCGGTGGCCACCGGTGCCGGCGGCCATGCCGGCGTCAAGAGCCCGTTCGCACTGGTGCAGGAGATCCGGCAGTGGTTCGACGGCCCGCTGGCGCTGTCCGGCTCGATCGCCACCGGCGGCGCCGTGCTGGCGGCCCAGGCCATGGGCGCGGACTTCGCCTACATCGGCTCGGCCTTCATCGCCACCGAGGAGGCGCGCGCGAACGCGGCCTACAAGCAGGCCATCGTGGACGGCAGCTCCGACGACATCGTCTACAGCAACCTGTTCACCGGTGTGCACGGCAACTACCTGGCGCCCAGCATCCGGGCCGCCGGCCTGGACCCGGAGCACCTGCCCGAAAGCGACCCGTCCAAGATGAACTTCTCCGGTGGCGCGACCAAGGCCTGGAAGGACATCTGGGGCTGCGGTCAGGGCATCGGCGTGATCGACCGGGTCCAGAGCACCGCCGACTTCGTCGCGCAACTGCGCCGCGAATACGCCGCCGCCCGGGCCCGCCTGCTGGAGCGTGCGCCGGCTTGACCCGCTGACGCAGGGCTCCGTATACTGGATGCATGTCCAGTATCGAAGTCCGTGTTCCACTGCCGCTGCCCCGCAAGGGGCGGGGCAGCAGCTCGCAGATGGTGCACCGCTTCGCCGGTGACGCCAGGGGCGCCTTCGACGACGGCTGGGGCACGCTGGAAGACGACCTGGCGCAGCGCGCCGCCGCACCGGCGACGCAGGTCACGGCCGAAGTGCCGCGCAGCGCGATCACCCGCAACCAGTCGCCCGACATCCACTTCGACTACGGCCTGAATCCGTACCGCGGCTGCGAGCATGGCTGCATCTACTGTTACGCCCGACCGACGCACAGCTATCTGAACCTCTCACCCGGGCTCGATTTTGAAACCCGGCTGATCGCCAAGCCGGGCCTGCCCGCGGTGCTGGCCGCCGAGCTGCAGGCGCCGGCCTACGTGCCGCAGCAGATCGTGATCGGCTCCGCCACCGATGCCTACCAGCCGATCGAGCGCACCTGGCGCATCACGCGGGGCGTGCTGGAGGTGCTGCAGGCCTGCCACCACCCGCTGGCCATCGTGACCAAGGGCAGCGGCATCGAGCGCGATCTGGACATCCTGGCACCGATGGCGCGGCAGCAGCTGGCCGCAGTCTACGTGACGATCACGACGCTGGATCCGCAGCTGGCCCGCATCCTGGAGCCCCGGGCGGCCGCGCCGCACCGCCGGCTGCGCACGATCCGCGCGCTGGCCGAGGCCGGCGTGCCGGTGGGCGTCAGCGTGGCGCCGCAGATCCCGTTCATCACCGACGACATGGAGCAGGTCCTGCAGGCCGCCGCCGACTGCGGTGCGCGCTGTGCGTTCTATACCGTGATGCGCCTGCCGTGGGAGCTCAATGCGCTGTTCCAGGAGTGGCTGGCCCAGCACTACCCGCAGCGGGCCGAGCGGGTCATGGCCCGCATCCGCGAGATGCGCGGCGGCAAGGATTACGACGCCGATTTCTCGACCCGGATGAAGGGCAGCGGCGTCTGGGCGGAGCTGATCGCGCAGCGCTTCCACAAGACCTGCGCCCGCCTGGGTCTGAACCGGGAGCGCGTCGGCCTGGATGTCGGGCAGTTCCGGCCGGCGTTGCTGTCGCGTCAGCAGCCGCTGTTCTAGCGCTGCCGTAGGCTCAGGCCGGCCAGGTGGCGCCGTGCTCCGGCACCAGCGCGCGCCAGCCCAGCTCGCGTTCGACCCGCAGACGCATTGCGTCCGCCGCCTCCAGGTCGCCATGCACCACGTAGACCTGGTCCGGCCGCTGCGGCATCGCGCGCAGCCAGCCCAGCAATTGTCCGGCGTCCGCATGGGCCGAGGCCGACTGCAATTGCGCGACCTCGGCCGCGACCGGTACGTCCCGGCCATGGATGCGCAGGCTGGTCGCGCCGGCGGCCAGCGTGGCGCCGCGCGTGCCGGGCGACTGGAAGCCGGTCAGGATCACCATGTTGCGGTGGTCACCGGCGCGCTGGGCCAGATGGTGCAGCACCCGCCCGCCGGTGGCCATGCCGCTGGCCGCCAGGATCACCATCGGCCCGCGCCGTGCGGACAGCGCCCGCGACTCGTCGGTGCTGCTGACCATCGTCGCGCAGCGCGTCATCGCGGCGCAGGCGCGGGCGTCCAGCCGGTGCTCGCCCAGATGCGCGTCGAACAGGTTCGTGGTCTTGACCGCCATCGGGCTGTCCAGGAACACCGGCAGCCCGCGCGGGATCTCGCGCCGGCCCTGGAGCTGCGCGATCGCATGCAGCAGTGCCTGGGCGCGCCCGACCGCGAACACCGGTACCACCGCGACGCCCCCGCGCGCCGCGACCCGGCGCAGCAGCGGCGCCAGCTCGCTGACCAGATCTTCCGACGGATGAACCCGGTCGCCGTAGGTGGATTCGATCAGCACCGTGTCGGCGGCCGGTGGCGGCGCGGGGGGATTCATCAGCAGATCGTCGTTGCGGCCCAGGTCGCCGGAGAACAGGATCCGGTGGCCGCCGACCTCCAGCAGCAGGCTGGCCGCGCCCAGGATGTGGCCGGCCGGCGTGAAGCGCGCGTTCCAGCCGGTCAGCGGCTGGAAGCTGCGGCCGAACGGCACTGCCCGTAGCAGCTTCAGGCTGCGCACGGCGTCATCCCGGGTGTAGAGCGGCAGCGCCGGTGCGTGCTTGCTGAACCCATGGCGGTTCGCGAAGGCGGCATCCTCCTCCTGCAGGTAGCCGCTGTCGGGCAGCAGGATCCGGCACAGGTCGCGCGTCCCGGAAGTCGCGTAGGCCTTGCCGCTGAAGCCCTCCTTGAACAGCAGGGGCAGGTAACCGCTGTGGTCCAGGTGGGCGTGCGTCAGCACCACCGCCTGCACCTGGTCCGGCGCGACGGGCAGCGGCGACCAGTTGCGCAGCCGCAGCTGCTTGTAGCCCTGGAACAGGCCGCAGTCCACCAGCAGGCTCTGGTGCTCTTGGCGCACCAGGTACTTCGAGCCGGTGACGGTGCCGGCACCGCCGAGAAAGGTGATGGATACGGTCATCGGGGCTCCGGGTTCGGCAGGCGGCGTCGTCGCATGCGGTCGAGTCTAGCGTGCCGACCCGCCGGCAGGGTCTGCCATGGGGCGGCCTGCGCGCCCGGGTGATGGCATGATGGCCAGGTGCAGGCCCTGCAGAAAACTTCCTGGAGTCCTCCATGCCGACCTTGAAGCGTATCCAGTTCTCCGTGACGATCGCCGCGCCCGCTTCGGTCGTCTGGCACCACATCACGACGGCTGACAGCTACCGAATCTGGACCTCGGCATTTGCCGAAGGCTCGTACTTCGAGGGCTCCTGGGAGCCCGG
>JAEUOX010000251.1 GCA_016790475.1 Rhodoferax sp. | reverse complement strand
CATTGACGGTATAGGGCAGCTGCATGCCGCCCAGTTCGTAGTCCTGCGCCGCGCCCATCATGCCGGAGGCCACATAGGCGTCGTGCGCATCCTGGGTCGCCTGCGGCAGGATCACCCGCTCGCCATCAAAGCGCGGCTCCTGCGTGTCCACCAGCCGGTTGAAGGGCGCGTACTTCTCGCGCGCAATGCGCTCGCAGGTGTCCAGCACCGCGTCGAAGGTCTCGCGGGAATGGTCCGCGAAACGGGGCCGCCGGTTCAGCGACTCGACGTCGAGCCACGGATACAGCAGGAAATCCAGCGTGCTGCGCAGGCCCATGGATCAGAGCACCTCGAAGACGCCGGCCGCACCCATGCCGCCGCCGATGCACATCGTCACCACGACGCGCCGCGCACCGCGCCGGCGGCCTTCGATCAACGCATGGCCGGTCAGCCGCTGGCCGCTGACACCATAGGGATGCCCCACTGCGATCGCGCCGCCGTTGACGTTCAGGCGGTCGGCCGGAATGCCGAGCTTGTCGCGGCAGTACAGCACCTGCACCGCAAACGCCTCGTTGAGTTCCCACAGGTCGATGTCGTTGATCGTCAGGCCCAGACGCTGCAGCACCTTGGGAATCGCGAACACCGGGCCGATGCCCATCTCGTCCGGCTCGCAGCCGGCGACCGCGAAGCCGAGGAAGCGGCCGAGCGGCTGCAGGCCCTTGCGCTGCGCGACGGTCTCGTTCATGACGACGACCGCGCCGCCGCCATCGGAGAACTGGCTTGCGTTGCCGGCGGCGATCAGCCCGCCCGGCATCGCCGGCTTGATGCCGCTGATGCCTTCCTTGGTCGTGCCTTCGCGGATGCCCTCGTCCTTGCTGACGGTGACCTGGCGGGTCGTCAGGCCCATGACCTTGTCCGCCACACCGGCCGTCACCGTGATCGGCGCGATTTCCGCGTCAAACAGACCGGCCGCCTGGGCCGCGCAAGCCTTCTGCTGGCTGGCCGCGCCGTACTCGTCCATCGCGTCGCGCCCGATGCCGTAGCGCTTGGCGACCATCTCGGCGGTCTGCAGCATGTTCCAGTAGATCTCCGGCTTGCTCTTGACGAGCGCGGGGTCGGTGATCATGTGCTGGTTCATCTCGTTCTGCACGCAGGAGATGCTCTCGACGCCGCCGGCCACATAGATGTCGCCCTCGCCGGCGATCACCCGCTGCGCGGCCAGTGCGATCGTCTGCAGGCCGCTGGAGCAGAAGCGGTTGACCGTCAGGCCGGACACCGTGACCGGGCAGCCGGCGCGCAGCGCGATCTGGCGCGCGATGTTGGCACCGGTAGCGCCTTCCGGGTTGGCGCAGCCCATGATGACGTCCTCCACCTCGGCAGCCTCGATGCCGGCGCGTCGGATCGCGTGCTCGACCGCGTGGCCGCCGAGCGTCGCGCCATGCGTCATGTTGAAGGATCCCTTCCAGCTCTTGGCCAGGGGCGTGCGGGCGGTGGAAACGATAACGGCTGCGGTCATGGTGGGGTCCTCGTGGTCAGGGGGTCAGGAAAGAATCGGGTCAGAGCGTCTGCGCACCGCTGCCCAGCAGCCGGTGGTAGAAGCGGATCAGGTCGCCCAGGTTGGCCAGGGCGATGCGTTCGTTGGTGCCGTGGAAGCGCGAAAGGTCCTCGGCCCGGGCGCGGATCGGCGAGAAGCGGAACACATGCGCGCTGATGTCGACGAAGTGCACCGAGTCGGAGCCGGCGATGTACAGGCCCGGCGCGACCACCGTGCCCGGAAACACCTCGCGCACGGTGCGGTTCAGCAGCCGGTAGGCGGCGGAGTCGGTGGAGGTGACGCGCGTGGCCTCGTTGGCGCCAGGCAGCAGGAACAGCTCGAAGCTGCCGCCGCCGGTGGCCTGGCTCACCTGCCCCTTCACCCGCTCGGTGACCTGGGCGATCGTGTCACCCGGCAGCAGCCGGTAGTTGATCGTCGCCTCGGCCTGGCCTGGCAGCACGTTGTCCTTGTTGCCGGCCTGCGCGATCGTCAGCGCGGTGGTGGTGCGCAGCAGCGCGTTCGTGCTGGCGCCGGCCTCCAGCTGCTTCTGCACCAGCGGGCCGAACAGCCACAGGTTGGACAGCGCGACCCGCAGGAAGCCGTCCATCTCGGGCGCCACGGTGGCGAACATCTCGCCGGCCACGCCGCGGATCGCCGCCGGCATCTGCTCGTCGTCGATGCGCTTGAGCGCGGCGCTCATCATGCCGATCGCGCTCTGGCCCGGTGGTGGTGGCATCGACGCATGGCCGGGCCGGCCATTCATGCGCAGCACGACCGACATGTAGCCCTTCTCGGCCACGCCGACGATCGCCGCCGGCTGGCGCACGCCCGGCAGGATGCCTTCGGTGATCAGCAGGCCTTCGTCGATGACGAACTCCGGCCGCACGCCACGCTCCTTCAACAGCGCGGCAATGCGCTTGGCGCCGCGCAGCCCGCCGATCTCCTCGTCGGCGCCGGCGACCAGATGGATCGTGCGCCGCGGCTGGAAGCCGGCGGCCGCCAGCATCTCCAGCGCCTCCATCTGCGCAATCAGGTTGCCCTTGTTGTCCCAGCTGCCTCGGCCCCAGACGAAGCCGTCGCGGACCGTGCCGGAGAACGGTGCAACGGTCCAGTCCTTGTCGGTGCCCGGGGCCACCGGCACCACGTCCTGGTGGGCCATCAGCACCATCGGGCCTGCGGCCTTGTCGGTGCCCGGCCAGGTGTACAGCAGGCTCAGGTCACCGACCACCTCGCGCTGCATCACCGCGTGGGCGCGCGGGTAGCGCTGCTGCAACAGCGCATGCAGGCGCTGGAACTCGCCGGCGTTGAGCGCCGGGTCCTCGCGGCTGGAGATCGTGCGCAGCTGCACCGCCTCGCCCAGGCGGCGGGCCGCGCCGTCGACGTCGACCGCCACCGGGGGCAGCGCCGGCACGTCGAGCTGGCGCGAGCCCTGCCGCCAGGTGTTGAGCGCCAGCACGGCCCCCAGCACCAGCAGCAGCGCCAGCAGGCCGATCAGCAGCCGCTTGAGCATCGAGGGGCTCAGTTGAAGGTCTTGCCTTCGGCCACCAGCCGGGTAATCAGCGGCGCCGGCTTCCAGAAGGCGCCATCATCCAGCGGGTTGGTCGCGAAGCGGTTCATCGCCTGCACGACGTTGAACAGCCCGACCTGGTCGGCGTAGCACATCGGGCCGCCGCGGAACATCGGGAAGCCGTAGCCGGTGATGTAGACCATGTCGATGTCGCTGGCCTTGGACGCGATGCCCTCCTCCAGGATGTAGGCCGCCTCATTGACCAGCGAGAACACCAGGCGCTGCACGATCTCCTCGTCGGAGATCTTGCGCGGCGTGATGCCCAGGCTCTTGCGATGGTCCTCGATCATCTTGACGACCAGCTCGGACGGGATCGCGTCGCGCTTGCCCGGCACATAGTCGTACCACCCGGCGTTGGTCTTCTGGCCATAGCGGCCGAGCTCGCACAGCAGGTCGGCGGTCTTGCTGTACTTCATGTCGGCGCGCTCGACGGCGCGGCGCTTGCGGATCGCCCAACCGATGTCGTTGCCGGCCAGGTCGCCCATCCGGAACGGGCCCATTGCGAACCCGAACTTCTCGATCGCCTTGTCCACCTGGGCCGGCGTGCAGCCTTCGTCCAGCAGGAAGCCGGCCTGCCGGCTGTACTGCTCGATCATCCGGTTGCCGATGAAACCGTCGCACACGCCGGACACGACGCAGGTCTTGCGGATCTTCTTGCCCAGCGCCATCACCGTGGCCAGCACGTCCTTGCCGGTCTTGGCGCCGCGCACCACTTCCAGCAGGCGCATCACGTTCGCCGGGCTGAAGAAATGGGTGCCGATGACGTCCTGGGGCCGGCTCGTGAAGCTGGCAATCCGGTCGACGTCCAGCGTCGAGGTGTTGCTGGCCAGGATCGCGCCCGGCTTCATCGTCGCATCCAGCTGGCGGAACACCTTCTCCTTGACGCCCATGTCCTCGAACACCGCCTCGATGACCAGGTCCGCGTCCTTCAGGTCGGTGTAGTCCAGCGTCGTGCTCAGCAGCGCCATGCGCTTGTCGTACTTGTCCTGCGTCAGCTTGCCGCGCTTGACCTGCGACTCGTAGTTCTTGCGGATCGTCGCGATGCCGCGGTCCAGTGCCTCCTGCTTCATCTCCAGGATACGCACCGGGATGCCGGCGTTCAGGAAACTCATGCTGATGCCGCCGCCCATCGTGCCGGCGCCGATCACCGCGACCGAAGCGATCGTGCGCTGCGGCGTGTCGGCCGGCACATCCGGGATCTTGGAGGTTGCGCGCTCCGCCAGGAAAAGGTGGCGCAGCGCCTTGCATTCCGGCGTCCACATCAGGTTGATGAACAGGTCGCGCTCGGTGACCATGCCGACATCGAACTTCTGCTTCGTGGCCGCCTCGACCGCCTCGACGCACTTCAGCGGTGCCGGGAAGTTCTTCGACATGCCGCCGACCATGTTGCGGGCAAATTGGAAGTAGGCGTCGCCCTGGGGATGCTTGCAAGGCATGTTGCGCACCAGCGGCAGCGGACGGGTGTCGGCGACTGAGCGGGCGAAGGCCAGCGCCTCTTCGGCCAGCGACTCCACGCTGGCCGCCATCCGGTCGAACAGCTTCTGGCCCGGCAGGCTGGCCAGCAGCTCGCTCTTCTGCGGCTCGCCACTGACGATCATGTTCAGCGCGACCTCGACGCCCAGCACGCGAGGCAGCCGCTGCGTGCCGCCGGCCCCGGGAATCAGTCCCAGCTTCACTTCCGGCAGCGCGACGTTGCAGCCGGGTGCGGCGATCCGGTAGTGGCAGCCGAGCGCCAGTTCCAGGCCGCCACCCATCGCCACCGAGTGCACCGCCGCGACAACCGGCTTGGTGCTGGCCTCGAGCGCCAGGATCACGCTGAGCAGGTTGGGTTCCTGCAGGCTCTTGGGGGAGCCGAATTCCTTGATGTCGGCGCCGCCGGAGAAGGCCTTGCCGGCCCCGGTGATGATGATGGCCTTGACCGCCGGATCGGCAGCCGCGCTGGCCAGGCCGTCGGTGATGCCGATGCGGGTCGCCAGGCCCAGGCCATTGACGGGCGGATTGTTCAGGGTGATGACGGCCACGTCGCCGTGGACTTGGTACTGCGCTGTCATGAGGGGTCCTTCTGAGGTCGGGTCCAGGCCAAAAAAAAGAACGGTCGTTCTTTTTTTCCGGCGATTGTAGGGGTTCGGTCCGCCGCGGCCATGCGGGTTTGTCCCCCGTGGGACATGCTGGCCTCGCATGGGGCCGACTCAGACCTCGAGCCAGGCCTGGCGCAGCGTCGGCCGCGCCAGCAGGTCCCGCAACGATCCGTCGTGGCGCACCTGCCCCTGCCCCATCACCAGGCAGCGCTCGCACAGCGCCTCGGCCAGCGACAGCTTCTGTTCGATCAGCAGCACCGCCATGCCCCGCTCGCGGGAGGCCTGCAGGCACTGCGCGACGGCCTGGACGACGGCCGGCGCCAGGCCCTCGGTCGGCTCGTCGACGATCAGCAGCCGCGGGTTGCCCAGCAGGCTGCGCGCCAGTGCCAGCATCTGCTGTTCACCGCCGGACAGGCTGCCGGCCGGCACACCCAGGCGGTCCTGCAGCGCCGGGAACAGCACCAGCACCGTGTCCAGCGTCCATCCGGGCCCGGCTCCCGGCGCTGCAGCCTCCACCGGAAGACCCAGCTGCAGGTTCTGCAATACCGTCAGGTCCGCAAACACCTCCCGACTCTCCGGCACATAGCCGATGCCGCTGCGGGCGATCCGGTGGGTCGGCCACCCGGCGATGTCCCGCCCCTGCCACAGCACCTCTCCCTGGCAGGGCACCAGGCCCATCAGCGCGCGCGCCAGCGTGGAGCGCCCGGAGCCATTGCGCCCGAGCACGGCCAGGATCTCCGCCGGCGCCAGTTCGAAGTCCACGCCGCGCAGCACCTGGCTGCCGCCGTAGCCGGCCCGCAGGCCGCGGACCTGCATCATCGCGCGGGCTCCATGAAGGCTGCGTGGCCGAGGTAGGCCTCCTGCACCCGCGGGTCGGCGCGCACCACCGCGGGGGTGTCGACGATCAGCACTTCGCCCCGCACCAGCACCGCGACCCGGTCCGCCAGGTCGAACACGACGCCCATGTCATGCTCCACCAGCAGCAGCGTCCTGCCCTGCGTGGCCTGGCGGATCAGCCGGATCGCCTGCGCGGTGTCGGCGCGGTCCATGCCGGCGGTCGGCTCGTCGAGCAGCAGCATGCGCGCGCCGCTGGCGATCGTGATGCCGAGCTCCAGCGCGCGCTGGGCCGCGTAGGTCAGCGCCATTGCCGGCGTGTCGGCCCAGCGTTCCAGGCCCAGCAGCGCAATCAGCTCCTCGGTGCGCCGGTTGGCGTCCCGCAGGTTGCGCAGCTGGCGCAGGAAGCTGTAGCGGTAGCCCAGGCTCCACAACACGCTGCAGCGCAGGTTGTCGTAGACGCTCAGCCGGCCGAACAGGCTGGCGCCCTGGAAGCTGCGCGCCAGGCCGCGCCGGTGGATCGCCTGCGGCGACAGACCGGTGATGGGAGCGCCAAACAGGCGGACTTCCCCGGCCGTCGGCGCCAGCCCGCCGCTGGCGATCTGGAACAGCGTGGACTTGCCGGCGCCATTCGGGCCGATCAGCGCCAGCCGCTCGCCCTCGGCGACGGCCAGATCCACGCCGCGCAGCACCTCGGTGCGGCCGAATTGCATCCGCAGCCCCTGCAGCGCCAGTGCCGCCGGGCGCATCACCGGGCCCCCTGCGCAGGCGCCGCATCGTCGAGCGACTGGAGGATCTCCGCCTGGCGCCGCCGCGCGGCCGGCGCGACAAGCCGCAGCGTCCCGGCGCCGGCCAGCACCAGCCCGGCAGCGGCCAGCCAGTGCGCCGTCCGGGACACATCGAGCGCCCACCCCAGGAACTGCAGTTGGGGCCCGAGGGCGGCATCCAGCCGCTGGTGGTACAGCATCTCGACCAGCGCCGCGGCACCGGCGCCGCAGGCCGCTGCGCCGGCGGCCAGACCCGGCAGCACCGGCAGCATCCTCCACCAGGGGCCGCGCGCCAGCCGCAGTCCGGCGGCCAGCAGCCCGCTCAGGCCGCCCGGCGCCAGCAGGACCGTCACCAGGAAGATCAGCCCGAGGTACAGCAGCCAGGCCCGGCTCCAGGTGCTGAACAGCGACTGCGCCAGCACCATCAGCGCCGCACCGACGACCGGCCCGAAGAAGAAGCCGGTGCCGCCCAGCACCGTGAACACCAGGTACGCACCGGAGCGTGGGGCGCCCAGCGCCTCCGGGCCGACGAACTCGAAGCTCAGCGCGGCCAGCCCGCCGGCCACGCCGGCGAAGAAGCCGGAGATCACGAACGCGATATGGCGCACGCGCTGCGGGTCATAACCGATGTAGGCCACCCGCTGCGGGTTGTCACGCACCGCATTGAGCATGCGCCCCAGCGGTGTCGTCGTCAGCGCGTGCAGCGCCAGCGTGCTCGCCAGCGCATAGGCCGCCACCAGATAATAGAGCTGCCGCGGGGACGCGAAGTCGATGCCGGCCCAGGCGGCACCGGTGACCCGGTTGGCCGACACGCCGGATTCGCCGCCGAAGACACCCGGCAGCATCAGCGCGATGGCGGCGACCAGTTCGCCCAGACCCAGCGTGATCATCGCGAACACCGTGCCGGCGCGCCGGCAGGCCAGGAAGCCCAGCACCAGCGCGCAGCCCAGGCCGGCCAGACCGCCCACCAGCGGAACCAGGCTCACCGGCAGCACCAGCGCGCCGCGGTTGACCGCCGCCAGTGCATGGATGGCGAGGTAGGCGCCCAGCCCGGAGTACACCGCATGGCCGAAGCTCAGCATGCCGCCCTGGCCCAGCAGCAGGTTGTAGGACAGGCAGGCAATCGCCGCGATGCCGAACTGGGTCAGCAGTGTCAGCGACAGGCCGCTGTCCAGCCCCAGCGGCAGCAGCGCCAGCAGCAGGGCCGCCAGGGCCCAGCGCCTGGCGCCGGGCCCGGGGGCCTCCCGCTGGGCAGGTCCGGCCGCGCTCACGGCGAAGGACGCCCGAACAGGCCCTGCGGCCGCAGCACCAGCATCAGCACCAGCACCAGATACGGCAGCACCGGCGCCAGCTGCGCCAGGCTCCAGCGGGCCAGTGCAGGCGGCACGCCGGGCAGCCCCTGCAGCAGCGGCTGGTCAAAGCCGACCGCGAAGGTTTGCAGCAGGCCGATCAGCATCGACGCGACAAAGGCGCCGCCCAGCGAACCGACGCCCCCGACGACAACAACGACGAACACCATCGTGCCGACGCTGGCGGCCATCGACGGCTCGGTCACGAAGGTGCTGCCGCCGATCACGCCGGCCAGCGCCGCGAGTGCCGTGCCGGTGCCGAACACCAGCAGGAAGACCCGCCCCAGGTCATGGCCCAGCGCCCGCACCATCTGCGGATGGGTCTGCGCCGCGCGGATGACCAGCCCCAGCCGGGTGCGCGCCAGCATCAGCCACAGGCCCGCCAGAGCGAGCAGCGACGTGGCCCCCATGAACAGCCGGTTGGCCGGGAACGGGTGGCAGCGCGCGGCGGCGGCACAGTCGGCCGCGGCCGCGGCGCCGGCGACGGCGGTCAGTCCGCCATCCGCCTGCTCCAGCAGCGTGAAGGCGGCGCCCCGCAGCGCCTGCGGAGCCCGGAAATCCACCGGTGCGCGGCCCCAGACCAGCTGCACCAGCTCCAGCAACACGATAGACAGGCCGAAGGTGACCAGCAGCTCCGGCACATGCCCCATCGGATGCACCCGGCGCAGCACGGCATGCTCGAACAGCGCACCGGCCAGACCGACCAGCAGCGGCGCCAGTACCAGCGCCGGCCCGAAACCCAGCGGCTCCGCCAGCGCATAACCGGCGTAGGCGCCCAGCATGTAGAAGCTGGCGTGCGCGAAGTTCAGCACCCCCATCAGGCTGAACACCACGGTCAGCCCGGCGCTCAGCAGAAACAGCAGCAGCCCGTAGCTCAGGCCGTTGAGCAGCGACAGCAGCGCCAGCGCCATGGCAGCATCAGCCGGCGGCGCGTGGTGCCGCCCCCGGGGGCCGCTTCAAACGCCTGGCAGGACGTAGTCCCGCAGCTGTTCGCGCAGCTTGGTCTTCTGCATCTTGCCGGTGCCGCCCAGCGGGATCGCATCGACAAACACCACATCGTCCGGAATCTGCCATTTGGCGATCTTGCCCTCGTAGAAGGCCAGCAGTTCCTCGCGGCTGACCTGCGCGCCGGGCTTGCGCACGACCGCGATGATCGGGCGCTCGTCCCACTTCGGGTGCTTGATGCCGATGCAGGCCGCCATCGCGACACCCGGGTGCGCCACCGCGATGTTCTCGACGTCGATCGAGCTGATCCACTCGCCGCCGGACTTGATCACGTCCTTGCTGCGGTCGGTGATCTGCATGTAGCCGTCGGCGTCGATCGTCGCGACGTCGCCGGTCGGGAACCAGCCGTCGACCAGCGGCGACGGCCCCTCCGCATTGAAATAGTCGCGGATGATCCAGGGCCCGCGGACCAGCAGGTCGCCGAAGGTGCGGCCGTCCCACGGAAGTTCCTTGCCGTCCGGGTCGACGATCTTCATGTCCACGCCGTACAGGCCGCGGCCCTGCTTGAGGCGGACCTTCATCTTGTCGTCCGGGCTCAGGTCCAGGTGCTTGTTCTTCAGCGTGCAGACCGTGCCCAGCGGCGACATCTCGGTCATGCCCCAGGCATGCAGCACCTCGACGCCATAGTCGTCGTTGAAGGCGGTGATCATCGCCGGCGGGCAGGCCGAGCCGCCGATGACGGTGCGGCGCAGCGTGGAGAAGCGCAAATTGCCGGCCTGCATGTGGGCCAGCATCATCTGCCAGACGGTCGGCACGCCGGCTGCGAAGGTGACCTTCTCCGACTCGATCAGCTCGAAGATCGACTTGCCGTCCATCGCCGGTCCGGGGAAGACCATCTTGGCGCCGGTCATCGCACCGGCGTACGGCAGGCCCCAGGCGTTGACGTGGAACATCGGCACCACCGGCAGCACGCTGTCGCGGGCGCTCAGGTTCAGCGCGTCGGGCATGCTGCCGGCAAATGCGTGCAGGATCGTCGAGCGGTGGCTGTACAGCGCGGCCTTCGGGTTGCCGGTGGTACCGCTGGTGTAGCACATGCTGGAGGCCGAGTTCTCGTCGAAGTCCGGCCAGGCATAGGTGGTCGGATGGGGCGCGATCCAGGCTTCGTAGCTGGTCAGCCCGGCGATGCCGGTGTCCGCCGGCAGCTTGTCCGCATCGCACAGCGCGACAAAGTGCCGGATCGACGTTGCCTTGCCCTGGATCGCCTTGATGATCGGCAGGAAGGTCATGTCGAAGCACAGGACCTGGTCCTGCGCATGGTTCGCGATCCAGGCGATCTGGTCCGGGTGCAGGCGCGGGTTCAGCGTGTGCAGCACCCGGCCGGTGCCGCTGACACCGAAGTACAGCTCCAGGTGGCGGTAGCCGTTCCAGGCCAATGTTGCGACCCGGTCGCCGAAGGCGAGCTTCAGCGCATCCAGCGCATGGGCGACCTGGCGCGCGCGCTGCGCGACCTGCCGGTAGCTGGTGCGATGGATGTCGCCTTCCACGCGGCGGGACACGATCTCCTCCTCGCCATGGTGCCGGTTGGCATGTTCGATCAGGGAGGAAATCATCAGCGGCTGGTTTTGCATCAATCCGAGCATGGGGGTCTCCGTAGGGATGGGTTTTTCGGTTCGGGCGCGCCGGACGCAGGGCGCGGCAACCCCGTAGTATTGCGCAAGCCGCGCCAGCCACCTCCGACAAGCGCCTCGCGGCGGCAACGGGAACCAACCCGGCGATCCGGGAATCCGACACGGGTCATGCAGCCGCCGGCCCCGGTGACCGGCGAAATGCGGTGAAAATCTGCCCATGCCCATCAAAATCGAGAAATCCGACGACGAATGGAAGGCCCTGCTGCAGCGCAAGGGCGCCGAGCCGCTGGCCTTCGAGGTCACCCGCCACGAGGCCACCGAGCGGGCCTTCACCGGCAAGTACGCCAGCCACAAGGCGCGCGGTACCTACACCTGCATCTGCTGCGGCAAGCCGCTGTTCAGCGCCGACACCAAGTACGACTCCGGCACCGGCTGGCCGAGCTACTATGCGCCGATCGCCGAGGACGCGGTCGGCACCAAGGTCGACGGCATGCTCTGGATGAAGCGCACCGAGGTGCACTGCGCCGACTGCGGCGCCCACCTGGGCCATGTCTTCCCCGACGGACCGGAGCCGACCGGCCTGCGCTACTGCATGAACTCGGCCTCCCTGGATTTCAAGCCCGAATGAGGATCCTGCTCGACTTCCTGCCGATCGCGCTGTTCTTCGGCGCCTACAAGCTGGTTGATATCTATGTGGCCACGGCGGTGCTGATGGCCGCCACCGTCGCGCAGATGGCGGTCATCTACGCGATCGACCGCAAGCTGACCGGCATGCACAAGGCCACGCTGTGGATGATCCTTGTGTTCGGTGCGCTGACGCTTTGGCTGCACGACGAGCGCTTCATCAAGTGGAAGCCGACCGTGCTGTACGCCGCGATCGCCGTGGCGCTGAGCGTGGCGGTCTGGGCCTTCAAGAAGAGCTTCCTGAAGCTGATGCTCGGCTCCCAGCTGGAGCTGCCGGACCGCGTCTGGCAGCGGCTGAACGTGGCCTGGATCCTCTATTGCGTGTTCATGGCCGTCGTGAACGGTTATGTCGCCCTCTATTTCAGCACCGAGGCCTGGGTCGACTTCAAGCTCTGGGGCTATGTGTTCCCGATCGCGTTCCTGGTGGGCCAGGGCTTCTACATCGCGCCGCACCTCAAGGGTGACGACGAGCGCGCCAAGCCATGAGCCTGCGCGTGGACGCCCCTGCGCTGGAGCAGCGCCTGCGGGAGCGGCTGGCACCCAGCCTGCTGCAGGTCATCGACGAGAGCGGCCAGCACGCCGGCCATGCCGGTGCGAACGGCACCGGGTTCGGGACGCACTTCCGGGTGCGCATCGCCTCCCCCCGCTTCGACGGCCTGAGCCGGGTGCAGCGCCACCGGCTTGTGTATGATGCGCTGCAAGATTTCATCGACGCTGGCCTGCATGCGCTGGCCATCGAGCTGGCCTGAGGGTTCCGGCGAACCCGGCCCGACACCCTGTCCATTCCATCCCAACCACGAGAGAAACCATGAAGAAGTCCCTGACCACCACGCTGGTCGCCGCTGCCATCGCCACGCTGGCCGGCATGCCCGTCTGGGCCCAGAACATCGCGATCGTCAATGGCAAGGCGGTGCCGACGTCCCGGGTCGAGGCCCTGGCCCAGCAGGTCGCCAAATCCGGCCGGCCGGTCACGCCCGAGATGCAGGGCCAGCTGCGCGAGGAAGTGATCATGCGCGAGGTCTTCATGCAGGAAGCCCAGAAGCGCGGCCTGGACGTCACCGACGATTTCCGTGCCCAGATGGAACTCGCGCGCCAGACGCTGCTGATCCGTGAGCTTTTCAACGAATACCAGAAGCAGAACCCGGTCACCGACGCCGATGCAAAAGCGGAGTACGACAAGTTCGCAGCCGCCAATTCCGGCAAGGAATACAAGGCCAGCCACATCCTGGTCGAGAAGGAAGCCGACGCCAAGGCGATCATCGCCAGCCTCAAGAAGGGCGGCAAGTTCGACGCGATC
Source organism: Rhodoferax sp. (assembly GCA_016790475.1). GTDB lineage: Bacteria > Pseudomonadota > Gammaproteobacteria > Burkholderiales > Burkholderiaceae_C > CAISIP01. The sequence goes on along the minus strand of JAEUOX010000251.1, from coordinate 16,312 downwards.
GCCAAGAAGTCCTCCAAGGATCCGGGCTCCGGCGCCAACGGCGGCCAGCTGGACTGGGCACCGGCCGCCAGCTATGTCAAGGAGTTCTCGGACGCGATGGTCGCGCTGGACAAGGGCAAGCTGACCGACGCGCCGGTGAAGTCGCAGTTCGGCTACCACATCATCCGGCTGGACGACGTGCGTGAAGCCCAGCTGCCGAAGTTCGAGGACGTCAAGCCGCAGATCGCGCAGCAGCTCTCGCAGCAGAAGCTGTCCCAGTTCCAGCAGGACCTGCGCACCAAGGCCAAGGTCGAGTAACGCCTGCTGCGCGGCCCGTCAGCCGCGCCACCAGCCGGCCAGCCACAGCAGGCCGATCAGCACCGGCTGGTGCACCATGTAGAAGCGGAGGCTCCATCGCCCCAGCCGGGTCAGCGCCTGCAGGGGCCCCGGCAGCGGCAGGGCCTGGCGGGCCGAGGCCCGCGGCGCCAGCCACTGTCCCGCCGCCATTCCCCACCACAACACCCCGAGCCAGGGCAGCAGGGGCACGTAGTCTTCGGTGACCGGCAGCACCGTCACCAGGCCCAGCCAGGCCAGGCCCGGGCTGTTGAAGGCCGCCTCCCAGGCACTGCCGGACAGCCCGGCGCGTGCCAGCGGCACGGCCAGCAGGGCCGCCAGCCCGGCCGGCCACAGCCACCGTCCCCAGCCGACCGTGAGCCGCGCCACCACCAGCATGACCGCCATGCCGTGGAGCACCCCGAAATAGATCGCGCTGCGCGGAAACATCAACCAGGAACCGGCCGTGACCAGCACGGCGCAGCCGGCGATCTGGGCCCAGCGGCGCCAGAAGCGCGGCCAGCCCCGGCCGTTGGCCTGGGCGAACGCCTGCCCGGCACCGGCGCAGAACAGGAACAGGCTCAGGATCACCGTGCGTTGCGTGGTCCAGAACGGATCACGGTAATAGTCCTGCTGCCAGTAGCCGAACTGGTGCAGGTCGAAGCCGAAATGGAAAGCCGCCATCCACAGCAGCGCCGCGCCGCGCAATGCGTCGATGCCGTCGATGCGTCCCGGCGATGCCATGGGCGCAAGTGTAGGCGCCGTGCCCGGCGCGCTCGGGTGAAGTGCGTCAGAGCTGCAGCGGTTGGCGCGGCGCGACCTGGGGATTCACCACATGCGTGGGCCAGCGGCCCTGCAGTACCTGCGCGGCGTGGCCGGCGCCGCGCACCTTGGACTCCAGCGTCGACTCCACCGAACTGCCCGCACAATGCGGTGTCGCGATGACGTTGTCGAGTTCCAGCAGCGGGTGGCGCACGACAACGCCAGGCCGGGAGAAGACGTCGATGCCCGCAAACACGTCCAGGCCGGCACCGGCGATTGCCCGGCGCCGAAGCACGTCCACCAGGGCCGCCTCGTCCACGATGGCGCCGCGCGCGGTATTGATCAGGCAGGCGTCGGCCCCCATCCGGGCGAGTTGCGGCGCCCCCAGCAGTCCGCGCGTCTGCGCGGTGAGCGGCAGGTGGATCGACACGAACTGGCTGCGGGACAGCAGTTCGTCGAGCGGCAGGAAGGTCACGCCCAGCGCACGTGCCTGCTCGACGTGGTGCTCCGGGTGGCGCGTCCAGGCGACCAGGCGCAAATCAAAGCCTGCGGCCCGGCGCGCCACGGCCTGCGCGCTCGCGCCGAACCCGACCAGCCCCAGCGTGCGTCCGGCAAGCCGGTGCACTCCCGGATGCTGACGCGCCGTCCACAGCCCGGCCGGCATCGCGCGCTGCATCGTCGGCAACTGCCGGGCCAGGGCCAGCAGCAGCGTCAGCGTGTGGTCCGCCTGCTCGCCGAGGCAGAAATCCGGCACGTTGCTGACGACGATGCCCCGGGCGGTGGCTTCCTCGACCGCAATCCGGTCCGTGCCGGCGCCCAGGCGGGCGATCGTGCGGCAGCGCGTGAGCGCCGCGATCACCTCGGCTGGCACGTAGGACGACACCACCAGCAAGGCATCGCAATCGCGCGCCGCGGCCAGGATCTCCTCGGGCTGCTGGCCTTCGATCGTGCGCAGCGTGGCGCCGGCCGCGGCCAGCGCTGCCCGCTCCTGGGGCTCGACCGGGTAGGTCTCCGCATTGAGCCGCACGGCCTGCAGGGCGTTCATCAGGCGATCTCCGCGATTCGAGCTGCGGTGCCAGCTTGCTTGTGGTGGCCCGGCGCTGCGCTCATCCCTCGGCCCCGATGGCGGGCGTCCCGGCCTTCGTGAACTCCGCGACCCAACGGCGGTCCCACAGCGACGGAAACGCGTGGCGCACGAAGGGATGGCGCGCGCAGACTGCGTCATCCAGCGTGATGCCCAGGCCCGGGCGATCCGGCAAGCGGTAGCGGCCGTCCTGCATCGGGTTCCAGCCGGCGACCAGCGCATCCCGCCAGGGGGCGTCGAAATCGCCGAAATTCTCCTGCACCGTCACCTGTGGCGTGGCCCAGCCAAAGTGCACCGCCGCACATAGCGCCACCGGGCCGATCGAGCAGTGCGGCGCCAGCTGCAGGTCCTGGGGCTGACACAGCGCAGCGATCTTCTTGCCCATCCACAGGCCGCCGCAGTGCGCCAGGTCCGGCTGGACCACGTCGCAGGCCCGCAGCTGCGCCAGTCGCGCGAACTCCTCCAGCATATAGAGCCGTTCACCGGCCGCCACCGGAAACGGCAGGGCCCGGTGGACCTCGGCCAGCAGGTCCAGGCTGTGTGGGGACACCGGCTCCTCGTACCAGGCCGGCCGATAGGGGGCCAGCCGCCGGCCCATCTCGATCGCGCTGCCGGCCGACAGACGGCCATGCACCTCGATCATCAATTCGACCCCGTCGCCGACGGCCTCGCGCACTGCGGCCACGATCTGCCGTGCGGCGTCCATCTGCTCCTGTCCCAGATGCTTCCAGGCCTGCTCGAAGGGGTCGAACTTCATCGCCCGGTAGCCCCGCGCCAGGACGGCGCGGGCCTTGTCGGCATAGTCCTGCGGCGTGCGCGCACCGCCGTACCAGCCGTTCGCATAGGCCGGCAGCGACTCGCGCGCCTGGCCGCCCAGAAGCCGGTAGACCGGCTGCCCGCAGGCCTTTCCGACGATGTCCCAGCAGGCGATCTCCAGCGCACTGATCACCGTCATGACGGTCGCGCCCCCCTGGTACTGGTCGCGGATCAGGTTGCCGAACACCTGCTCGATGTCGAACGGGCAGATGCCCAGGATGCGCTCCTCGGCCCATTCGTGCAGCAGCGTGCAGACCGCCTGCTCCTGCCACTCCAGGGTGGCCTCGCCCAGACCGCTCAGGCCGGTGTCTGTCGTCAGGCGCACGAACAGGTAGTTGCGCAGCCCGCAGTTGCTCAGGATGGTCTCGACGCGGACGATCTTCATGGCACGGCGGGCGGCAGCCGGTGCGTCAGCCGCCCCGCAGCAGATGCGGCAGACCGGTCGAGAGCACCGGGAAGTACACCATCACGACAATCACCGCGATCTCCGCATAGAAGAACAGGGCCAGCTCTGACCACAGCATCCGCAGTGTCAGGTTGCCGATCTTGCAGGCGACGAACAGGCAGATGCCCACCGGGGGCGAGATCAGACCGAGCGTCACGCTGACGATCATGACCATCGAAAAATGGATGTCGTCGATGCCCATGCTGCGGGTGATCGGCAGCAGCACCGGGGCCAGCAGCAGCAGCGCCGGGCCGGAGTCCAGCGCCAGGCCGATGACCAGGAAGGCCACGACACAGACCAGCAGGAAGGTCTTCGGGTGCTCCTTGAAGATCGATACGACCGCTGCAGTACCTTCGCCGATGCCGTTCAGGATCAGCACATAGTTCACCACCTCGACCGCCGCGATCATCAGGAACAGGCCGGCCGTGAGCCGGGCGGAACTGCGCGCGGCCTGCAGGAAGCCGGCAAGATCCAGGTTGCGGAACACGAAGACGCCCAGAAAGGCCGCCAGCAGCACCGCGATGCCGCCGGCCTCGGTCGGCGTGAAAACCCCCGACACCGTCCCGACGACGATGAACGCAGGCAGGCTCAGCACCAGCAGGCTGTCACCCACCAGCCGAGGCACCTGCGCACGCGGTACGACGATGCTGGAAACCGGCAGCCGCCCTCCCCGGCCTCGCCAGTACACCACCAGCCCGCAGGCCACCGCCAGCAGCAGGCCCGGTACGATGCCCGCCAGGAACAGGCTGAGCACCGAGATGTCCGCCACTGCGGCATACAGCACCATGATGACCGACGGCGGAATGATCGGGCCGATCACCGAAGCAGCCGTGACCAGGGCCGCGGCAAAGGCCTTGCTGTAGCCCTCCTTGGCCATGCCGTTGATGAAGATCTGCCCCAGCGCCGCGATGTCCGCCACCGCGGTGCCGGAGATGCCTGAGAACATGATCGCAGCCAGGATCGCCGCATAGGCGCTGCCGCCGCGGATGCGTCCGACGATGATCTGCGCGAGATGGATCAGCCGCTCGCTGATGCCGCCGCGATTCATCAGCTCGCCGGCCAGCACATAGAACGGCGCAGCCATCAGTACGAAGGTGTCCAGGCCGGCGAACATCTTGGAGATCAGGTTGAGCTGCGGCTCGCCCGTCTGCCAGAGGGCGAAGGCCCCTGCCAGTGCGAACGAAATGCTGACCGGCAGGCCGGCGAACAGCAGCACCGTCAGTGCCAGGACGACGGCCATCATGCTGCGGTCTCCCCGACATCGCGCCCGGTCAGCAGTTCGATGCATTTGCCGACGGCCACCAGGGTCAGCAGCACCCCGCCGACGACGATCGCGCCGTAGACATACAGCATCGGCACGCCGGTGGCCGGCGAGGTCTGCCGGCCGTTCAGGTAGCAGTACAGGCTGCCCTGCCAGATCACCAGACCGCAGAACACCAGCACCAGCAGCTGCAGCGCCGCCTGGTGCAATGCCTGAAAACGCCGGCTCTGCACGCCGAGGAACAGGTTCATGTCCATGTGGTCACCGTACAGGCTGGCGGCGGCGGCACCGACGAAGGTCAGCCAGACCGTGGTGTAGCGGATCATCTCCTCGGTCCAGAACAGCGGATCGTTCAACGCATAGCGTGTGAAGACCTGCGTCACGTTCAGCAGCACGCTAAGCAGCAGCAGCCAGCCGATCACGTGGTTGGAAAACTCACCACACAGGCGTCCCAGACGCGGCAGCAGATTCATGCGAACCTTTCAGAAAAGAACCGGGGGTGCGTCGCGGGGCCTCGGGGGCTCCCGGCGACGCACCGGAACCCGCACAGCCTCAGTTGCCGTAGGACTTGGCCGTGACTTCCTTGACCGCCTGCAGCAGCTTGTCGACCGTCGGCCGCCCGACCTGCGTGGAAATGAACTCGATTACCGGCTCCTGGCTCGCCTTGCGGAAGGCCTCCTTCTCGGTTGGCGTGTTCACGTAGATCTTGGTGCCGCGCTCGCGGATCTTCTGGATCGACTGCATGTTGTCCATCGCCTTGCGGGAGTTGGCCACCTCGGCATGCACCGCGGCACCGTCCATCAGGATCTGGCGCATGTCCGGCGACAGGCCCTGGAACACCCGGTCGTTGATGATGATGAAGTGCAGGCCGTAGATGTGCTCGTTGATCGACATGAACTTCTGCACTTCGAAGAGCTTGCCGTCCCAGACCGTGGAGGCGGCGTTCTCCTGGCCGTCCACGACGCCCTGCTTCAGCGAGGTCACGAGTTCCGGAAAGGCGATCGGCGTGGCTGCGGCGCCCATCGAGCGCATGAAGTTCACATAGACCTGCGATTGCATGGTGCGCATCTTCAGGCCCTTGAGGTCGTCCGGTGTCTTGATCTCGCGGGTGTTGTTGGTCAGGTTGCGGAAGCCGTTCTCCGACAGCGCGAGCGTGCGGATGCCGGTGGCCTTGCGCATGTCCTCGTTCATGTCGCGGACGAACGGGCTCTTCATGAAATCCCAGGCCACCGGGGACGACGGGAACAGATACGGGATCTGGAACACCTGCATCGGCTTGTGGAAACTGCCGAGCACCGAGTCGTCAGTGAGGGCCATCTCCAGCGTGCCGTTCTTGACCTGCTCCGTGACCTGCAGCGATCCGCCGAAGGTGTTGAAGAACAGGCGGATCTCCAGTTCGCCGCCACTCTTGAACTCCACGTATTCCTTCAGGGCCTTCATGCCCATGATCTCGCCGCCGCCGCTTTCCGGCGCGCCGATCGAGAACTTGAGGATGGTCTTGGCCGAGGCCGCACCCGACACCGCCAGGACCGCGGCGGTGACAAGGGCGGAGAAGATGAGTCGAAAGCGCATGGTGTTGTCTCCTGGGTTGAGGGAATCACATTGACGGGGGCTTGCTGACTTCTTGTTGTTGTCCGGGGCCGGGCATGGCGGTGCCGCCACTGCTCCGCTGCATGCTAGGCAGCCGCTGGTGGCGCGTCAATGCGCCGGGGACCGGAGCTGCGGATGCAAGTTGTTTCATGGGACGGAGCGCTCGGCTGGGTCGGGCGCCTCCAGATGGCCGCGCAAGGCCTGCAGCCAATGCGCCGCAAGCGCACCATCGATCAGGCGATGGTCGCAGGACAGCACCACCGTCATCATCGTCGCGATCACGATCCGACCGTCCTGTACGACAGGACGCGGCTGTGCCGCACCCACCGCCAGGATCGCACCCTGTGGCGGATTGATCACCGCAGTGAACTCGGTCACGCCCAGCCCGCCGAGATTGGAGACCGAGAAGGTCGCGCCGCGCGACGCATCGGCCGGCAGGCGCCCTTCCCGGGCCTGCTGCGCCAGGCTGCGCATCTCCCCGGCAATCACGGCCAGCGGCTTGGTGTCGGCATCCCGGATCACCGGCGTGCGCAGGCCCTGGTCGACGGCCACCGCCACGCCGATGTTCACCGCCCTGAAGTTCCGGATGACCGTGTCGCCGTAGGACGCGTTGACCTGGGGCACCGCACGCAGGGCCCGTGCCGCTGCCTGGATCACGAAGTCGTTCAGTGTCGGGCGCGGGCCGCCGGCGTCCGGCCACTGCGCCCGCAGGCGCAGCAGCGCATCGACCGCCACGTCGATCCGTACGTGAAAGTGCGGGGCCTGCTGCATCGACTCCGTCAGGCGGCGCGCGATCAGCCGACGCCCGATCGGCGTCGGCGTGGCGTCGAACGCGATGTCTTCGTCGGGCAGGGCCGGTGCGGGCGCGGGTGCCGTGCGGCTCCGGTGCGCCAGCACGTCGGCACGGACGATCCGGCCGTTCGGGCCGGTGCCGGTCAAACCCTCCAGGTCCAGGCCGTGCGTGCGCGCCAGTGCACGGGCCAGCGGGCTGCTGAAGCGCCGCGGTTCGCGGGATGCACCGGCCAGGTTCATGCACCCCCCGGTTCAATGACCGCGATCTGCTGCCCCATCTGGACGACCGCGCCTTCGGCCTCCAGCAGTTGCACCAGCCGTCCGTCGCAGGGGGCCTCGATCTCGACCACCGCCTTGTCGGTCTCGACCTCGACGACCAGTTCGCCGGCAGCCACCCGATCGCCGAGCTTCTTGACCCAGCGGATCAGTTTTCCCTCGCTGACGGTCAGATCGCCGAAGGGCATCATCAGTGGCTCACCGGCAGCCGGAGTTGCCGCGGCGGGGGCCGCAGACGCCGCAACCGGCACCGGTGCAGGGGCGCCCCCACCGGTCGTCGGCGCCGGGGGGATGGCCGTTGCGGTGGCCGCAGCCGGCGTCGCGACCGCGCCGAGGCCGCTGCGCGCTCGCCGTGGCGGCCGCGCCTCGCCGGCGATGACCCGCAGACTGGAGGCAACGATCGCGTCCGCATGGATCAGCATCGCGCGCTCGAGCACCGGCGCGAAGGGATGCGTCATCGCATCGGTATGCAGCCGCGCCACAGGCGCGTCCAGATAGTCGAAGGCGAGCTCGTTCATGGCCTGGCCGAGCTCGGCGCCGACACCGCACATCGACCAGCCCTCGTCGGCCACCAGCAGCCGCCCGGTCTTGCGCACGCTGGCGGCGACCGTGTCCACATCGAGCGGCTGGATCGTGCGCAGGTCGATCACCTCGACCGACACGCCCTGGTGCTGCAGCGTGTCCGCGGCCTGCAGCGCCAGATGAACGATCTGCCCGGCCGCCGCGATCGTCAGGTCCGTACCGGCGCGGGCAATGCGCGCCACGCCGAACGGCACCAGATGGTCGCCGGTCGGTACCTCGCCCCTGGTCGCGAACAGGGCCTTGCTTTCCAGCAGGATCACCGGGTCCCCGGCCCGCAGCGCGGTCTTCATCAGACCCTTGGCATCGGCCGGGGTCGACGGCACGCAGACCACCAGCCCCGGGACATGGGCCCAGATCGGGTGGTACATGCCGCTGTGGTGCGGGCCGGCGGAGCGGACCGCGCCGGCGCCGACCCGGATCACCATCGGTGCATGCATCTGGCCGTTGCTCATGTACCGCAGCTTGGCCGCCTGCAGCACGATCTGGCCGGCCGCCTCAAACAGGAAGTCGGCGAACATCAGGTCGGCGACACAGCGCACGCCGGTCGCAGACGCGCCGAGGCTCGCGCCGGTGAAGCCGAGCTCCGAGATCGGCGTATCCACCATGCGCTGGGGACCGAACTCGGTGAACAGGCCCTTGGTATGGGCGAAGGTGCCCCCGCGCTCACCGGTGCCCTCGCCGAAATACAGGATCAACGGATCGCGCCGCATCTCCTCGGCCAGACCGTCGCGCACGGCATCCAGCCAGCCGGTGGTGACCGTGAAGGCCGGTGCAGCACTCGCCGCAGCGATCGCGGCCGGCGGATTCAGCGGTTCGGCATAGATGTGCTGCGCCACGGTGGCCGGATCCGGCTCGGGTGACTGGCGCGCGAACGCGATCGCCTGCTGGACCCGTGCCTTCACGCGCTCCTCGATCGCGTCGATCTGCGCGGCATCGGCCAGCCCCTGGCCCAGCAGCCAGCGATCACGCACCAGCCGGATCGGGTCGCGCCGGGCCCAGGCGTCCACCTCTTCCTGGCTGCGGTAGCCGCCGACGACGGAGTCTCCCTCATGGTGCGCCACGACGCGGTAGGTCTTGACCTCCAGCAGCGTCGGGCCCTCGCCGCGGCGGGCGCGGGCGCAGGCATCCCGCATCGCGAGCCAGACGGCGATCAGGTCGTTGCCGTCCACCGCGACGCCCGGAATGCCGTAGGCCGCGGCCCGGGTCGCGATCTCGGGATTCAGCGTGGCCTTGCTGAGAGCCGTGGCGGTGGCGTAAAGGTTGTTCTCGCAGACGAACACGACGGGTGCGTGCTGCACGCCGGCGAAGTTCAGCGACTCGTGGAAGGCCGCATGGTTGGTCGCGCCGTCCCCGAAGAAGGCCACGCCGATGTCGTCCGTGCCCCGCACCCGGGCGCTCAGGCCGGCGCCGACGGCCGACGGCAGCCCGCCACCGACCAGGCCGTTGGTGCCGAACAGGCCGCACGACGGGTCATATAGGTGCATGGTTCCGCCCCGCCCGCCGCAGCAGCCGTCGCGCTTGCCGTAGAGCTCGGCCATCAGCGTGTCCGGCGACATGCCCTTGGCCAGCGCATGGCCATGACCCCGGTGGGTGCTGGTGATCCAGTCGGTCTTGCGCAGATGCGCGCAGACACCGACGCCGGACGCCTCCTGCCCGATGTACAGATGCAGGAACCCGGGCGTTTCTCCCTTGCGGCAGGCGATCTGCGCTGCCAGCTCGAAACGGCGAAGCAACAGCATCTGCTCGTACAGGCGCAGCAACTCGTCCCGGGACAGGTCCGGGGGCAATGCAGCCTGCGACTCGCTTGCGGTGATGGCGTTCAATGGATCCTCGACTTTCAGAAATCGCGGGAGAAGCCGGCCGTCCAGCCCCCGTCGACCGTGAGCACATGGCCCGTGATGTAGGAACTCTCGGGCGCTGCAAGAAACAGCACCGCGTCGGCCATTTCCTGTGTGGTGCCGGGTCGTCCGAGCGGAATGTGGGTCATCAGGCGCGCATGGAGATCCTGTGCCTCGCTGCCGGCGTCCCGGATCCACTTCTGCCAGCCTTCGGTCTGGGTCGATCCCGGCGCGACGGCGTTGACCAGCACGCCATGCGGCGCCAGTTCCAGGGCCATCGCCTTGGTCAGGTTCACGACCCCCGCCTTGGCAGCGATGTAGGAGCTCTGCAGGCGCGCCGGCACCAGGCCCAGCACCGAGGCGATGTTGATGATGCGGCCCGTGCGCTGCGCCTTCATCGCCCGGGACACTTCGCGGCTCATCAGGAACAGGCCGGTCAGGTCGATGCGCAGCAGTGCGTCCCAGTGCTCCAGGCTGAACGCGTCGATGGTCTTGCGCTCGGCGGCCGGCACGCCGATCCCGGCGTTGTTGACCAGGATGTCGATGCGCCCCTGCGCGCGAAGCACCCGCTCGACGCCACTGGCGACATCGGTTGGCGACGCGACATCCAGCGCAAACGCCGCCACGCCACCCCCTGCGTCGGCCGACGCCTGGGCGGCGGCCCCGTGGACATCGGTGTAGACGACGCGCGCGCCGTTGCGCACCAGCGTGTGCGCGATCGCCTGACCGATGCCCTGCGCGGCACCAGTCACCAGCGCCACCCGACCATCGAGCTCCACCTGCATGGTTCCGTGTCTCCTGCGTGCGTTCTCTTGTCTGACCGCCCCGTGCGGCGGCGTCCGGGCTGGAGGGCGCCGGCGTCGCTCTTGCATTATTATAATAGCATACAGATAATCCGGCGCAAGCGGAAATGTGCTTCCCGCTTCGGAGCCGCCCGGCGCGGTGCCTGCGTGGAGCGGCCATGAAAATTCTCCTGTTCGGCGGAACACGCTTCATGGGACGGTATGTGGCCCGGGAAGTGCTGGCGGCGGGGTGGCAGTTGACGATCCTGAACCGGGGCACCCGGCCGGCGGTGCCCGGTGTCGAGTGCATCGCCTGCGACCGCGGCGCGCCGGGCGCCCTCGCGGTGCTGGAGGGCCGCTCGTTCGATGCGGTGATCGATTTTTCCGCCTATGCCTCCGACTGGGTCGCGCAGGCCGGCGTGCTGCTGGAAGGCCGGATCCGCCGGTACCTGTTCATCTCCAGCTGCGCGGTCTACACGGAGAGCCAGACCCTGCCGGTCACGGAGGACGCACCCACCGGCCCGCCGCACCCGCACCAGGCCTACGCCGCCGAGAAGCTGCGATCCGAGCGGCTGCTGCAGGAATTCGGCCGGCGCGGCGCATTCCAGACGGTCTCCTGCCGGCTGCCCTTCGTACTGGGGCCGGACAACTACGAGGATCGGGAATCCTTCGTGTTCAGCCGCCTACATGCCGGCGCGCCGATTCTGCTGACGAACGGCGGCAACGCGCTGTACTCCTTCGTCTATGCCGGGGACGTCGCGCAGGCCCTGATGGCGCTGATCCGTGCGGACGATCGGGTCGACGGACAGATCTTCAACATCACGATGCCGCAGGCGACCACCGGACGCGGCTTTGTCGAGGCCTGCGCCGGCGTGGCGGGAAAGACCCCGAAGCTGGTGCATGTGCCACAGGACGCGCTGGGGTTCACCCCGGCGGAATTCGACCTGCGCGACCTGTGCTTCCCGTTCCCGCACCACCACTTCTTCGCCAGCGGCGAGCGGCTGCGGCAGAGCATCGGCTTCGCGCCCCGCCACACGCTGCACGACATGCTGCGGATCTACCACGCCGACTGGCTGTCCCGGGGCGACCTGGCGCCGCGCGTGTACCCGCGGGAACAGTCGGTGCTGGCGCGGCTGGCAGGCGCTGAGCCGGGAGCCTAGAGCAGGTCGTTCGGTGCGTCGTAGGTGATGCTGAACTCGTCGCCGCGGTTCTTGGACACGGTCAGTTCGACCGGCTCGCCCGAGGCCGAGAAGTACAGCATCTCGGTGGCGAGGATCGGCCCGCCGAGCTCATAGCCCAGCACCCGGGCCAGCGTCTCGTCGGCGATCTCCGCACGCACACGGATCTGCGCGCGCGACAGCTGGATGCCCAGGTGGCGCTGGACCGCGCGGAACACGACCACATCGTCGAAATCCGCGCGCTTGAGCCGGCTGCCGATGGCTGGCGGGAAGTAGAAGGTGGTCTGCGTGATGGCGCGGTCCGACACCATCAGCACGGCCCGCAGGCAGTAGCAGGCGGTGCCCGGCGCCAGGCCGAACGACTCGCAGGCCAGTGCCGACTGCTCCTTGCGGTAGCTGCGGATCACCAGCCGCCGATCCAGGCTGGAGGCGGCGATCGCCGCGAAGCTCTGGAACTCGAGCGGCTTGCTGCGCGCCTGCGGGACGGCCACGATCGCCGGCTTGGCGGTGCGCTTCTTGATCAGTCCCTCGCCCTCCAGGTCCCGCAGGGCCTGGCGCACCGTGATCAGGCTCACGCCGAAGCGGCTGGCCAGGTCGGCCTCCCGTGGCAGCGGGCAGCCCGGAGGCAGCCGGCCGTCGCGGATCGGGCCCCGCAACCGGGTCGTCAGTTGCCGGTACAGCGGTCCGTCGTCGCGGCTCAATGGCTGGGGCTTGAATGCCGCGAGGGCAAGTTCCTGCTGGGCGGATTCATCCGCCGGCTCCGTGGCCGGCTCGGGGACCGTGCGGGGTGTGGACGTCATGGCTCAGGGGCTGTCGATGCCGGCAGATCCGGCGGCGCAGCCGTGACGATACCCGAATCAGCCATGCCGCCGGCCGCACCGCTCGTCCCTCATGCGACGGCCCGGGCCACCGTGACCCCATTGACGATGTTGGGAGGCATGCGCCCGAGCGCCGCCGCCAGCGCGCGGGCCGCCGCCCCTTCGCGCAGTGCCTTGACCGCGGTCGGGCTGACCGACGCGATGTGCGGCGCGACGATCAGGTTCGGCAGCCGACGCAGCGCGTGGTCGGCCGGCAATGGCTCCGGGTCGAATACATCCAGTGCGGCCGCCGCCAGGCGGCCGTCCTGCAATGCCTGCACCAGTGCTTCGGTATCCACCAGATCGCCCCGTGCGACGTTCACCAGCAGCGCGCCGGGTTTCATCTGTGCGAGCGTCTCGGCGCGGATCAGCCGCCGTGTGGCGGCCGACGACGGGCAATGCAGGCTCAGGATGTCCGACTGCGCGAGCACCGCCTCCAGGCTGCCGGCCGATGCGCCGGCCGCGGCGATGTCGGCGACCGGCACGACCGGATCGTGCACCAGCACCCGGCACTTGAAGGCCTGCAGCCGTGCCACCACCTCGCGCCCGATGCGCCCGAATCCCACGATGCCGACTGTCTGCTCGCGCAGGGCCCGCATGCCGGTCACCGGCACGGCGAGTCGCCATTGCCCGGCGCGCAGGTCGCTCGTGTGGGTCACGACCTGCCGCGTGAGGCCCAGCATGAAGGCCAGCGTGTGGTCCGCGACCTCGTCGATGCAGTAGTCCGGGATGTTGGACACCGGCAGACCAAGCGCGCGCGCCGCCTCCAGATCCACGTTGTCTACGCCAATGCCGTAGCGCACGATCGCACGCGCCCGGGACATCGCGCCGATCACGGCGGCATTGATCCGGGCGAACTGCGTGATCACCGCGTCGGCCTGCGCCACGGCAGCGATCAGCTCGGCCTCGGAATTGCAGTGGTGGCCGACCAGTGTGCAGCCGCTGCCGGCGAGCACGGCGGTCTCCAGCGCGAGGTCGGGAAAGTTGTAGTCGGTGACGACAATCGTGCGTTGCGGGTTCATCGTGCGGGTGTCTCCATGGTTTGCCCCAGCCTTTTCTCCCAGCCGTCCTGGTGAATGTTCAGATAGGACCGCGGGTCGTAGGGGTGGGCGCGGGCGACGTCCAGGTCGAGGTCGAGGCCCAGGCCCGGGCGGTCTGGCAGCGACAGCTCGCCGCTGGACGGATCCAGGCGCGGGTGCCAGTCGACCAGATCGCGGACCCAGGGCTCGTTGAACGCATCGAAATGCTCCTGGATCAGGAAGTTCGGCACACAGGCAGCCAGCTGCAGGCAGACCGCGGTCGCCACCGGTCCCCCGCTCTGGTGCGGCGCGATCCAGCTCCCGTGCGCCTGGGCCAGGTGGGCCACCGCCAGCGTGTTGGTGATGCCGCCCAGCGACATCGGCTCGGGCTGGAAGATGTTGACGCCACCTCCGGCGGCCAGCGTGTAGAACTGGCCGACCGTGTCGTACATCTCGCCGGTGGCGACCCGGATCGGGCACTGCAGCGCCACGGCATTGGCGGGTTGCTCCCGCTCCCGCGTCGTGGGCTCCTCCCACCAGAACAGGTCCAGAGGCGCCAGCCGGCGGGCGGCGCGCAGCGCATCCGCCTCGGTGAAACGCGCATGCACATCGATCAGGATGCGCAGCCGCGGGCCGAAGCGCTCGCGCAGCGCGGCGACGATGTCGTAGCTGCGCTGCAGCTCGGGCTCGTCGATGAAGCCGTGCGCGGTGCCAAAAGGATCCAGCTTGAGCGCCTGAAACCCCATCGCGACGACACCCTCGGCGGCTTGCACGAAGGCCTCGGGGGTGCGCTCGGTGCGGTACCAGCCATTCGCGTAGGCCGCGACACTGTCGCGCATCCGCCCGCCGAGCAGCTGGTGGATCGGTACGCCGAGCGACTTGCCCAGGATGTCCCAGCAGGCGACCTCGATCGCCGCGACCGCGGTGCGATGGATGTGGCCGCCATCGAGCGAGACGCTGTCCATCAGGCGCCGGGACAGGCGGTTGACCTGCCGCGGGTCCTGCCCGAGCGCCAGGTGCTCCAGCTCCTGAACGGCCGCCTCGGTGGTACGGATGAAGCCGTTCAGCGTACCCTCGCCGATGCCATGCAGGCCGGTGTCGGTGTGGATGCGCAGCAGCAGCCAGTTCTTCCATCCGGCGCTGACGGGCACGGTCTCGATCGCGGTGATTTTCACGCGGCTTGTCTCCGGGGCTGGTTCTTCTCCCGTATATTATTATAAGATTATAGGAGAATGTCGAGCGTCGCGCGGGCCGCCGGGCGTCAGCCCGCGGGCGCCTCCGACACCGGCACATGCCGGCGCGCCGTCAGCCAGGCACTCGCCACGCCGCACAGCGCAATCAGCGCGATGCCGCTCCAGGCCCCCTGGTCCGGTACATGGTCGAACAGCAGCCAGCCGAACAGCAGCGCGAAGCCGATCTGGCAATACATGTAGGGCATCAGCGTCGAGGCCGGCGCCCGCCGGTAGGACTGCGCCAGCAGGAAATGCCCCAGTGCACTGGCCGTGCCCATCAGCAGCAGTGCCAGCCAGTGGCTCGGCGAGGCGACCGTGACCCAGGTCCACGGCAGCACCAGCAGCGCCGCCCCGGCGCACAGCCAGACGGTGCACAGGTGGGTGGTGGTCGGGTTCTCGATGCGGCCAAGCCGGCTGGAGAGGATCTGGAACCAGGCGCTGGACACGATGCAGGCGGCCGGCAACAGCACCCACCAGCCGAATCCGACGCGCCCGCCGGGCCGGATGATCATCATCGCGCCGGCCAGCGCCCCGGTCAGGAACAGCCATTGCCAGGCCGAGACCTTCTCCTTCAGTACGACTACCGCCAGCACCGTCGCCAGCATGGGCACCAGCATCACGACCGCTGCGAACTCGCCGACCGGCATGTACCGCAGAGCCCACATCGCGAACAGCGTCGTGACGGCGAACACGGCCGCGCGGAGCACCTGCAACCGCGGGTGGCGCGGTTTCAGCACCCCGCGCCCGTGCAGCGGCAGCAGCACGGCCGTGGAGACCACCGCCTGCAGCAGGTAGCGCATCGACAGCGCCATCAGCATCGGCACCGCCGACATCACATATTTGGCGCTGGTATCCAGGATGGCAAAGCACAGCGTGGCCAGCGCCATCAGGCCGATGCCGGCCAGGATGCTGGCCCGGCTGTCCCTCATGCGCGCGCGCCGTCGGACCAAACGAGCGGGAACAGCGGGTCGTCCATCGGTGCGCCGTCCGGCAGCCGGGTTTCCAGGCCAGGAAAAGGGGGCGAAGTCCGCCAGGGCCGCATCGCATGGCGCGCGTCGTCCCCGAGGTAGCGCGCCGAGAACACCCGGCGGCGCCGTCCCGGGCCGGTGCCGCTGCTGGCATGCAGCGCCAGCATGTGGAAGGCCACCGCATCGCCGGGCTCCAGGGGCCAGGCGAGCTGCGGGTACTGCTCCGGCCGGCCCTCGATGTCCGGCAGCTCGGCCAGACTGCCTTCCGGGAACCAGCGGGCCTGCTGGTCGCGGAAGGTGCGCGGCATGTACCAGGTGCCGGCGTGCGAGCCGGCGACAAAGCGCAGCGTGCTGGCCAGCGGCACCGGGTCGACCGGGATCCAGAAGCTGACGTTCTGCCGCCCGGCGACGTTGTAGTAGGGCTGGTCCTGGTGCCAGGGGGTCTCCTGCCGGGTGCCGGCCTCCTTGACCAGCAGGTGGTCGTGGTACAGGCGCACCTGGCGGCTGTCCATCAGCCG
>JAEUOX010000246.1 GCA_016790475.1 Rhodoferax sp. | reverse complement strand
ACCTCGACGCGCAGCGAGTGCGGCCTGAAGCTCACCATCAGCCGGTCGCCGGCGGGCACGTCGCCCGCGACCGGGAAGCGCAGGTCGCCAACGCCGTCCACGTCCAGCGTCAGGCTGCTGCCGGCGCGCTCGCGCACGCGGCCGGGCAGCAGGTTCATCGTGCCGACGAAGTTGGCGACGAAGGCGTTGACCGGATAGTCGTACAGCGTGGCCGGTGCGCCGACCTGCTGCACGACGCCCTTGTCGAGCACCGCCATGCGGTCGGCGGTGGTCATCGCTTCTTCCTGGTCGTGCGTGACGAAGATCGTCGTCAGGCCCAGGCGCCGCTGCATTGCCAGCAGCTCCTGGCGCATCTGCACGCGCAGCGTCTTGTCGAGGTTGGACAGCGGCTCGTCGAGCAGCAGCACCTGCGGCTCGACGACGATCGTGCGCGCCAGCGCCACGCGCTGCTGCTGGCCGCCGGAGAGCTGGGACGGCCGGCGCTCGGCCAGGTGCGTGAGCTGCACCGTGTCCAGCGCCGTGCGCACGCGGGCCTGCTGCTCCTCGCGGCTGCCCAGCCCGCGCATGCGCAGCGGGAAGCGCACGTTCTCGGCCACGCTCAGGTGTGGCAGCAGCGCATAACTCTGGAACATCATCGCGATGTCGCGCTGCTCCGGCGGCAGGCCGGTGACGTCGCGGCCGTCGATCTCGACCGTGCCGGCGCTCACGCTCTCCAGCCCCGCGACGATGCGCAAGAGCGTGGTCTTGCCGCAGCCGGAGGCCCCCAGCAGGCTGACGAATTCGCCGGAGGCGATGTCCAGCGACACGCCGTGGATCACGGCGGTGCTGCCGAAGGACTTCTGGATGGCTTGCAGGCGCACATTCGCCACGGGTCAGCTCCTTGCAAAACGTTGCAGCCCGAGGATGCGGTCGATCACGACGATCATCAGCACGGTCAGGAAGATCATGATGGCCGACACGGCGGCCACCGACGGGTCGGGGCTGAACTCCAGCTGGCCGTAGATCTGCACCGGCAGCGTGGTCAGGTCGGGCTTGCGCAGGAACAGCGACAGCACCGCCTCGTCGAACGAGATGTTGAACGCGAAGAACGCGCCCGCGCCCAGCCCCGGCACGCACTGCGGCACCACGACGAACAACAGCCGCTGCAGCCGCCCGGCACCCATCGTGCGCGCGGCTTCCTCCAGGAACGGGTCGGACTCGGCCAGCACCGCCAGCGTCGTGCGGATCACGTAGGGCAGCGCGACCACCGAGTGGCTCAGCCACAGCGTCAGCAGCGACACCTGCCCGAACGCGCGGCTCCAGAACATCAGCATGCCGATCGCGAAGATGATGGTGGGCAGCACCAGCGGCGACAGGAAGAAGGTGGCCAGCGCGCCGGAGCCCGGCAGCTTGCCGCGGTGCAGCGCCACCGCCGCCGCGCCGCCCACCAGCGTGGCGGTCAGCGTGACCAGCAGCGCGATCTTCAGGCTCGTCCAGGCCGAGGCCACGTAGGTACCGGAGGTCAGCACGCCCTCGTACCAGCGCAGGCTGAAGCCCTGCGGCGGAAAAGCGATGAACTCGCTCTGCGAGAAGGACACGCCCACCACCACCACCAGCGGCGCCAGCAGCACCAGCACGGTGAGCGCCACCAGCACGGAGGCCAGCACGCGCAGCCAGGTCGGTACCGCCCTAACCATGGCGGGGCGTGCTCACGCGCACGTAGGGAATCAGCACCAGCAGCACGCCGACGAACAGGATCACCGCCTGCGCCGCCGCGAACGGCCACTCCAGCGTCTGCGTGACCGACTTGTAGACCAGCCCGGCCAGCACCTGGATGCGCGCGCCGCCCATCAGGCTGGGCGTGATGAAGGAGCTGGCCGACAGCGTGAACACCAGCAGTGCGCCGGCCACGATGCCGGGCATGGACAGCGGCAGCACCACGGTGCGCAGCGTGCCCAGGAAGCTGGCACCCATCGTGCGCGAGGCCTCCTCCAGCCGGGTGTCGATGCGGGTGATCACGCCCAGGATGGACAGCGCCATGAAGGGCAGCAGCACCTGCACCATGCCGATCACGATCGCCGTCTCGGAGTGCATGATCTGGAAGTTGCGCTCGCCCCAGCTCAGATCGCGCGCCCACTGCGACACCAGGCCGTTGCGGCTGAGCAGCACCATCCAGCCGAAGGTGCGCACCACCACGCTGGTCATCAGCGGCAGGATCACCGCGATCACCATCCACATGCGCAGCTTCGGGCCGACGCGCGCCATGATGTAGGCGTAGGGGAAGCCCAGCAGCGCGCAGATCACCGTGATGACCAGCGACAGGCGCACCGTGCGCCACAGGATGTTCAGGTAGAACGGATCCGCCAGGAAGCGCGCGAAGTGCTCCAGCGTCAGGCCGGTCGCGCCCGAGATGCTGAGCACCAGCATCTGGCCGATCGGAAGAAAGTAGGCCAGGACCAGCAGCGCCAGCCCTGGCAGGGCGAGCAGCAGGTTTTCGGTACGGTCATTCATGCCTGCCGGCCACCCGCGCGCGCCACCCGTCGATCAACGGGCAATCGTCTTGCTCCAGCGCTCGACCCAGTTGGCCCGGTTGGCCTCGATGGTGGGCGCGTCGAAGCGGAACAGATCCTTCATCGCGGCCTGGCCGTAGGCCACGGTCGCGGCCACGTCCGGCGTCAGCACCGCCTTGCTGTTGGTCGGCGTGTAGCGCAGCTCGTTCGCGAAGCAGGTCTGTGCGCTCTCGGACAGGCTCATGTCGATGAACTTCAGCGCCAGCGCCTGGTTCGGCCGGTTGGCCACCAGGTTGGCGGTGATGAAGCTCGCCGGCGTGCCCTCGACGCCCTGCGAGAACTTGACCGGCAGGTTGGCCTTGGTCAGCGTGTAGGCATAGTCGGACGCGTAGGGCGCGATGCCGGCGCCGTTCTGCGCAAACTCGCGCTGGATCTCGGGCGAGGTGTTGACGACGATCGCACCGCTGGCCAGCATCTTCTTGACCGCGTCCAGGCCGGGCTGGATGTTCTTCAGGTCGCCGCCGGCCACCCGGTTGATCATCAGGAAGCCCAGCATGCCATAGCCGTTGGAGATGTCCGTCAGCACCAGCTTGCTGCTGACTTTCGGGTCCATCAGGTCCTTCCAGCTGGTCGGGGCCTTGGGCATCTGCTGGCTGTTGTAAACCAGGCCGATCGCCGCGATGGAGTAGACCGGCCCCTCGCCCTTGGCGATGTTCGCCTTGGCCACCGGGTACACGTTGGCCAGGTTCGGCACCTTGGAGGCGTCGATCGGCGACAGCAGCCCCTCGGAGGCGGCCACGATTTCCTGGCCGCCGGAGAAGTGGATCACGTCGTACTGCGGCGCGGCCTTCTGGGCGCGCACCTGCGCGAAGGCGTCGGCGGAGTAGGCGGTGACGATCTTGGTCGTGGCGCCGGTCTCCTTCTCGAACGGCGTGATCACGCACTTGCGGTGCGCGGTTTCGTACGCGCCACCGAAGGAGTTGATCACCAGGGTCTTGTCCTGCGCGGAGGCGGCGCCGGCCAGCAGGGACAGCGAGGCGGCGGCAAGCAGCGTCAAATCAAAGCGGGTCTTCATGGAAAGGCTCCTTCAGTTGCGGATGGAAAAAAAGCGGGGAAGGCGCTCAGGGCAGGCGGCCGATCTCGACCGTCTTGACGCCCTCGCGGCGGATCAGCCGGCACTGTTTGGCCACCTCGTCCAGGCCTTCGGTCATCTTGCCCCAGTAGGTGCAGGGGATCCAGCCGGTGGGGCCGAAGGTACGGCCGCCCGCGTCATAGAACATGCCGATCTCCCAGAACTCGCTCGGGTCGTTCTTGAAGAAGTTCTTCGGCTGGTAGAACCACAGCAGCTCGCCCGGGTCGGGCTGCACCGTCTGGTTCTCCGGTGGCAGCTTGCGCGGATCAAAAGTTTGCGCGTACTCCGGCAGGCCCATCATGATCTCGGGGCCGGAGAACATCGCGTGCGAGGCGTCCCAGCGGATCGGCTTCTTCAGCGCGCCCCACAGGGCCTTGCAGGTCTGGGGTGCGTGCTCCCAGTACATGGTGATGGTGCCTTGCACGTTGGCATCCACGAACTTCAGGTACAGCTGCTTGCTCTTGGTCATCAAGGGGCTCCAGGGGTGGGATGGCGGGAAACGGCCAGTTTACGGGTCGATGCCCGGGGACTCCATCTTGAATGGAAATTCTGGCAATAAAAAATATTTATTGTTGATCCAGATCCTAAAATTCCCCCCATGTTCAGTGCCCGATTCCAGCGCCGGATTGTTGTGACACGCCATGCACGCGAACGCATGAGTCAACGTGGAATTTCAGATGACGTGCTGGTCGATGTCATCGACAACGGCGAGACACGGTACTGGGACGCTACCCATCTTTGGGCTTTCAAGGAGTTCCCGGAACGGCACGACAACCTGTTGTGCGCCGTTGTGGTGTTGGAGGATGCCGTCGTCGTGAAGACTGTGATGCATCACTTTTCTGTGCTTTGAGGAGGCGCCATGCGTACCACCTACTACGACGACGATGACATTCTGGTGATCCGTCTTTCCGACAAGCCGATCAGCCGCGAAGTTTCGCAGGACTGGCACACCCACATCAGCTATGCCGAGGACGGCAGCACAGTGGAAATCGTATTGCTGGATGCCAAGGCAAATGGTGCCTTTCCGTTTCAGCTGGAGCACGCCCAGGCCGCCTGACTGGCGCCACCGGCATCAGTATTTCGACCCCGCCATGCCCCGGGATCGGGGATGGAGTCATCAGACCAGCCAGGCCGTCGACGGATCCACGCTCGCGCAGTAGTTCAGCGCGCACTGCTGCGCCTGCGCCACCACCTGCAGGATCACGTCCTGGTGCGTGCTGGACTGGTAGCTGCCGATGATGGGCAGCGGCGGAAAGTGCTTGGACACCCGGATCTGGTGCAGCAGCCCCTGGGCCAGCTCGCGGCGCACGATCACCTTGGGGATGGCCGCCACGCCAAAGCCGTCGATGATCAGGTTGATGATCGCGAACATCGAGTTCGAGCTGGTCAGCTTGGAGGCCAGCACCTGCTCGTCCTGGAAGTAGGGCGCGATCTGCCGGTACGGCGGCGCGCCCTTCGGGAAGGTGACGATCGGCATGCGCGCCAGGTCGTCCACGCTGTAGGTGCGCTCCGGGTCGATCAGCTTGGGCGAGCCCACCCAGATCATCTGCAGCACGCAGCTCACGAAGCTGCGGAAGCTGTCGCCCACGGCCGGGTCCACCGCGAAGATCAGGTCGAACTCGCCCTTGTGCATGCCATGCACCAGGCGCTTGGTGCTTTCCACCGTGAGCTCGATCTTCAGGTGCGGCATGCGCTGGTGCAGCGCCTCCACCAGCGCCGGCATCCAGGTGGAGATGACCGAGTCGATCGCGCCGATGCGCAGCAGCACCGGCGCCTTGGCCTGCAGGTTGTCCAGCTTGGTCTTGAGGGTGTCGAGGTTGTCCAGCACCTGCTGGAACACCTGCAGGACCTCCTCGCCCTCGGGCGTCAGCCGGAACTCGGTGCCCATGCGGTGCACCAGCTTGTGGCCCAGCTCCTGCTCCAGCGCGGCCAGGCGCGATGAGATGGCGGGCTGCGTGGTGCTGAGCTCCTGCGCAGTGCGGCCGAAGTGGCGGTTGCGGACCAGCGCCGTGAAGGTCTGCATGTCGAGGATGCGCATGCGGGGAATTCTCGCACCCGCACCGCGGCACCCGCCGCCCCGGACCGCCGTCGCGCGTCACTCCATCGCGGTGAAGCCGGTGGCCTTGACGATCGGGCCCCAGCGGCCGCGCTCGCGGTTCAGCCGCGCGCTGAACTCCGCCGTGCTCTCGGCCGACACGTCGAAGCCCCAGTTGCGGATCGGATCCTGCAGCTCCTTGGTCTTGAGCGCTTCCTGCGTCAGGCTGTTGAGCTTGGCGATCTGGTCGGCAGGCACCTTGGAGGACATGTACACGCCCAGGCCGTCCTCGACCACCAGGTCGCGGTAGCCCAGCTCCAGGAAGGTCGGCACGCTGGACAGCAGGCCGGTGCGCCGCGCGCCGGACGTGGCCAGGGCCCGCACCTTGCCGGCCTGCACCATCGCGATGCCGTCGGACACCGAGCCGAAGAACACCGGCACCTGGCCGCCGACCAGATCCTGGATGCCGGGCGCGCCGCCGCGGTAGTGCACCGGCTGCATGTCCAGCCCCGCCGAGCGCGCGAAGATCGCGCCGGTGAAGTGCGGCGTGGCGCCGGCCGCCGGCGTGCCGTAGACCAGACGCTTCGGATCGGCCTTGGCCCAGGCGATGTAGTCGGCCACCGTCTTGACGCTGTCGGGCACCGCCGGCCCGACGAACATCGCCAGCGACATGCCGATCATCCGGGTCACCGGCGTGAAGTCGCGCTCGGGGTCGTAGCCCAGCGCCTTGTAGACATGCGGGTACAGGAACATCGTCGCGTCCGGCACCAGCAGCATGGTCTGGCCGTCGGGCGCGGCGTTGCGCACGTATTCGATCGCGATGCGGGCCGCAGCGCCGACCTTATTGTCGACCACCACCACCGGGGCCACGCCGCCGCGCAGCTTGTCGGCCAGCAGCCGGGCCAGGCCGTCGGCGGCGCCGCCAGGCGCAAAGCCGACGATGATCGACGCCGGGCGTGCCTGCGCGAAGGACGCGCCGGCGATCGTGGCCAGCGCGGTGGCCGCCAGCAACTGGCGGCGGCGCAGCGGGTGCGCGGGAAGGGGAAGGCGTGCATTCGACATGGGGTGTCTCCTTTCGTGTCGTTCAAGAGGGGGTGTGCGGTTGCGCCATCACGGATTCGATCCAGCGCGCCATTTCGGTGTGATCGCGGCCATGGCCCAGGCTTTGCTGGGCCGCCTGCCAGGCCTCGAGGCAGCGCTCGACGAACACGGTGGGCATGCCGGCCTGGCGCGCCACGGAGGCGGCGATGCCCAGGTCCTTGACCATCAGGTCCATCGAGAAGCCCGAGCCGAAGGTGCGCGACAGGATGTGCTGGCGCAGCTTGTGCTCGGTGGTGTTGTTCTTGCCGGTGGAACCGTCGAGCACCTCGGCCGCCACCTGCGGGTCGAGCCCGAAGCGCTGCGCGATCAGCACCGCCTCGCAGGTGGCCACGAGCCCGGCGGCGGACACGAAGTTGTTCAGCGACTTCATCGCCTGCCCGCTGCCCAGCCGGCCGGTGGCGTAGATGCGGTTGCCCATGGCGCGCAGCAGCGGCTGGGCGCGTTCCACCGCCTCGGTGGAGCCGCCGGCCATGATGGTCAGCGTGCCGTTGACCGCACGGGCCACGCCGCCGGACACCGGCGCATCCACCATGTCGATGCCGCGCGCCTGCAGCTCGGTGCCCAGCGCGGCGGTGCCGTGCGGCTCGCAGGAGCCCATGTCGACGACCAGCGCGCCCGGCGCCAGCCGGGCGCCCACGCCGTCGGCCACCAGCACCTGGCGCACCGCGGCGCCGTCGGGCAGCATCAGGATCAGCGCGTCCAGCCCGGGGCCGAGGTCGGCCGTGCGGGGCACCACGGTCGCGCCGGTCTCGGCCGCCAGTGCCGCGGCGGCCTCGGGCCGGACGTCGCAGATCTGCAGCGCGAAGCCGGCCGCCGCGAGCCGCGCCACCATCGGCCGGCCCATGTTGCCCAGGCCCACGAAGCCCACGCGGGCGTGGCCGGGCAGAGGGGGT
>JAEUOX010000214.1 GCA_016790475.1 Rhodoferax sp. | reverse complement strand
TGGAGCTGGCTGGCCTTGGCCAGCGTGCTGCCACCGGTCTGTGTGTCCCCGGCCATCATCTGGGCCTGGCCCAGCAGCGCCAGCAGACCTGCGTCGTTCGGGCGCGCGGCCAGCAGCGGCTTGAGTACCTCCTGGGCCTTCTCCTCCTGGCCGCTGCGCAGGTACAGCTGGGCCAGCATGCGCCGTGGCGCCGCTGCATCAGGCGTCATCTGCAGCAGCCGGTTCAGAAGGGATTCGGCCTGGACCAGACCATTGAGCTGCATTTCGGCCTGCGCCGCGAGCAACATCACCCTCGGGTCCTGGCGCTTGCCGCGCAGCAGCGCGGCGGTGATCTCCCGGGTGCGCGCGGCGTCGCCCTTCTGCAGCGCCAGCAGCGCTTCGAAGTAGCGCGTCTCGGAATGTTCCGGGTAGACCTTGCGCAGCGCATCGAGCTGTTGCGCCGCGGCCTCGAAGTCGCGCAGATCGACCTGCATCGCCAGCAGCCGGCTGTGGGCCGGAAGCAGCCGGCCGTCCGCCTCGAGTGCCTTGCGGTAGGCGGCCATCGCAGGCTTGGCATCCGGCGGCTTGTTCTCCATCAGCAGGTCGCCCTTGAGCATCCAGGCGCGGCCATTGGTCGGCATGGCGGCCAGCAACGCATCGACGGTCGACATGGCGCCGGCAACGTCGCCGCGCACTGCCAGGATCCGGGCCTGCAGCAGGATGGCCGGCGGGTAGGTCGGGGAGCGCTTCAGCGCCCGCTTGATGAACTCGTCGGCCTGGGACGGCGTGCGGTTCATCAGATGGGCGCTGGCCAGGTGGGTCAGGTACTCCGCCGCCGCCAGGTCGTCCGCGATCTCGACCTGGCCGAACTGCTGCAGCAGGTCGGCCGGCTTCTGGCGGGCCACCAGCACGCTGGCCAGCAGCGGATAGACCTCCTTGTCGGCATACCCGGCGGCGGCGGCTCGGCGCAGATGCTCCTCCGCACCCGCGAGGTCGCCCGCCTCAAGCTGCAGGCGCCCGAGCAGGAAGCGGCCTTCGCCGGAGTCCGGGTTCTGCTGCAGCAGGTTCTTCAGCTCGATCACCGCCGCAGCGGTCTCGCGCTTGTCCAGGTGGGCCCGGGCGCGGGCCAGCAGCTCGGCATCGGACGCGCCGCCACAGGCCGTCAGGGCCAGGGCCAGACTCAGTGCCAGCAGGCGGAAGGCGATGGTCATCGGGTTTCCTTGCCAGGGGCATCGCACGGCGTCGCCCCCTGTTGCTGGGCATTATGCATGGCGCTCCGTCCGGGGGCCGGCGCGGGGTATGCTCGCAGCGCAGCCCGCTGCCGATGCCCACCATGACCGACCCTGTCCGATTGTCCAAACGTGTTGCCGCGCTGCGCGGCTGTTCCCGCAGCGAGGCGGAGCTGCTGATCGAGGGCGGCTGGGTGCGCGTCGACGGGGAGCGCGTGGAGCTGCCCCAGGTTCGCGTCGGTGCGCAGCAGGTCGACATCGATCCGCAGGCCCGGGCCGAGCCGATCCCGCCGGTCACGCTGGTGCTGCACAAGCCGCCCGGTTTCGACTGGGATGCGACCGGCCGCCGGCCTGCCGCGCAGCTGCTGGTGCCGCAGAACCACGGCGGGCCGGCGCATCGGGCGCTGCGCATCCTGCGACGGCATTTTGCGGACCAGCGCTGCGTCACGCCGCTGGAGCCGGCCGCCAGTGGCCTGCTGGTGTTCTCGCAGGAGCCCGCGGTGCGCCGCCGGCTGCTGGAGGACGCGGCGCAGATCGAGTTCGAGCTGAACGTCGACGTCCGGCAGAAGGTCACCGAGGAGACGCTGGAGCGGCTGCGCCGCGCGCCGGTCATCGACGGACGGGCGATGCTGCCGGTGCGCGTCAGCGTGGCCGGGGATGCCGGCGCCGGCAGCCGCTTGCGCTTCGCCGTCAAGGGCTGCCGCCTCGGCCAGATCGCGCAGATGTGCGACCAGGCCGGGCTGCAGATCGTCGCCATGCGCCGGATCCGCGTCGGCCGCGTGCCACTGGCGGGCCTGGCGCCGGGCCGCTGGCGCTACCTGCAGGCTCAGGAACGGATCTGACTGCCGGTCGGCGGCGCGTTCAGCCGCGTCGCCAGTCGTGGTAGCGGCGCACCCAGCGCAGCAGGCGTTCGGGCTGGTGTGCGCGTTTCCATTCACCGGCGGCGTACTTGTTGGCCTCCGACAGCGTCGGGTAGGTGTGGATCGTGCCGAGGATCCGGTTCAGCCCCAGGCCATGCTTCATCGCCAGCACATACTCGGCCAGCAGGTCGCCGGCATGTACGCCCACGATCGTGACGCCCAGGATGCGGTCGCGCCCCGGCACGGTGAGCACCTTGACGAAGCCCAGGGCCTCGCTGTCGGCGATCGCACGGTCCAGGTCGTCGATGCCGAAGCGCACCACCTCGCAGGCGATGCCCTGGGCCCGGGCCTCCTGCTCGTTCAGGCCGACCCGCGCGACCTCCGGCTCGATGAACGTGGCCCAGGGGATCACGCGGTAGTCAGCCTTGAACAGCTTCAGGTCCCCGAACAGCGCATTCACGGCCGCATACCAGGCCTGGTGCGCCGCGGTGTGCGTGAACTGGTAGGGGCCTGCCACGTCGCCGGCGGCATAGATGTTGGGGTAGAGGCACTGCAGGTACTCGTTGGTCTCGATCGTCCTGCCGGTCGGGATGCCCAGCTCCTCCAGTCCGTAGCCGCTGAGCCGGGCCTCCCGGCCAACGGCGCAGATCAGCACGTCGAACGCGAGCCGCAGCTCCTGCCCGCCGTGCTCCAGCACGAGGGACTGCACGTCGCCGGTGCGCTCGCAGCGCAGGGCCTTGTGTCCGGTCAGGACGCGCACACCGTCCGCCTCCAGCGCCTGGCGCGCGAAGGCGGAAACCTCCTCGTCCTCCCGGGCCAGGATGCGG
Source organism: Rhodoferax sp. (assembly GCA_016790475.1). Classification (GTDB taxonomy): domain Bacteria; phylum Pseudomonadota; class Gammaproteobacteria; order Burkholderiales; family Burkholderiaceae_C; genus CAISIP01. The sequence goes on along the minus strand of JAEUOX010000214.1, from coordinate 3,136 downwards.
GGCGCCATCTCGACCTGGCGGACCTCGGAGCCCAGGCGCGCAAAGGCCTGCGACAGCTCGCAACCGATCGGGCCGCCACCCAGCACGACGATGCGCCCGGGCAGGCTGTCGCGCCGGGCGAAGTCTTCCCACAGCGTGTCGCTGGTCACGTAGTCGACGCTGTCCAGGCCTGGCAGCGGCGGCACCAGCGGCCGTGCGCCTGCGGCGATGACGATGCTGCGGGTGGTCAGCGTCCGGGTTCCGCCATCGTTCAGCGCGATCTCGACGGTCCACGGATTGACGATCCGGGCATGGCCCTGCACGACGTCCACGCCCAGCCCGGTGTAGCGTTCGACGCTGTCATGCGGTGCGATCGCCGCGATGACCTGCTGGATGCGGGCCATCATCGCGCGGAAGTCGAAGGTGCCGCCGGATGCCGACAGGCCGTACCGTTCGGCATGCCGCATCTGGTGCCGCAGCTTCGCGGTGCGGATCAGGGCCTTGCTGGGCACGCAGCCATAGTTCAGGCAGTCGCCGCCCATCTTGTGCGATTCGACCAGCGTGACCTGCGCCTTGACCGCCGCGGCGATGTATGCGCTGACCAGCCCCCCGGCACCGGCACCGATCACGACCAGGTTGCGGTCAAAGCGGCGCGGCCGCTGGGCCTTCCAGCGCGCGTACACCTTGCGGCGCTGCGCCACGGCGACCAGCCTGCGGGCCAGCAGCGGGAAGAGGCCCAGCAGCACGAAGGCACCGATCAGCCCGGGGGATGCCACGGAGCGCAGCGAATCCACCTTGGCCAGTTCGGTGCCGGCATAGACATAGACCACGGTACCGGCCAGCATGCCGAGCTGGCTGACCCAGAAGTAGGTCGAGGTCCGGATGCGGGTGAGGCCCATCAGCAGGTTCAGCACGAAGAAGGGCATCACCGGGATCAGACGCAGCGTGAACAGGTAGAACGGGCCGTCGCGCTCCATGCCCTGGTGCAGTGCCGCCAGCCGCGTGCCGAAGCGCTTCTCGACGCTGTCGCGCAGGATCGTGCGCGCCGCCAGCATGGCCAGCGTGGCCCCCAGCGTCGACGCGAAGGACACCACCACCGTACCGGTCAGCAGCCCGAAGACCGCGCCGCCCGCCAGCGTCAGCACGGCCGCGCCGGGCAGCGAGAGGGCGGTCATGGCGACATAGGCCAGGAAGTAGCCCAGCAGGACCCGGGCCGGGTACTGCGCATACAGCTCCGCGAACCGCCCCTGGCTCGCCTTGAGGTAGGCCAGGCTGACATACTGCCCCAGGTCCCAGACGAAGAAGCTGGTGATGCCGCCCGCCAGCACGAGGAGCGCGATGATCTTGGAGGGCTTCAAGCAAGGGTCCTGCGATGGTTCCTGGTGGGGGGCCTGGCACCCGGCGTGGCAGCCACCGGGGTCGGCGGATTCTTACATGCAGCCCTGCCTCAAGGCAGCAGCTGGATGTCACTGACCAGCCCGAGGCTGCGCCCCCCGGTGTTGTCGGCATCGGCGCCGACGGCGATCGCCAGCAGCGGCGGGACGCTGGAGGCTTCGGCCCCGAAGGCCCGCAGGAAGTCGGCCGCCAGCGGGCGCTCGATGCGCGGCCAGGCGCCGGGGGCCGCCTCGCCGCTGCTGACCACGATGTAGCGCACCCGCGCGCTGAACGCATTCGGCAGCGCGGTTCCGACCGGCAGCGTGCGGTCCCAGACGTAGCACAGCGTGGCCGCGGGCAGATGCTCGCCGGACAGGCTGCGTGCCACACGCATCCGGGCGCGCTCGCCCAGCGGCAGGCCGTCGAGCGGCATGTCGAACAGTGCGCAGACCTTCAGCGCCACATCGTCCCCGGCCTTGGTGCGCAGGTCGGCGGCCGGCAAACCGCGGAGCAGTGTCCAGCGCCACTGCAGCCGGGTCTCGCCGGTCACCCGTGCCCCCACGGTGTCCAGCACCAGGTTCCCGTAGGAGGCCTCCGCCGCGACCTGCAGCACCCGCTGGCCCTCGACCGGCTGGATGCTGAACTGTGTCAGCGGCAATTTCTGCCCGGGCAGCCCGGCGATCCGCCAGGGCGCCAACGGCGCGCCAGGCGGCATCGCGGAGAAGGGCGGCACCGGGGCCGGCTGGGCCCGCGCGCCCGGCAGCGTGCAGGCGGCGCACAGCAACAGGGACAGCAGGGCAGGGCGCATTGCGGGACTATAGGGCAGGGCCGGTGGCGGCTCGCCTGCTAACCTTGCGCCATGGACGCCGCCTTCAATTCCCCGCTCTGCCTGCCCCTGAATGCCCCGCTGGTGGCGGCGCTGGCCCGCATGACGGCCGCGATCGGCAGCGCGGACTGGTACGACGCCGTGCTGAACCTGCTGGGCACGGTCTGTGCCGTCGATTCCGGTGGGGCCATGGTCTACCACCGGGAGCAGCGGCCGCGGCGCATCCTGCACCGCTTCGACCCGTCCGAGCGTGCGCTGCCGGAGGACGCCTACCTGTCCGGCCCCTATGTGCTGGACCCGCACTACCAGCTGTTTGCCGCCGGCGGCCCGAACGGCGTGCACCGGCTGACCGACATCGCGCCGGACGACTTCTTCCAGAGCGAGTACTACCGGGTGTTCTACTCGCAGATCGGGCTGTCCGACTCGATCGAGCTGCTGTGGCGCATCGATGCCGACAGCGCGCTGAATGTCTTCATCGAGCGCAGCATCCGGCATCCGAAGTTCCAGGACGCCGACATGGTGGCGATCAACACGCTGCTTCCGGTGATCTTCGCGTCGGCCGCCCGCCACCATGAGCTGACGGCGGCGGCATCGCGCCGCGACACCGACAACCTGACGCACCGCAAGGTGCAAAGCACGATCGAGAACTTCGCCAGCTCGCTGCTGACGCAGCGCGAGCGCCAGGTGCTGTTCTACCTGATCAGCGGCTACTCCTCGGCGCTGACGGCCCAGCGGCTGGCCACGACCGAGGGGACCATCAAGATCCACCGGCGCAACATCTACCGCAAGCTCGACATCGGCTCGCAGGCGGAGCTGTTCTCGCTGTTCATCAACTGCATCCCGTTCGCGCTGCCGGACGCGCCGAAGGATCCGCTGGAGACCTACCAGACGGCGCCCGCGGCGTCGCGGGCGGTGTCGCTGCTGGACATCGCGCCGCTGCGCCCCTGATCAGCCCGC
>JAEUOX010000200.1 GCA_016790475.1 Rhodoferax sp. | reverse complement strand
CCCAGCTCGGACTGCAGCTTGCGCAGCAGCGTCAGGATTTCCTCGGCCACCAGCGGGTCCAGGGCGGACGTGGGTTCGTCCAGGATGATCATGTCCGGCTTGGCCGCCAGCGCACGGGCGATGCACACCCGCTGCTTCTGCCCGCCGGACAGCTGCCCGGGCCGGCGCTGCAGGAAGTCCTCCGGCAGTTCGACGAGCTTCATCAGCTCGCGGGCACGGGTGAGCGTCTCGGCCCGGCCCAGCCCATAGTAGAACTGCACCGGGCGGCCGACGATGTCCAGCAGGCTCTGGCGCGGATTGATGGCCACGTCCGGGATCTGGTAGACCAGCTGGATGCGCCGCTTGAGCTCCTTGCTGCGGCCCTTCAGGCTGGGTGGCAGCGCCTTGCCCTGAAACACGATCTCGCCGCCACGCGGCGGCAGCAGGCCGGTGATCACGCGCGCCAGCGTCGACTTGCCGGAGCCGGACTCGCCGACGACCGCGACCGTCTCGCCGCGCTTGACGTCCAGCGACACGCCCTTGACGACATGGAAATCACCGTAATAGGCCTGGCAGTCCTTGATCGACAGCACGGTCTCGTCCTGCCGCACGGTGCCCTGCACCGCCCGCTCGCTGGCGGCCGCGCCGCGCACCGCCACCAGCCGCGCGGTGTAGTCTTGCCGCGCGTTGTGCAGGATCTGGCTCGTCAGGCCCTCTTCGACCTCCTTGCCGTGGCGCAGCACCTTGATGCGGTCGGCCACCTGGGCCACCACCGCCAGGTCGTGCGTGATGTACAGCGCGGCCGTGTGGTACTGGTGGATCAGCGACTTCAGCAGGATCAGCACCTCGATCTGCGTCGTCACGTCCAGCGCGGTGGTCGGCTCGTCGAGCACCAGCACGTCCGGGCGGCAGGACATCGCCATGGCCGCCATCGCGCGCTGCAGCTGACCGCCGGAGGCCTGGTGCGGGTAACGCGCCCCGAAGTTGTCCGGATCCGGCAGATCGAGCGATCGGAACAGCTGACGCGCCCAGGCCTCGGCCTCGGGCCGCGTCATCAGCTTGTGGATCAGCGGCGCCTCGCAGACCTGGTCCATCAGCGTGTGGGCCGGGTTGAAGGCGGCGGTCGCCGACTGCGCGATGTAGGCGATGCGCTTGCCGCGCATCTGGCGCCGGCCGTCCGCGTCCAGCAGCCGGATGTCGGTGCCACCCAGCACCACCTCGCCACCGGCGATGTGCACGCCGGCACGGGCGTAGCACATGCTGGACAGCCCGATCGTGGACTTGCCGGCACCGCTTTCGCCGATCAGGCCCATGACCTCGCCCTTGCGCAGCGTCAGGTCGACGTTGTCGACGATCACGTTGCCGGTGACGCTCTCGAGGCGCAGGCCCCGGATCTGAAGAATGGTCTGTTCGTCCATGCCCGGTGATCCTGCTCAG
>JAEUOX010000166.1 GCA_016790475.1 Rhodoferax sp. | reverse complement strand
TTCGTGACACCGGTGAACGCCGAGCCTGGCAGCCGCCTGCGCGAGCGCTTTCTGCAGGCCTACCTGAAGCAGGACGAGGGCCGGTACACCGGCTACTGGCGCGTGCGCCGCAGCATCGGCCAGGGCAAGCCGCCCCGCGAGTTGGCCAGCGCGGAAGACGTGATCCAGTTCGTCAACACGACGCCGGGTGCGATCGGGTACATCGACGAGAAGGACCTGCGGCCGGGGGTGCTGGTGTTGCTGCGCTGAGGAAACAACTCGCACCGAAGTTCCAGTTTGGTGAATATCATTGATATCCACCAAGTCAAGCAACGAGTCCACCATGGACACCGCGCGCCTATTTCAATCAGGCCGGAGCCAGGCTGTACGGCTTCCCAAGGCCTACCGGTTTGCCGGCGAAGAGCCAGAGGTCATCGCCCGATTCAAACAACATCGATTCGGTGACATTGGAGTGTGCAGTGTCGTGGCCGCGGAGCTGGCCTATGGGGTGGCCAAGAGTGCATCGGTACGAAATAGGCAGGCGCTGGAGTTGTTCCTGGCACCACTCACGGTGTTACCGTTCGACGAGTCCGCCGTTGGGGTCTATGGGAACCTGCGCGCGGACCTTGAGCGAAAGGGCACCCCGATGGGCCCGCCAGACACGATGATCGCGGCCCATGCGCTGAGCCAGAATGCGCAGCTCGTGACAAACAACACGCGAGAGTCCAGCCGGGTCCCTGGCCTTCGCTGTGACAACTGGGCCTGAGGCCACCTACTGCCCGAACATCCGGTTCCGCGCATTCTCCAGATGCAGCCGCATCGCGCTGCCCGCGCCGGCGGCGTCCTTGCGCCTGAGCGCGTCCAGCACCAGCGCATGCTCGGCCTGCACCAGGTGCTGCCGCTCCATGCTCTTGATCAGCGACAGGCTGCGCATCAGGTTCATGCTGACCAGCACCTGCGGCTGCATCGACGCAATGGCCGAGATGAAGAACTGGTTGCGGGAGGCGCGGGCCACCGCCAGGTGGAAGTCGAAATCTTCCCCCGCGCCAACGGCCTGCTCGCGGATCACGCTGTCCAGCCGGTCATAGCAGCGCTGTACCTCGGCCAGCTCGGCCTCGGTGGCCATCGTGGCTGCCAGTGCGGCCGCGCCGGATTCGACGACGATGCGGAAGTCATAGCAGCGCTGCAGGTCCGACAGCGTCTCCAGCGGGGCGAAGCGGGGCAGATCCGGGTCGGGCCGGCGGGTGACGAAGGTGCCGGCGCCGCGGCGGGTGCTGGTGATGCCGTCAGCGCGCAGGCGTGACAGCGCCTCGCGGATGGTCGGGCGGGAGGCGGCGAAGCGCTCGGTCAACGCCTGCTCGGTCGGGAGCTGGTCGCCCTCCTTGAACTCGCCGGCCACGATGGACGCCAGGATCTCGCGGTAGACCCGATCGACGAGGCCGGTGCCGGAGCTGGAGCGCATCGCGATGGATCCGTGGCGGTTACTGCTGTTGTTGCTGCTGCTGCGGCCGGCGCGCCGCCTGGGCGGGCTGCCCGCGGTGCTGCATCTCGAAGGCCAGCAGTTCGCTGGCCAGCGCCTTGATCTCGCCCATGCGCTCAGCCGGCGAGGCGCTCAGCAGCGGCAGCTGCGGGCCCATGTCGGCCACGCCGCATTGCGTCACCGCGTCATGCAGCACGCGGATCAGCGAAATCGACTCGCGCAGGCTCTCCAGCGGCATGAAGCGGGCATACAGCGCGTCGGCGGTGGCGGTGTCGCCCCGCTGCAGCGCCAGCAGCAGATCCAGGCAGGCGCGCGGCGCGATGCAGCCGCAGCCGGTGGTGAAGGAGGCCAGGCCGAACTTCGTCAGGTGCACCGGCACCGGGCGCTCGCCCATGCCGCTGACGATCCGGTGCGCGCCGATGCGGTCCACCAGCGCCTGCAGGTAGACGTCCTGCGCCGGGTCGCTGCGCACCACCGCGTACTTGATGGCCAGGATGCGGCCGCTGTCCACCAGCTGGCCCACCCGTGCGATGTCGATGGCCTGCTCGCTCTTGAGGTACATCGTGACCGGCATGCCGGCGGCGTCGACAAACCGGGAGACGCCCTCGGCAATGCCCTCCGGACTGGTGAATCCCTGCATCGGCAGCACCATGGCCGTGCGGTAGCCGCTGCCACGCAGCAGCCGGGCCTGGTCCATCATCTTGCCGAAGTCCGGGCCGATGGCGGGGATCACGCGGGTGGTGTCCAGCGTGCTGGAAGCCAGCATGCCCAGCATCTGGGCGTAGTCCTGCAGGCCGCAGTGGTAGAGGTTGGCGTTGCCGCCGTACAGCAGGATGCGCTGGCCGCCGGCCTCGATATGGCGGATCAGGCGCTGGTTCTGC
>JAEUOX010000160.1 GCA_016790475.1 Rhodoferax sp. | reverse complement strand
GTAGTTGCCCGGAGTGGGGAAGAGCGGCTCAGCGCAGCGTGGCCGAGAGAACCTGGGGGAGATCTGGAGCGGGTGAAGGGAATCGAACCCTCGTATGAAGCTTGGGAAGCTGCCGTTCTACCATTGAACTACACCCGCGTTGTAGAAACCTGTCGACTCGCTGAACCTCGACGGCCAAGGTTTCGACAGGGGCCGAGTATAGAACGGGCGCGTTCCCCGCCAGCGCGCGGCGACTGCTGCCGGATGGATTCAGCCCGTCGCCTGCTGCGCCAGCCTCGCCAGTGCCGCGCGCTTCCCCAGCCGCTGGACCGCAAGGATGCGACCCAGTTGCGCCGCGCGTGGCTGGACCTTGCCGGACTCCCATTTGGAGACCGACAGCGCCGACGCCTCCAGAAGTCGCGCCATGTCCAGCTGCGACAGGCCCAGCTGGGCTCGCTTGGCTGCCAGCGCATTGGCATTGAAACCGCCACCGCGTGCGGGGCGTTCGATCGGCTCCGCTGGCGGCGCCGGCATCGCTCGGCGGATCGTGCGTTCGCTCAGCTTGACCAGGGACCGGAGTGACTTCAGTTCCCGCTTCAGCGCCGCGATCTCCGACCGGTGCAAGGAACTGGCCTTGCGCAGCGTCGCCAGTTCATCCTTCAGCTCCTTGCGGGAGACGCGCGCGATCTCCGACTTGAGCGCATTGTTCAGCGAAGTCATGCGTCGATTCTATTTCGCCCCGGGCGTCGTCCCTGGCCGGACGCACTGGCGCATTCGCGCCGACGGGCGCACAATGCGCCACCATCGCCCAGGAGCCCCCACATGACCGTCTGTCCGATTGCCGTGGTCGCCGGCTGCGCCAAGTGCCCGGCCTTCAAGATCTGCCCGCTGAAGGGGGTGCTGGGTGACCAGAAGGCCCCGCCGGACAAGCCCGCCGGCGGTTCTGCCGGTACACCCCGCGGCAAGTAGGTTCCGGTACCCCGGGCGCTGGCCGGGTGCGGCTATTTCAGGATGTCCCCCAGGCACAGGAACTTGATCTCGACATAGTCGTCCATGCCGTGGTGCGAGCCTTCGCGCCCGAGGCCGGACTGCTTGACGCCGCCGAAGGGCACATGCTCGGTGGCCAGGATACCGACATTGATGCCCACCATGCCGTACTCCAGCGCCTCGCTGACGCGGAAGATGCGGCCGACATCGCGGCTGTAGAAGTAACTCGCCAGGCCGAACTCGGTGTTGTTGGCTGCGTCAATGGCCTCCTGCTCGGTCGTGAAGCGGAACACCGGCGCGAACGGACCGAAGGTCTCCTCCCGGGCGCACAGCATGTCGGCCGTCGCGCCGGCCACCACGGTGGGCTCGAAGAACTGGCCCTGCAGCGGCTTGCCGCCGACCGTCACGGTGGCACCCTTGGCCAGCGCATCGGCGACATGGCGCTGGACCTTTTCGACCGCCGCGTCCTCGATCAGCGGCCCTTGCACGACGCCGTCCTCGAAGCCGTTGCCGACCTTCAGGGCCCGGACCTTGGCGCTGAACTTCGCGACGAAGGCGTCGTAGATGCCGTCTTGCACATAGAAGCGGTTCGCGCAGACGCAGGTCTGCCCGGCGTTGCGGTACTTGCTGGCCATCGCGCCGTCGACGGCGGAGTCGACATCGGCATCGTCGAACACGATGAAGGGCGCATTGCCGCCGAGCTCCAGCGAAAGCTTCTTGACGGTGGGGGCCGACTGCGCCATCAGGATGCGGCCGACCTCGGTCGACCCGGTGAAGCTCAGGTGGCGCACGGTGTCGCTGGCGCACAGCAGCTTGCCGATCGCGATAGACCCGGCGCTGTCGGCGGTCAGCAGGTTCAGCACGCCGGCCGGGATGCCGGCGCGCAACGCCAGCTCGCCGGCGGCCAGCGCCGTCAGCGGTGTCAGCTCGGCCGGCTTGATCAGCACGGTGCAGCCGGCGGCCAGCGCCGGTGCGACCTTGCGGGTGATCATCGCCAGCGGGAAGTTCCAGGGCGTGATCGCCGCGCAGACGCCGATCGGCTGCTTGACGACCATCAGCCGGCGGTTGTTGTCGAAGGTGGGCAGGGTCTCGCCGTTGACGCGCTTGGCCTCCTCGGCGAACCACTCGACGAAGCTCGCGCCGTAGGCGACCTCCCCCTTGGCCTCGGCGAAGGGCTTGCCCTGCTCGGCCGTCATGATGCGGGCCAGGTCTTCCTGGTTGGCCATCAGCAGGTCGAACCACTTGCGCATCAGGATGCTGCGTTCCTTCGCTGTCTTGCTGCGCCACAGCGGCCAGGCGGCGTTGGCGGCGTCGATCGCGGCCTGCGCCTGCGCGTCGGTCAGGTTGGCCACATCGGCCAGCTTGCGGCCGGTGGCGGGGTCGAGCACGTCGAAGCGGCTCGCGCCGGCCACCCACTGGCCGTTGATCAGCGCGTCGGTCTTCAGCAGGGTCGGGTCGCGCAGCAGCGACAGCGGGGAAGTCTTCATGTCCATGGCGGGTGTCCTGACAGGTGATAAAGGGGCGCGGAGGATTATCCCGCCACCGCCTCACGCGGGGCCTCGAAGAAGCGGTTCTTCAGCTCGCTCTGGCTCTCGTAGATCGAGCCCTGGCGGCGGGCGGGCGGGTAGGGCAGGCGCACCGGCACGGCCTCCATGCGGGGCGTCAGCGTCTCCTCGCCGGCCACCAGCAACCCGGCCCAGTCTTCCCAGCTGGCCGGCTTGGCGATCAGCGGCCAGGCGTCGGCGCAGCGCATCTGCAGCAGCAGGAAGCGCCGCGGGCGGCCGGAGTTGTTCGGTGCGGAGCCATGCAGCGCCCGGGCATGGTGGATCGTGATCGAGCCGGCCGGCCCGAGGCAGGGGCGGCGACGCTCCAGCTGCAGGCCCGGTGTGGCCGGGTCGATCGCGCCGCAGAAATGGCCGTCGGTGTGGTGGTCGAAGATCGGGCCGCGGTGCGAGCCGGGGACGACCTCCATCGGCCCGTTGTCCAGATCGATGTCGTCGAGCATCACGCCGACGGCTGCCAGGTCGTCGTTCGTGTGGGGGTAGAAGGCCCAGTCCTGGTGCCATTCGACCGGTGAGCCGAAGCCGGCCGACTTCATGTTGAGCTTGGAGATGTCGTAGCGCACGCCGCGCCCGCCCCACAGCTGCTGCAGGCAGGCCAGGATGCCCGGGTGCCGGGGCACGGCGGCAAAGGCTGCGTCCCACAGATCCGGATTCTTGATGCGACGCACGCGAGGTGTCGCGGCGCTGTGGCCCGGCTCCAGGTCGAACATCGCGTCGTGTTCAAGGACTGCGGCGGACCGGGCCACCAGGGCATCGGTGGCGGCCCGCAGGCCGGCGATCTGCTGCGGGGAAAGGACGCCGGGCACCACGATGAAGCCGTCGGCGTGGTACTGGTCGATCTGGGCGGTGGTGAGCATGCTGCCTCCGGGACGTGCCGCTAAAATCCGCAGGTTTGACCGCACCCACCGGGCCCCGCGCCGCGTGTGCGGGCGGCCTTCGGCGCCATTCCGGGTGCCGGCGCAACCTCTGCCTGAATCCTCATGAACCATTCTGCCATCACCGTTGCCGACATCCGCACGATCTTCCTGGACTTCTTCGCGTCCAAGGGCCACACGGTGGTTGCCTCCAGCCCGCTGGTGCCCGGCAACGACCCGACGCTGATGTTCACCAATTCCGGCATGGTGCAGTTCAAGGACGTGTTCCTCGGCACCGACAAGCGCTCCTATGTGCGCGCCGCCTCGGTGCAGGCCTGCCTGCGGGCCGGCGGCAAGCACAACGACCTGGAGAACGTCGGCTACACCGCGCGCCACCACACCTTCTTCGAGATGCTGGGCAACTGGAGTTTCGGCGACTACTTCAAGCGGGACAGCCTGAAGTGGGCCTGGGAGCTGCTGACCCAGGTCTACAAGCTGCCGGCCGACAAGCTCTGGGCCACGGTCTATATCGACGACGACGAGGCCTACGACATCTGGACGAAGGAAATCGGCCTGCCCGCCGAGCGGGTGGTGCGCATCGGCGACAACAAGGGCGCCAAGTACGCCTCCGACAACTTCTGGATGATGGCCGACACCGGCCCCTGCGGCCCCTGCAGCGAGATCTTCTACGACCACGGGCCGGAAGTGGCCGGCGGCCCGCCCGGCTCGCCCGACGCCGATGGCGACCGCTACATCGAGATCTGGAACAACGTGTTCATGCAGTTCGACATGCAGCCCGACGGCTCGGTCCGGCCGCTGCCGGCGCCCTGCGTCGACACTGGCATGGGCCTGGAGCGCCTGGCCGCGATCCTGCAGCACAAGCACAGCAACTACGAGATCGACCTGTTCGACACGCTGATCCGGGCCGCAGCGCGCGAGACCGGCTGCACCGACCTGGCGAACAACTCGCTGAAGGTCATTGCCGACCATATCCGTGCCACCGCCTTCCTGGTCAGCGACGGCGTGATCCCCGGCAACGAGGGCCGCGGCTATGTGCAGCGGCGAATCATCCGCCGCGCGATCCGCCATGGCTACAAGCTCGGCCGCCAGGCACCGTTCTTCCACAAGCTCGTGGCCGACCTGGTGGGCGTGATGGGCGAGGCCTACCCGGCGATGGCCGCCCAGCAGCAGCGCATCACCGAGGTGCTGCAGGCCGAAGAGGAGCGCTTCTTCGAGACGCTGGCCAACGGCATGCAGATCCTGGACGCGGCGCTGGCTGGCGGTGTGTCCCAGCTGCCCGGCGAGGTGGCCTTCAAGCTGCACGACACCTTCGGCTTCCCGCTGGACCTGTCGGCCGACGTGTGCCGTGAGCGCGGGGTGTCGGTCGACGAGGCCGGCTTCCATGCCGCGATGGACCGGCAGAAGGCCCAGGCCCGTGCCGCCGGCAAGTTCAAGATGGACCGTGCGCTCGAATACACCGGCGACGCCAACAGCTTCGTCGGCTACGACCATCTCACGGAAGAGAGCACCGTGACCGGCCTGTTCGTCGACGGTGTGGCCGTGCCGGCCATCGCCCAGGGCCAGTCGGCCGTGGTCGTGCTCGACAGCACGCCGTTCTACGCCGAGAGCGGCGGCCAGGTTGGCGACCAGGGCGCGATCTTTGCCGACAGCGCGATGTTCGACGTGGCCGACACGCAGAAGATCCGTGCCGACGTGTTCGGCCACCATGGCCGGCTGTCGGCCGGTGCGCTGAAGCTCGGCGACAAGGTCACCGCCCATGTCAATGCGAAGCTGCGCGCCGCGACGATGCGCAACCACTCGGCCACGCACCTGATGCACAAGGCGCTGCGCGCGGTGCTGGGCACGCATGTGCAGCAGAAGGGTAGCCTGGTCAACGCCGAGCGTACCCGTTTCGACTTCACGCACAACGCACCGGTCACCGACGACCAGGTCCATGCGATCGAGGCGCTGGTCAATGCCGAGATCCTGGCCAATGCCGCGACGCAGGCCCGGCTGATGGACATCGAGTCGGCCAAGAAGACCGGCGCCATGATGCTGTTCGGCGAGAAATACGGCGAGGTCGTCCGCGTGCTGGATATCGGCAGCACCACCGAGCTGTGCGGCGGCACGCATGTGCAGCGCACTGGTGACATCGGGCTGTTCAAGGTCGTCTCCGAGGGCGGCGTGGCCGCCGGGGTGCGCCGCATCGAGGCGGTCACCGGCGAGGGCGCGCTGGCCTATCTGCAGGGCCTGGAGGCTACCGTCACGCAGGTCGCCGGTGCCGTGAAGGCGCCGGTCGCGGACGTGCAGGAGCGCGTGCGCGGCCTGCTGGAGCAGGTCCGCCAGATGGAGAAGGACATCGCCGCGCTGAAGGGCAAGCTCGCGTCCAGCCAGGGCGACGAGTTGGTGCAGCAGGCGGTCGACGTCAAGGGCGCGCGGCTGCTGGCGGTGCGGCTCGATGGCGCCGATGCGAAGACGCTGCGCGAGAGCATGGACAAGCTCAAGGACAAGCTCAAGAGCGCGGTGATCCTGCTGGCCGCCGTCGATGGCGCCAAGGTGCAGCTCGCCGCCGGCGTCACGCCGGACCTGGTAGGCAAGGTCCAGGCCGGCGCGCTGGTGAACTTCGTCGCCGCGCAGGTGGGCGGCAAGGGCGGCGGCAAGGCCGACATGGCGATGGCGGGCGGCGCTGACGCCGCCGGCCTGCCGGCCGCGCTGGCCAGTGTGCAGGGCTGGGTCAGCGAAAGGCTCTGAGCGCGTGAGCAGCCCGCCCACCCCTGGCGCCGGCGACACCAGTCTGCTGGCCGCGGGGACGGCGCGCAACCGGCGCATCGGCATCGCGCTGATGTGCGGGGTGGCCTTCAGCTATTCGTCGATCGAGGTCGTCGCCAAGTATCTGGTGCTGACCTTGCCGGTGCTGCAGGTGGTCTGGCTGCGCTTCCTGACCCATGCGGTCCTGGGCACGCTGGTCCTGGCGCCGCAGTACGGGCTGCGGCTGTTCCAGGTCAACGACTGGAGGTTGCAGATCGCGCGCGGCGTGATGGTGGCGGTGATGACAGTGCTCAACATCTGGGCGCTGGTCTACCTGCAGCTCGACATCACCGGCGCGATCCAGTTCACCGTGCCGATCCTGGTGGCCGTGATCAGCGCCCAGTGGCTCGGCGAGCGCCTGGACGCACGCCGCTGGATCGCGATCCTGGCCGGCTTCGGCGGTGTTCTGCTGATTGTGCGGCCGGGCTCGCAGGCCTTTCACCCGGCGATCTTCCTGTCGATCGGCAATGCGATCCTGTATGCGCTGTTCAATCTGCTGACACGCCGGCTGGCGGCCACCGAGCTGCCGGCCGCCACGCAGCTGATGTCCGCCATCATCGCGACCGTCCTGCTGACGCCGGTGGGGCTGGCAGTATGGAAGATGCCGCAGGGCTGGCTGCAATGGTTGCTGGTGCTGTCGCTGGGCGTGCTGGGCAATGTCGGCCACATGATGACGGCCCATGCCCACCGCTACGCATCGGCCGCCGTGCTCGGCCCTTTCATCTACCAGCAGGTCATCTACTGGGGCTTCTTCGGCTGGCTGGTATTCGACCATGTGCCCGACCTGATGGTGGTGCTGGGCACCGCCGTCATCATCGGCAGCGGCCTGTACCTGCTGCTGCGCGAGTTCCGCTCCGAGTGAGTCCGGCGCAGGGCCCGCCCTAGAATCGCCGGATGACCCGGCCCCAGATCTACGCGCACCGCGGCTTCTCGCACCGCTTCCCCGAAAACACCTTGCTGGCCTTCGAGCAGGCCGCCCTGGCCGGCGCCGACGGCGTCGAGTTCGACATCCATCTGGCGGCCGATGGCGTGCCGGTCGTCGTGCATGACCTGCCGCTCGGGCGCACCGTCAAGGGTACCGGCCTGGTGCCGTCCTGGCGCTCGGACCAGCTGGCCGCGATGGACGCCGGCACCCACAAGGGCGCGGAGTTCACCGGCATCGGCGTGCCCTCGCTGCGCGACGTGTTCGAATGGTCGCGCGGCAACCGGCTCCGCATGAATGTCGAGATCAAGGCCGGCCCGCAGGCCTATGCCGGGCTGGAGCTGGCGGTCGTGGACCTGGTGCGCGAGTTCGCATTGTTCGACCGGGTCGTCGTCAGCGCGTTCGACCACTACACGCTGCTGCGCCTGCGGGATCTGGAGCCGCGCATCGAGACCGCGATCCTGGTCGCCGGTACGCTGGTGCGCAGCTGGGACTATGTGGCGGCCATCGGGGCCCGCGGCATCCATTTCCACGCCGGCTGCCCGATCCCGGCCGAGGACATCGCCGAGCTGCAGCGCCGGGGAATCGCACTGCGGGTCTGGACCGTCAACGAGCCGGCCCATCTGCAGCACTTCATCGCGCAAAAGATGGACGCGATCATCACCGACTGCCCGGACCGCGCGCTGCAGCTCTGCAGCTGACGACGCGCCGGTCGCAGCCGCTCAGGGCCTGTTGGCCTTCTGGAAGCGCTCCAGCAGCTCGTCGCCGCGCCGGCGTGCCGCGGCCAGGCCGTCCGCCGCAGACTTCTTGCCGGCCCAGACCTGCTCCAGCTCCTCGTCGATGACGGCGCGGATCTGCACGAAGTTGCCCAGCCGGATGCCGCGCGACTTGTCGGTGGTCTTGCGGATCATCTGCGTGACCGACACGTCGGTGCCCGGGTTCTCCTTGTAGAAGCCGCTCTTGTCGGTGGCCTCGAAGGCGGCCAGCGTGACCGGCAGGTAGCCGGTGCGCTGGTGGCTCTTCGCGGCCACCTCCGGCCGCGACAGGTAGCTCAGGAACTGGGCCACGCCCTGGTAGTCGCCGGCCTTCTTGCCGGCGCTGACCCACAGGCTGGCGCCGCCGATCACGGTGTTCTGCGGTGCGCCCGGCACATCCGGGTAGTAGGGCAGCGGGCTGATCGCCCAGGCGAACTTCGCGCCGCGCTTGAGCACGCCGTAGGCCGCCGACGAGCCGGTGACCATCGCGCATTCGCCCGACAGGAAGCTGCCCTCGGTGCTGCCGCGGCCCTTGTAGATGAACAGGCCCTGCGCCGCCATGTTGGCCAGGTTCTCGATGTGGCGCACATGCAGCGGCGTCGTGATGTGCAGCCGCGCGTCCAGCCCCCCGAAGCCGTTGCCGCGCGTGGCGAACTCGACGTTGTGCCAGGTGGAGAAGCTCTCCAGCTGCGTCCAGCTCTGGAAGCTGGTCGTGAACGGGCACTTGTGGCCGCTGGCCTTGAGCTTGGCGGCGGCCAGTGCCACCTCCGGCCAGGTCGCGGGCGGCTTGTCCGGGTTCAGGCCGGCGGCCTTGAACGCGTCCTTGTTGTAGAGCATCACCGTCGTCGAGCTGTTCAGCGGGTAGCTCAGCATCTCGCCACCGGGTGCGGTGTAGTAGCTCGCGACGGCCGGCACGTAGATCGCCGGGTTGAAGGGCAGGCCGGCGTCCTTCAGCACCTTGCCGACCGGCACGTGGACGCCCTTGCTGGCCATCATCGTCGCGGTGCCGACCTCGTAGACCTGGATCAGGTGCGGCGCACTGCCAGCCCGGTAGGCCGCCACGAAGGACGTGAAGGACTCCTCGTAGCCACCCTTGAAGGTCGGCAACACCTTGTACGCCGTCTGCGAGGCGTTGTACTCCTTGGCCAGGTCATTGACCCATTCGCCGATGGCGCCTGGCATCGAGTGCCAGAAGTGGATCTCGGTCTGGGCCTGGGCACCGAGGGTGCAGCCGGCGGCCAGCAGGGCAGTGGCCAGAAGCTTGTTCATGGGACTCCTCGATTGGATGATTCCTGGCGAGTCTAGTCACCCGGAATGACGCCTTGCTTGCGATGTGTCACACAGGCGCCACGGCGCTGAGCAGCGCGCGCAGCCGGATCGGCCGCACCGGCTTGTGCAGCAGCTCCACGCCCGCTGGCAGCGTGCCGATGCCGGCCTCGGACTCCCCGGTCAGCAGCGCAAAGCGGGTGGACGCGGCGCCGGGTAGCGCCTGCAGCGCCGCGATCAGCTGGCCACCGTTCCAGGCGCCGGGCAGCCGCCAGTCGCTCAACACCATCGTGTAGCGACCGGGCTGCCACAGGGCCAGCGCGGCGTCGCCGTCGGCGCAGCCATCGCACTGCAGGCCCCACAGCGCCAGCATGTTCTGCAGCGACTCCCGGACCGCCGGGTTGTCTTCGATCACCAGCACCCGGCCTGTCAGCAGGCCGCCCGGGACCGCGACGCCGGTTTCCGGCTGCGCCGCCGCCCCGTGCGGCGTCGCACAGGCCGGCACGTCGACCGCGAAGCTGCTGCCCCGGCCGGGGCGCGAGCGCAGCTGCAGCGCATGCTCCAGCAGCGCGCACAGGCGGCGCACCGTGGCCAGGCCGAGCCCTACGCCCTGGCTGGCGTCACGCTGCGGGTTGCCGATCTGCACGAACTCGTCGAACACCCGGGCCTGGTGTTCCGGTGCGATGCCGATGCCGGTATCCGTGACCTGCACCCGCCAGTGATCACCCCGACGGCGCACCGCCAGCAGCACCCCGCCGGACGCCGTGTAGCGCAACGCATTGGCCAGCAGGTTGCCCAACACCCGTTCCAGCAGCACCGCATCGGTCAGGGCCCAGGCCTGGGCTGGCCCGCGGACCCGCAGGCGCAGCCCGCGCAGCACCGCGGCGCCGGCGTGCAGCTGCTGCATGCGGTGGACCAGTGCGGTCAGGTCGGTCGCGAACACATGCTTGTGCACCTTGCCGGCATCCAGGCGCGCCAGCGTCAGCACCCCCTCCAGCAGCCCATCCAGCGATGCGACGCACTGCCGGATCCGGTCCACCGTCTGCACGTCGCCGCCCTGGGGCTGCAGCAACTCGGTGTAGTAGCCCAGCGCCTGCACCGGCTGGCGCAGGTCGTGGCTGGCCGCCGCGAAGAAGCGTGACTTCGCCTCGTTCGCCTCCAGCAGGCCGCGGGTCGCCGCCTCCAGATCGGCGACCAGGGCCGCACTGGCATGGCGCACGCGCATCGACTCCTGCACCAGCCGGCCCTGGCGGCGCGCGAACTGCAGGATGCTGAGTACATAGAACGCGAACAGCGCGCCACCGACCCAGCCCCCCGGCGCCCCCGACACCAGGAAGCGCAGGGCGAGCGGCGCCGACAGCAGGCCCAGCCAGGCGTAGTAGATCGGCAGGTGCAGCCCGTACAGCGCAATGAGCCCGGTCGTCAGCGACAGCAGCAGCAGCACCACCACCCAGCGCGCATCGCCGGCCTCGGGCAGATAGAACATCCATCCGGACAGCCCGATCAGCAGGCCGACCAGCCAGATCTGACGCGTGTAGACGCCCAGGAAATGGCGGGCGTCCCAGTCCGGAGCCCGTCGGGCCCGCCGGAACGCCAGCCAACCGTGCAGCCCGTGTGCGGTCGCCAATGCCATGCCCAGGATCCAGGCCGCCAGTGACGCGCTCGACACATGCCCGTGGAACATCCAGCCGAAGATCGCGGCATACGCGGCGCCGACCACCAGGGCCTGGGGCCGGCTGCGGAACAGCGTCTCCACCACCTCGCGGCGGACCGCGGTGTCGATCATCGCGCGATCGACCGACGCGGGCAGCGCCGCGCCGTCAGTCACGCGCCGGGCCCTGGGCCATGGCGGCCGCCTGGGCCCGGTTGGTGGCGCCCAGCCGCTCCAGGATCTGTCCCAGGTGGTTCTTGACGGTGTGGGGCGCGATGCCGAGGCTCGCAGCAATTTCCTTGTTGGTCGCGCCGGCGGCCACCCAGCGCAGCACCTCGCGCTGGCGCTCCGTCAACTGCTGCATCGCGCCGGCTCCGCCGGCCGCAGTACCCGCCAGCACCGCCGGAAACACGGTGTCGCCCGCGCAGAGACGGCGCAGTCCCACCAGCAGCTGCCCGACGTCCAGCGACTTGTGGAAGAAGCCCGCCAGGCCGGCGCGCCGGGCCTGCTCGGGCAGCGCCGGATCATCGGCCCCGGACATCAGCGCACAGGCGGTTTGCGGAAACGCCGCGCGCAGCGCGATGGCCCCCTGCAGACCATCGGCGCCGGGCAGGCGGTAGTCGATCAGCACCAGGTCCACACCCGTCGGGTGGCCCCGCAGCACCGCCATCGCCTCGTCCAGGGACGCCACCGCCGTCAGCTGCAGCTGCGGCGCCTGGTGCGTCAGCGCCAGGCCAAGGCCGACACGGAACAGCGTGTGGTCGTCCACCAGCAGGATCGAGAAGCCGTCGAGTTCGTCCATCGGTTGCAGCGTCGGAAGTGGCAAGCATAGCGGCGCCCGCGCGATCGGTCATGGGTCATTCAACCCATGGACGCTGCCACCGCGAGCTTCGAAGATTCCGGTGCCGCCTGAACCCCGTCCCCGACCCAGGAGCCGCTCCGTGCCTTCACAGCCCCGCATGACGACCTCGCCGCAGCGCCGCCTGCTCGCCGGCCCGGTCCTGCAGGCGGTCTCCGCCGTGTGGATCTCGGCGGCGCTCGTGCTGGCCCCTACGGGTGGCGCGCAGGCCGCCGACGCGGCCGCGACGGCGCCCGGCGCGGGCTTCGTGCTGAACGACCTGCGCCTGGAGGGCCCTCTCGATACCGTGCCGGCCGCCTGGCGCGATCTGCTTGCACCGTGGATCGGCCGCACCATCGACTTTGCCGGCCTGCGCCAGCTGCAGTCCGACATCGAGGCGCGCTTCCATGCGCGCGGCTGGCGCCTGGTGCGCGTGCGCCTGCCGGCGCAGCCGGTGCAGGACGGCGTCATCCGGATGGTGCTGCAGGCGCCGGTGTTGCGCAGCGTGCGCGTCGAGGGCGGGCCGGCCGAGCCCCTCGAGGCATGGCAGCGCCGCTTGCCTGCCTTGCAGGTCGGGCAGGTCCCCGATCTGGCTGCGCTGGATGCACAGCTGTCCCTGCTGCACACCCATCCGGCCCGGCGGGCGGTCGTGGCCTTCGAGCCCTCCGGCTCGGAAGGGGATCTGGCGGCGGTGATCCGGGTCCGGGAGGCGGCACCGAGCGGCTGGACGGCGTTCCTCGACAACACCGGCAACCAGGCCACCGGCCACCTGCGCTATGGCCTGGCCTATCGACGGACCGACCTGTGGGGGATGGACCACCAGCTCCATCTGCAGGCGCAGTCGGCGCCCCACGACCCGGACGACCCGGACCAGTTGCGGCTGATGCCCAGCCCGAAGGTGCGGATCGTGGGGCTGTCCTACCGGGTTCCGGTGCCCGCCCAGGCGGCCTACTGGGACTTCACGCTGGGTCGCTCGAGCGTCGACTCCGGGCTGCTGGCCGGCCTGTTCGACGTTCGCGGGCAGGGGCACAGCGCGTCGGTGCAGTTTCACCGCTTCCTGCAGCGCTGGGGCGCGTGGGAGCCGCAGGCCGTGGTGGGGCTCGACTGGCGGCACCAGGACAGCCAGATGCTGTTCGGCGGCGTCAACCTGGCTTCACCGATCGGCGTGCGGCCGTGGACGCTGGGCCTGGAGGTCACCCGCCGGGCGGCACCCGGCGAGTCGACCAGCCAGTCCGCCTACCTGCACCTGGTGGCCAACCTGCCCGGTGGCCGTGCCGGCGGCGTCGCAGATTTCGCGGCCGCGCGCGTTGGTGCCGACCCGGGTTACCGGCTGTTGCGGATGGGCTGGGGCCTGCAGCATGCGATGGCGGGCCCCCTCGCCGGGTGGTCGCTGTCGGGCCAGATCGACGGTCAGCTGAGCCAGGACCGGCTGGTCGCGGCGGAGCAGTTCAGCGCCGGTGGCGCCGGATCGGTCCGGGGCTTTGCCAGCCGCGGCATCGGCGGCGACCGCGGGCTGCGCATGCAGTGGGAACTCACCGGCCCGAACTGGCTGGACGCCCCGGACGCCGCCTCGGTGCTGCGTCCTGCGCTGTTCGCCGACGCCGCCTGGACCCAGGTCCTGCGGCCGACCGCCCTGGAGCGCCGCGCCAGTTCCATCGCCAGCGTCGGCGTCGGCCTGCGCGGCCAGTGGCGCAACATGGGCTGGCGTCTGGACCTGGCGCGCGCGGTGCACCAGCGCACCGGCGCTGCCCCGGTCTGGGGTGCGGTGCACTTCTCGGTATCCGCCACGTTCTGACAGGGCACGGAGGGAGATTTCATGCGTCTGACACCCACCGCGATCGCGCTGGCGCTCGGCGCCTGGTGCGCCGGCACGCTGGCCCAGGGCATCACGGGCCAGCCGACCGTGCGCCATGGCCAGGCCAGCTTCGTTCAACGGGGCGACACGCTGCGGGTGGTCAACCGCCCGAACACCATCATCGACTGGAACAGCTTCGGCATCGCGGCGGGCCAGACGCTGCGCTTCGACCAGGAAAGCGCGGCCAGCCGCGTGCTCAACCGGGTGACCGGTGGCACCCGGTCCGACATCCTGGGCAGCCTGCTCTCCAACGGTCAGGTGCTGCTGGTCAATCCCAACGGCATCGCGATCGGCCCGCAGGGCCGGGTCGACGCGGCAGGCTTCATCGCATCGACGCTGGCCCTGTCGGATGCCGACTTCCTGGCTGGCCGCCTGCGTTTCGGTGACGCCGGACTGGCCGCCCGCGGTGGAATCGACAACGCCGGCGTGATCCTGGGCCAGGGTGGCCTGGTGGCGCTTGTCGGCGCACAGGTCGCGCAGAGTGGCCGGATCGACGCACCGGGCGGGCGCATCGCGCTGGCTGCCGGCCGTTCGGTGGAGATCTTCGATGCCCATTCGCCATCCATCCGCGTGGTGCTGGACGCGGGTGGCGGACGCGATGCCGATGGCAGGGTGCACACGCTGCTGCAGACTGGCCGCCTGAGCGCGGCGGCGCTGCCCGCCGTCGAGGCCGAGGCGGCCGGCCTGCGTATCGAGGGCGGGCAGGTGGTGCTGCAGGCCCAGACGGTGGAGACCGGCGCGGGCAGCGTGATCGACGTGTCCTCACCCGGCGCGCGCGCCGGCTCGGTGCTGGCGCTGGCGCACGGAGACGGCCGCTACGCCGGCCAGATCGTGGCGCGTGGCGCGGACGGCCAGGGTGGCTGGGTGGAGACCTCGGCGCACCGGCGCCTGGACGTCGCCGGGCTGCAGCTGGACGCGCCGGGCGGCCACTGGCTGCTCGACCCGTTCAACATCGAGGTGGTGGCCGGCGCGGGGCTGACGGCCAACGATGGCGCGCCCGGCTTCGGGCCCAGCGCCGACAGCTCGCAGATCGGTGCCGACCTGATCCAGGCCCAGCTGAACGCGGGCACCAGCGTCACGCTCAACACCGCCGGCGCGGGCAGCCAGGCCGGCAACATCGTCGTCAACGCGCCGATCGTCAAGACGTCCAACAACGCGGCCAGCCTGACGCTGATCGCCCACAACGACATCACGGTCAACCAGAACATCACGCTGTCCAACAACGAACTGGTGAATGGCACGACCAGCGGCGTGAACGCCGGCTTCAGCGCCACCGCCGGCGGCGTGTTCGGCATCCACGGTGCCACGGTGGAGGCCTGGAACATCCAGGTCAACGCGGCCTCGATCGTGCGCAGCGGCGCGCAGGCCAACGACTTCGTCTTCGGTTTCATCTTTCCGTCTGCCGGCACCCTGGGCCTGACCACGCAATCCGGCGCGGTGGGCTCGCTGGCCGAGCCGGTGCGATTCGCCAGCCCCGATCACGCCGGCCGCACCTGGAGCGTCAACACGGTCGCCGCCGGGGCGGCGGGGGACATCTTCCTGCAGCCGACACGCGCCAGCTACGGCACCTTCGGCGGCACAGCCATCCAGACCGACCCTGCAACCAGCCAGACGGTGTACCTGAACCACTCCGGGGCGAACGAGGGCTTCAGCCTGATGGGCGACATCAGTGGCAACGACCACTGGACCTTCATCACGGCCGGCAACCTGGGCACCTGCAGCTTTGGCGGCTGCTCCTCCGGTGGCTTCATGCTGACCGCCAACAGCATCACCGTCACGGCCGCCGGCGCCATCAGCACCGCCGGCAGCTTCGCCACCAACGCCACGTTCAACACCTCGGCCGTCAACGGCCCCATCGTGCTGACCGCGGGTGCGTTCGACGGCACCGGCTGCGGGGGCATCAACTTCGGCGTCGGCGTGCGGCCCGGCACGGGCACGGTGTCGGCCACCTCCACCGGCATCCCGTCCTGCGGAGGCGCTATCCAGCTGGCCCACTGGGGCGGCGACCTGCTGACCAGCCGCTACCAGCTCGACTTCAGCGGGGTGAACACCGGCGCCGACAACCTGATCCGGCTGAAGGCCATGGACGGCCACCTGATCCTCGACAGCACCGCCGGCATGGGCGCGTCCACGCAGGACAAGAACTGGGAGCTGTCCACGGTGGCGGCGAACAGGGACATCGTGTTCTCGGGCGGCACGATCGCCGGCAACCGCGTCAACCTGCGCGCCACCCGCGACATCGACAACCTGGCCGCCGGCACGACGGGCTGGCGCGAGGTCTGCGTCACCGGGTCCTGCAGCTGGGTGATGGAGGCCGGCCGCGGCATCGGCCCGACGAACCCGATCCAGGCCGAGGCCGACTGGGTCGGCACGCTGCAGACGGCGGGCAGCGGCGCGGCCGGTGATCTGCGCGTGCGCTTCGTGCAGGACCCGCTCAACGCCACGCCGCGCATCGCGCGCCTGGCCACCGACCCGGCCAGCGCCCAGCAGATCCGGATCGACGGCACGCAGGTGGAGCTGGACGTCGGCCAGCCGGGCTGGGGTGGGGCGGACTTCATCACCGACAACGATGCGCTGTCGATGAACCTCAGCGCGCGGCTGTATTTCGGCAACTGGGCCACCACCCAGACCTTCGCCAGCGCCAGCATCGTGGCCGCGGGTGGCGTGGCACGCGACCCCGGCGGCGGCTCCAACTTCCTTTTCAGCACCACGGGTCCGCTGTCGATCACCACCGGCGGATCGATCGGTGCGCCGGGCCTGGAGCCGATCATCCCGTCCTTCGGCTCGCTCGCCATCAGCGCGGCCGGCAACGTCCATCTGCACCTGGGCGCCAACGACATCGATGACGGCATCCTGGCCGGCATCAGCACCGGCGCCGGCGTCCAAACCATCGCGCTGCTCAACGACTCCGGGCGCTCGATGACCTTCAACGGCACGCGCACGCTGGGGGATGCGCTCTCCTTGTCGGTCTCGGGCGGCGGGCAGATCGTGTTCGGGCCCAATGCCCGCTACACGGTGGACAGCCTCACGCTGCGCGGCGACGCGCAGCTGCAGGCCGGCAGCCAGCTCACGCTGGCCCAGGGCGGCAGCTTCGGGCCGGTGGTGCACGCCGGCAGCATCGCTGTACAGGGCGGCACGCTGGACCTGGCCGCGGTCTGCTGCGGTCCGACCTTCACCGACAACGGCGGCAGTATCACCATGGCCGCCGGTGCCACGGTGATCGGCCCCTCGGGCGGCCTGACGCTCAGTAGCGGCCGCATCGGCGGCAGCGGCACCTGGATCGGCGCCGTGAGCAACTCCGGCGGTACCGTCGCGCCGGGCGCATCCCCGGGCCGGCTGACCATCGACGGCGACTACCTCCAGGGTGCGGGCGGCTCGCTGCAGATCGAGCTGGAGGGCACCACCGCAGCCAGCCAGCATGACCAGCTGGCCGTGCTGGGCCAGGCCACGCTGGGCGGCACACTGTCGGTTACCACGCCCGGCACCTTCATCCCGGCCACCAGCGACGTGTTCGACATCGTCACGGCCAGCGGCGGGCGCGGCGGCAGTTTCGCCACTGCGCAGTTGCCGGTGGGCTATGTCGGCGCGCCCGTCTACACGGCCAATGCGGTGCAACTGGGTTTCAGTACCGTGCCGGCAGCCCCGGTCGTGGTGCCGCCGGCCGCCACGACCAGCGCACCAGCCACCCTGGTCAATGACCTGCTCGCCGCCAGCGAGCGCCTGCGGCCGCTGCCTATATCGGCACTGCTGCCACGCCCCGTTTCCGATGCCGACGAGGACACCGACGATGCCAGCATCCTCATCTGCCGCTGAGCGGCTGCGCGCGCGGCCGCGGCCTGTGGGGCAGGGCCCCGTGCTTCCCGTCATCCGGGCCGCCTTGCTCGGCGCGTTCCTGGCCGGCGGGCCCGCCGCAGCATGGGCCCAGGACGCCGCGGCCATCGGCCGCGTGCAGCAGGCCCAGGGCCTGGTGACCGTGGCGCGCGGCACGGCCGCGCAGATCGCCGACGGCGGCACCGAGCTGCAGGCCGGCGACGTGGTCGAGACCCAGGCAGGTTCGGCCGCGGTGCTGCGCTACCGCGACGGCACGCAGGTGCAGCTGGCGGGCCAGAGCCGCTTCACCGTGAGCCGCTTCGTGCAGCAACCCGAACAACCCGAGCAGGAGGCCTTTGCCGCGCGCCTGCTCAAGGGCGCGATGCGCGTGCTGACCGGCAGCATCGCGCAGCGCCGCGCCGACAACACCCGCTTTGCCGCTGGCACCGCCACCATCGGCATCCGTGGCACCGACTTCTCGGTGCGCATGTGCGAGGACGACTGCCGCCTGGGCGATTCGGCCAGCGTGGCCGCGGTGGGCTTGCCCGACCTGGCCGGGCGCGTGGGCGCCGCCGCGGGCGGCGTGAGCGCCATCGACGCGCGCGGACTGTGGCGCGCGCTGCCGGTGTCCAGTGCGCTGCGCGCGGGCGACCGCGTGATCACCGGCGAGAGTGGCCTGGCCATCCTGGTGCTGACCGACGGCACCCGCATCGGCCTGGAGCCCGGCTCCCGCCTGCACCTGCGCGAGGTGCGCTGGGACCCGGCCCGGCCGGAGGCCGGCCGCATCGCCTTCGAGCTGCTGGCCGGATCGGCCCAGGTGACCACCGGCCAGCTGGCCAAGCGCCGGCCCGAGCGCTTCGTGTTCCTGGCCGGCGACCAGCTGCTGCGCTTCCACGGCACCAGCATCGGCGCGCGCGTGGTGCAGGCGGCCGGCAATGCCGTGGACAGCGCGCGCGACACCGCACAGGACACGGCGGCGAACGCGCAGCAGGGGGCGGCGGATGCGGTGAACGCCGCCACCGGTGCCGGCTCCGCGGCCGCGGCCGCCATGCGCGCGGCGGCAGCGCCGGTCTTGCAGGCGATGACGGCGCAGCTGGAGGCGCTTCGCAGCAATCCGCCGACGACGGAGGCCCAACGGCGCGCGGCCTACGCGGATGCCGAGACCCTGTCGGCCCGCCTGCTGATGGCGGTGGGCGCGCCGCTGACGGCGCCGTTCTCGCTGGCCGCCACGGATGAACAGCGGGCGGAGCTCGCCGCGCTGCAAGTTCTGCGCTGGCAGTTCATGCTGAGCGCTGCCAGCGGCCTCGATGCCGGCTCCACTGCTGCGACCTTCGGCGTTCTCACGCCCATGGGCACGACGACTACCCTGCCGATACTCGCCAGCGAGTGGACGGCCCTGCGCAATGACGCAGCGGCGCGGCGAGGTCTGGCGCTTGTCGGGCTGGATCCGACCGACATCGAGCGCCTCATCGACCTGGCCACGTCGCCGACGAGCAATGTGCTGGGCGCATCGAACCTCAGCCTCATGCTGACAGAGGAAACCGGTGGCTACTTCCAGACCCGCAATGACGACGCCACGCGCCGCCTGCTGGCCACCGCCCAGAGCGTGGGCGACGCCGCCCGCACCGTGCTCGCGACCGCCCTGGCGGCCAGCCGCCAGATCGTCGGCCAGGTGAGCCAGCAGGCCGCCCAAGGCACGCAGCAAGCCGGCCAGCAGGCCGCGCAGGCCACGCAACAGGCCAGCCAGCAGGCCGGCGCCGCGCTGGCCGCGCTGCGCCCGGACACGCCCAGCGGGCCGCCCGGACCGGGCTACGACATCACCGGCGGCCAGGTGGCCGGGCCCACCGGGCTGCAGACGGTGGTGCAGGGGCGCTTCAACACCGTGATCGTCGAGCAGGGTGGGCAGGAGCCCAAGCCCGAGGGTGGCGGCTATCTGGTGCGCTACCGCGAGGCGATCGTGCCACCGACCGAGGTGCGTACCGCCGACGGGCAGGTGCTGACGCAGGGCACGGTGCTGCGCGAGGTGCGCTACAGCGCGTTCGGCCAGATGGAGGGCATGCTGGTCACGTTCCAGGGGCTGCAGTTCGCGCCGGCGTCCGGCCGCGCCCAGCCGCCCGGCGTGCTGGCGACGGCCTGCGCCGAATGCACCGGCCTGCTGGCCAGCGGCTTCGACGTGGTGCCCAGCGAGATGGCGCGCGGCGAGGCAGCCGTGGCGGCCAACAACGCGCGCGGCGGCAGCGGCACGGCGGGTGCCGCGGACAATCGCCCGGTGCAGGTCTGCGGCGCGGGTGGCACCGGCGGCACTCCCTGCACGTCCACCAACGCACCCAACGCGGCGTCGGGGTCTGCGGTGGTGGTGGCGGTGATGGCCGGCGCGGTGACCAGCACCGACCGCGACGGCGGCGGCAGCGCGCGGATCGAGGCCGGGCAGGCTGCCGGCAGCACGCCGCAGCAGGTGAATGCGCCCGTGGTCTACGGCGGCCGGCTGCGCCCGGTCGGGCCGGCAGTGGACGAGGCAGCGCTGTCGGTGGACACGCGCGGCCTGTTCGGCGTGCCGGTCGGGCTG
Organism: Rhodoferax sp.; assembly: GCA_016790475.1. GTDB lineage: Bacteria > Pseudomonadota > Gammaproteobacteria > Burkholderiales > Burkholderiaceae_C > CAISIP01. The sequence continues at coordinate 7,456 of JAEUOX010000160.1, read as the reverse complement.
CCGACACGGGTCGGCGGCGCGGCCACGGACGATTGGGCCGGGGCCGGCACGGCCTCGGCCGGCGTGTATGTGCATGTGCAGGATGGTGCCGTGGCGCTGGCCCAGGACGGCCAGGAGATCGTGCTCGGCCGCGGCGAGAGCGCGGTGGCGCCTGCGGCGGGCGGGCCTCCGGCCCGCGTGCTACGGGGCGTGCAGGTGCTCGCGCCGGCCTTGCGTGACGCGATCCGGCTGGCCACGCAGGGCCGTTGCGGCCCGGATGACCAGGCGGCGGCGCCCGCGGGCCCGATGACGGCCCTGGATGGCGGGGCGACGCGTTTGACCGCCTCCTTGCGTGAACTGGGCGACCTGCGCTGGCAAGGCACGGTGGAGGGCAAGCCGGCCGGCGTCGACGGTGACACGGCCGGTGGCGCCGGGCGCCCCGGCGCAGGCGGTAGCGGTGGCGGTGGCGGCGAGGGCGGCGCGGGCGGCGGGACCGGCCTGGGCGGGGACCGATGGGGCCCCGGCTTCTCCCAGGGGGCCTTGCAGGACCTCACCGCGGCGGCGCGGGGCGCCGGGCTGTCCGGCGCCGGGCGCCTGCAGGGTGCGCAGAATCGGGTCGGCGGGCGCTTTGCCGACACCTTCGCTGGAAACCAGGTGAACGACCAGGGGGGCGACGTGACGCTGGGCGGGCGGCCCGGTCGCATCGGCAACCTCGGTGGCAGCGGCGACGTGTCGTCCGGTGGTTCCGCCAATGCCGGCGACCGGGGCACCGGCTTCGCGTTCGGCGCCAGCGTCCTGGCGGGCATGCTGATCCAGGAAGGCGGCACGCCGACAGGCGATACCGTGAGCGATGCGCTGGAACTGTCCTATGCCCAATCGGTCGGCCCGGACGGGTATGCGGCCACCAAGAACCTGTCGCCGGGCGACCGTGCGGCCTACTGGGGGGCGGAGCGGGATCGGCAGATGGTGGGCGGCGGGCGCATGAGTGCGGCCGAGGCACAGGCCGAGCGCAACCGGCAGCAGACCGGCAGCCAGGAGAACCCGGACGACTGCGCGTCTTGCGGTGGCAATGGACTGCCGGTGTTCCTGCGTGCCGGCCAGTTCGGCATCGCGGTGCGAGGCGTCGAGCGGGCCGTGGCGTCCCGGATCCAGCGCGCCGGCGGGGCCGGCGACGGCCGGGGCGATGCGGCGGTGGGTGGTGGATCCGGCGGCGGCGTCGCGATGACGCGTCAGCAGCAGGCAGGCGGCACGGTCCGCGTGGCGCAGACCGGTACGCTGAACCTGGACGCCGCGTTGAAGATCAACCAGCTCGTGAATCCGGGCGCGCGGTGAGCGGCTGGCGCCGGCGCGTGACACCTGCGAGCAGGCCCAGGCCGGACAGCAGCAGGGCCAGCTGGCCCGGCTCCGGTACGGCTGCGGCGACCCGCAGACCGGGAAAGTCGCCGCCTGCCAGGCCTGCATAGTCGAACGCCAGCGCCGAGTCGTAGACCTCGTCGCCCCAGTTCACGACGCCGAATTCCAGCTGGAAGTTGCCGGATTGCGTGAAGCTGTAATCCGAGCGGATCCAGCCCGACGGGCCGCAGGTGTTGGCGCTGTCCCAGCAGTATCCGCTGAACACGCCCAGCGGCAGCCACTGCGTGCTGGCCACGTTGAAGCCGACGCTGTTGCCGTTGTTCAGGGTGGCATCCAGCGTGTCCGGGAGGTCCTTGTCCTGTTGCCGGTTCAGCACGTCCCCCGGCACCAGGTTGCCGCGGGCGGAGTTCGTGCTGCGGGCGGTGTAGAGCCAGGCGGCGGTGGTCTGGGTGCCGGCGTGGATCAGGCGGGCCCAGGCATAGTCGTCGTAGCCGCGGCCGTCGGTCGACACGTAGTTGAACTGCAGCGCCAGCGTCTGGCCCGCCAGGGCGGCGAAGGAGCCGGAGACGATCTTCGTGCCGTTGTTCGCCATCTCGTTGCCGCGGCCATCCGTCTTGAGCAGCAGCGGCGACACGCCGTGCGCCGCGCTGTCCGCGGTAGTGACATAGCCGAACACGCTGTTGCCGAGCGGCGACAGCGGCACGGTGCCTGTGGCGCCGATCAGGCCGGCGGCGCCGGTGGCGCTCCAGGGCGCGCCGGACAGCGTCGGCTCGCTGGCCAATGCGGGCGATGCAGCCAGGGCCAGGCTGACCAGGGCGAGCGACGGCGCGCGGAACGGAAATGCATGCATGGGACCTCCAGGGGATGTGTGACGGACCTGCAGTGCAATCCGCGTGCCAGTGCCACCAGGTTGTGCAAAGCTTTGATTTCAAACAGCTTTTCCCGAGATCTGGCGGGACTGCGCGGCAAATCTGGGTCCTATCCACCAAGGTGGGGGTGCCGTCACCCGCAGTCCGGGTGACGGCGCTGGTACAGAATGCGCATGTCCGTGCCGTCCGGCGCGCGCCAGCGGGGCGCCGCGCGGCCCCTGTTCCCTCGACCCTGAACCTCCGCCCCATGTCACTGCAGGATTGGATCGGCCGAACCGAGACCGTCACCGATACCGTCAGCGCGACGCCCTTCGCGGCGCTCAGCGCGACACTGGACGGCCCGACGCTGCGGCCGCCGCCGGGTACGCCGTTGCCTCCGCTGTGGCACTGGTTGTACTTCCTGCCCCTGCACCCGCAGTCGGAGATCGGCCCGGACGGCCATGCCCGCCGCGGCGGCTTCCTGCCCCCGGTGCCGCTGCCCCGGCGCATGTGGGCTGGCAGCGACTTCGTGTTCCATGCGCCGCTGGCCATCGGCGACCGGCTGCAGCGTGTCTCGACCATCCAGGATGTCCGCACGAAGACCGGACGCACCGGCCCGCTGGTCTTCGTGACCGTGCGTCACGAACTGCGCCAGGACGGCAGCGCGGCGGTGGCGCTGACGGAGCACCACCACATCGTCTACCGGGAGGCGCCTGCGCCGGGCGACGTCCCTCCACCGCCCCAGCCCGCGCCGGGTCCCGGCGACTGGCACCGTGCGATCGTGCCGGACGACGTGCTGCTGTTCCGGTATTCGGCGGTGACCTTCAACGGCCACCGGATCCACTATGACCGGCGCTACGTGACCGAGGTCGAGGGCTACCCGGGCCTGGTGGTGCATGGTCCGCTGATTGCCACGCTGCTGCTGAACCTGCTGCGGCGCGAGCGCCCGGACGCGCGGGTGCAGGCCTTCACGTTCAAGGCGCTGCGCCCCACCTTCGACACCCATCCGTTCAGTGTCCACGGCCAGCCGGCCGCGGACGGCCGCACCGTGCGGCTGTGGGCCAGCGACCATGCGGGCTGGCTCACGATGGACGCCACGGCCACGCTGGCCTGAGCAGGACGATGCAGCCGCTGCGAGGCGTCACCGTCGTTGCGCTGGAGCATGCGATCGCGGCGCCGTTCGCGACGCGCCAGCTGGCCGACCTGGGCGCCCGGGTGATCAAGATCGAGCGCCCGGGCAGCGGCGATTTCGCGCGGGCCTACGACGACCGGGTCCGGGGGCTGGCGTCCCATTTCGTGTGGACCAACTGCTCCAAGGAGAGTCTGACGCTGGACCTGAAGCAGCCCGCCGCCCACCGGATCCTGGAGCGGCTGGTGCTGGAGCAGGCGGACGTGCTGGTGCAGAACCTGGCGCCCGGCGCGGCGGCCCGGATGGGCCTGTCCTTCGAGGCCCTGGCGCCCCGCAAGCCCGGCCTGATCGTCTGTGACATCTCCGGCTACGGGGCGGACGGGCCCTACCGCGACAAGAAAGCCTATGACCTGTTGATTCAGAGCGAGGCCGGGCTATTGTCGGTGACCGGCACGCCGGAGGTGCCCGGCAAGGCCGGCGCATCGATGTCTCGATGCTGGAGGCGCTGGCCGAGTGGATGGGCTTCCCGCTGTGCTACAGCTTCGATGGCGCACCCCCGCCGCAACGCACCGGTGCCAGCCACGCCACGATCTACCCCTACGGCCCGTTCCGGGCCGGGGACGGCCAGCAGGTCCTGCTGGGTCTGCAGAATGAGCGGGAGTGGCACGTGTTCTGCGAGCAGGTGCTGCAGCAGCCGGCGCTGGCACAGGATGCCCGATTCGCGACCAATGCGCTTCGCAGCGCGCGGCGCGCGGAGCTGGGCGCGCTGATCACGGACGCCTTTGCGGCCCTGCGGGCGCAAGGGGCGGTCTGACCGGCAGCCTGCGGCCGCGCTCCGGCAGGCCTCAGCGCCCGGCAAGGTCCGGTTGCAGAAACTGCTGCAGACGCAGCGCCAGCTGCGCGCAGGTAACGGCGTCCAGGCAGCCCGGCCCGCCCTGCCGGATCGGTGCGACCAGGAACAACGCGCTGCAACCGGCCTCGAACCAGGCAGCGCGGTCGTCGATTGCCAGCCATTGCGCGCCAGGGCTGGCGTGCATGGCCAGCCAGGCGGTGATTTCCTTCTGGCGGGTCCCGTCGGGCCGGCCAAACCAGTCCGGCGTCACGCCGACGACCTGCCGCGCGATGTCGTCCTGCAACCGCGTGCGGAGTTCCTCCAGGCCGTGGTGCAGCTTCCAGTCGGAGCTGATCACGATCGGCAGCGCCGCCAGCGGGTCGACCCGGCGCAGGCAGGCCCGGAACGGCTCCAGGCAGGCAAAGGGCGGCTGGTCGGTGGGCATCTCGGGATGCAGCACGCCGTCGATGTCCAGGAAAAGCACCCGTGAGAAGTCCAGCCCGCCCGCGCGGTCCTGCACCAGCGCGCGGTCCAGTGTGATCTGCGGCACCGACGCGCGCCAGGAGGCCACGGTCACCGGAACCCGGTTCGCGTCCATCAGCGCCGTCGCTTCTTCTCGGCGTACATCGCCTGGTCGCTGCGGTGCGTCAGCGATTCCACCGTGTCACCGGGCTCGGCTGCAGCGACGCCGACGCTGATCGTGGATTGCAGGCCGGCGGCGATCGTGCCCCAGTCGAAGGAGCGCACCGCGGCCTGGATCCGCGCGCAGACCTGCTGCGCAATGCGCAACTCCGCGTTCTTGAACACGATCACGAACTCGTCGCCGGCCAGGCGTGCCGCCATATCCTCCTCGCGCACATGGGACTTCAGGATCTGCGCGATGCGCTTGAGCACCGCGTCGCCGACCTGGTGGGAATGGTGGTCGTTGATCTGCTTGAAACGGTCCACGTCGATCAGCGCCACGCAGGGCGGGTGGCCACGGCCCTGGCCGGAGCGCAGCAGTTCGCCGGCATACAGCTCGAAGTTGCGGCGGTTCGGAATGCCGGTCAGCGTGTCCTCCAGCGAGAGCTTCTCCAGTTGCCGGGATGTGAGCTCCAGCCGGTCCACGCTCTGCTGGCGCTGGCGCAGCTCCACCTGCCATTCGACGACCTTCTCCCGCGTGTCCAGCCCGTCGGAGCGGATCAGCTGCTCGCGCAGGCGCAGCCGGCGCAACTCGTCGAGCGCCTCGCCGTTGCGGCCCTGGGCCACGTACAGCTGGGACGACAGCAGATGCCCCAGGCAGGCCAGCTGCTCGTGCTCGACCTCCACCGCGACATCGATCATGCGCGCCGCATGCTGCTGCGCGAGCTGCCAGTCCTGCCGGGCCCAGGCCACCTCGGCGCGCACCCAGCTCTCGAGCGCGGACAGCCAGGTGACGGTGCCGTAGCGCTGGGCCCAGTTGGACAGCGCATCCACATCGAGCTGGGCCTGGCCGATACGGCCGTTCCAGCACTGGTCCAGCGCCAGGCCGAACAGCAGCACCGCTTCCGTCGTGACATGGGTGCCCGCGCCGTTGCTGGGGCGGTCGCCGCCGGCCATGACGGCCAGCACCGCTTCGCGCAGCGTCCGGAGCTGATCCAGTGCGGGCAGGGCGCCGACGTAGTAGCGCTCGTAGAAGACCCGGATCACCTCGGTCCACCACTGGTTCACGCGGGGCTGGAAGGTGCTCAGCGCCGGGCGCGCCTGTTCGGCGATCTGCACGGCCGTGCGCAGGGCCTGCTCGGCCTTCTCGAAACTGTGGCTCCAGAAATACGCGACACCCAGCGCGTTGTAGGACAGCACGCTGTGCTCGTCCTTCTCCAGGAACTGGCTGAGCCGTACGCTGAGCAGTGCGGCCTCGACGGCTTCCTCGTTGCGACCGAGGTTGATCGACACGAAGGCATGCGTGCTCAGCGCCATGACCTCGCCGGAGGTGTCGCGCAGCACCTGGAACAGCTGCACCGCCCGCTGGCTGGCCCGGTGGGCGCGCCGGTAGCGCGACAGCATGCGGTCGCAATGGGCCAGGCACAGCAGCGCGCGGGCCTCGAAGCGCTGGTGACCGGAGGCCTCGGCCGCCTTCAGGATGCGCTGCGAGGTTTCGCGGCCGGCGCGCACGTCGCCCCGGTCAAGCGCCGCATGGGCCTCTCGGAGCAGAGTTTCCAGCTGTTCTTCCTGGGGATCCCGTGGCGCAGTCGGCATGGGCTGATTTTGCGCGATAAAGTCGGCACTTTCCGGCGTATGCCCAACGGCGCCGGCAGAATCTGCGACCCTGCTGCATGGCCTCATCCCGTTCCCCGTCCCGCCGCATGATGCTGACTTTCCTGGTGCTGCTGTTGACGGCGCTGGCGCTCTACGGTGGTGCGCTGGCCTGGCTGTGGTTCCGGCAGGAGAAGCTGCTGTTTGCGCCGGACGTGCTGCCTGCCGACCAGCCGCTGGCCCGGGCGCCGGACATCCAGGAGCTGACGATCCCGGTGCCGGGCGCGCAACTGTCGGCGCTGCATCTGCGCTTGCCGGACCCGAAGGGCGTGGTGGTCTTCCTGCACGGCAACGGCGGCAGCCTGGCCAACTGGTTCGTCAACCCGGAGTACTACCGCCGGGTGAACTTCGACCTGTTCATGCTGGACTATCGCGGCTTCGGCAAGAGCACCGGCCGCATCGAGAGCGAGGCGCAACTGCACGCCGACGTGCGCGCCGCCTGGGCCACGGTGGCCGAACGGTATGCCGGGCGCAAGATCGTCATCTACGGCCGCTCGCTCGGCACCGGCCTGGCCGCCCGCCTGGCGGCCGACCTGTCGGAGCGGCGCCCACCGGACCTGACGGTGCTGGTCTCCCCCTACACCAGCATGGCCGCGCTGGCCCGGGAGCGCTATGCCTGGGTACCGAGCGGGGTGCTGCGCTACCCGCTCTACACCGACCGCCTGATCAGCCGGATCGACGGCCCGATCCTGCTGATCCACGGGGAGCGCGACCCGCTGATCGCCCCGAGCCACAGCGAAGCGCTGAAGACCCTGGCGCCCCATGCCACGGTCCTGCGAGTGCCGGGCGCGGCGCACAACGATCTGCAGGAGTTCGACGTGTACCTGGGGGCGTTTGCGCGGGCCTTGCAGGCTTTATAGGTTGGCAGGGACTCCGTTGGCGTTGGCGCGCGTCGCGGCAGGCGCAGCCCGGCGGGGGCTCATGGGCGGCTTGGTCGGGCGCTGAACGCGCCGACAACCTGCGGTACTCGCCGCCGGGGCGCATCGCGCAACTCACTACGCGCCCTGCGGGCGCTGCGTTCGGACAAGCGCGATGAGTCAG
>JAEUOX010000136.1 GCA_016790475.1 Rhodoferax sp. | reverse complement strand
ACCAGCACGGCGACGATCGGTACCGCCGCCAGGCTCAGCTGCTCCGCGAGCTGGGCCAGCAGGTTGGACCAGGACAGGCGTGCGAACGCAGGGGGGAGGGGTCGGGACATGGGGGCGGCCGGCGGAGGGGTGCAGGCATCGTAGCGCCAGACGTGGCGCCCGACCGCCGTTTCCGGACCTGTGATGGCCTCGCGAGCCGGATTCCCACTCTGACGGACCCGGTCCACGGCGGTGCGGGCCACCTTCCGCGCGCCTGCCCAGGTGCCCGCATAGGGTGCGCATGCGGGCTCGAATGGCCTGTTGGACCCACCGCATGCCGGGGCCATTCGAGGCCCCGGACACCATCGTATTCCCTAGGCTGCATGGACTGGCAACCCGCGCATAATCGCCCGTCCCTGAGCAATTGGCAGCCGGAAGGGTGCATTCAGGCACGCCCATTGCTAGGCAAATCGAAAGAGTGCTTCAACTTGTCAACCATGGTCGAAAACATCGCGCCTGTCCTGCAGGTGAACCAGCTCCGGACGCGTTTCAAGACGCGGACCGGTGACGTCCATGCGGTCAACACTGTCAGTTTCGACCTGCGCCCCGGGGAATTGCTCGGTGTCGTGGGCGAAAGCGGTTCCGGCAAGTCGGTCACGATGATGTCGCTGCTGGGTCTGCTGCCCAGCCCGCCGGCCATGGTGTCCGGTGTCTCGGTGATGTTCGACGGGGTGGACCTGCTGCATTGCTCGCAGGAACAGCTGCGCAGCATCCGCGGTGCCCGCATCGGCTTCATCTTCCAGGATCCGATGACCTCGCTGAACCCGGTGTTCACAGTCGGCTTCCAGATCATGGAGCCGTTGCGCAAGCATATGGGCATGGACAAGGCCGCAGCGCACAAGCGCGCACGCGAACTGCTGGAGCTGGTCGGCATCCCCGACGCGGAGCGCCGGCTGAAGGACTTCCCGCACCAGTTCTCCGGCGGCATGCGCCAGCGCGTGATGATCGCGATCGCGCTGGCCTGCGACCCGAAGGTGCTGATCGCCGACGAGCCCACGACCGCGCTGGACGTGACGATCCAGGCCCAGATCCTGGAGCTGGTCCGCGACCTGCGCCACAAGCTGGGCATGGCCATCGTCTGGATCACCCACGACCTGGGTGTGATCGCCGGCATCGCGGACCGCGCGATGGTGATGTATGGCGGGCAGATCGTCGAGATGGCGGCGGTCCAGGAGCTGTTCGAGCGACCGGCCCATCCCTACACCCGGGCGCTGCTCAAGACCGTGCCGCGCCTGAAGGGTGCCCGGGCCGCCAAGCTGGACGTCATCGAGGGCCAGCCCCCCATCATCAAGTCCGAGCCCGGTGCGTGCGCGTTCAAGGCGCGCTGCACGGTGGCAATGGAGCGCTGCGGGCGCGAGAACCCGCAGCGCCTGAAGATCGGCCCGGCGCACGATGTCGCCTGCTTCTGGGACCCCAGCACCGGGAAAGAGCGCCATGCGTGATACCGCGGTCAAATCCTCCCAGCCGCTCGTGCAGGTGCGCGGGCTGAAGATGTATTTCCCGATCCACTCCGGGCTGCTGCGCCGGCGCACCGGCGACGTCAAGGCGGTGGACGGCGTGAGCTTCGACATCCCGGCCGGCGAGACGCTCGGCCTGGTGGGCGAGTCCGGCTGCGGCAAGTCCACCTGCGGCCGCGCGATGCTGCGGCTGTACGAGCCCACGGCCGGGCAGGTCATCATCGACGGCGCGGACGTCACCGCGGTGCGCACCGAGGCGCTGCGCCAGCTGCGCCCGAAGATGCAGATGGTCTTCCAGGATCCGCAGGCCAGCCTGAACCCGCGCATGACGGTCGCATCGATCATCGGCGAGCCGCTCGTCGAGCACACCAGGATGGGCAAGGCCGAGCAGCGCGAACGCATCTACGAGCTGATGGACCAGGTCGGCCTGAACCGCAATTTCGC
>JAEUOX010000123.1 GCA_016790475.1 Rhodoferax sp. | reverse complement strand
CGCAGCCAATGGCCGGTGGTGTCGTGGCGGGCATTGGCCGGGGAGCCTGCGGTGGCGGGGTGAGTAACCTGACAGTCACGCCTCGCACGCACCTCACCCCATCCGGGCAAGCGCCATGGCGGGCGAAAGGATCTGGACCGTATCCACCTGGCCCAGGTCCAGCAAGTCTTTGTCGCCACTGACAATCACCCTCGCCGCGCCGGCCAAGGCGAGGTGCAGGAACTTGTCGTCATCTGCATCTCGACAGAACCGGCGTGTGCTGACGGCCGGCGGAATATCGGCCCATCTCGCCACTGCCCGGAAATCATGCAGGATCAATTTCCGGCTTTCCAGGGTCAGGTAGCGATCGAACTTGGGGCGCCACATGCGTGTCTGCAACTCCGCGAACGTCGCCTCTGAGAACAGGACCTCTCCCTGCGCCAGAATACGTCGAACGACCACACCGGGCGCGGAGTGCGCCGACAATGCCGCGCTGATCAGCACATTGGTGTCGATGACGTAGCGCTCAACGGTCATCGGCAAGCAGTGTGTCCAGTTGCTCCTGCGTGAGCCCTGCGGCGGCTGCTTGGGCAGCCGTTTGGTCCAGCGTGCGTGACAAGCGGTCCGCATAGAACGCCCGCATGGCCTCGTAGTCGCTGGCAGAAACCAGGACCCCGACAACACGATCATGGCGCATCACACGCACAGGCTCCTTCTGAGCCATGTCGATAAATGCCCCGAATTGGGTCTTGGCCTGATTGGCTGTCATGGTTTGCATGGCGACTCCGTTCGTTTCGAACATTTTAGTCGAATCGCACGAAACCCGATACGCACCACCCTTCAAACATCCGTCACATGGTGCAGCATGCCGAACGGCACGCGCCAGCCACCGCCGCCTTCGCAATCCACGGTCGCGGTGCGCTGATTGATCCGGCTGATGACGCCCACCTGCGGCTGCAGGTATTTGTCGGTGAACGAGACCTTGTCGCCCCTGCGGAAGTCCTCGCGGCCCGGTTTGCGCTGGGGTGGCATCGCGGGCCCCGGCGCGGCGCCGGCCGGGCTGTCGATGCGCTCGTCGGCCGCGCCGGGGTCGATGGCGGCATAGGACATCTTCCAGTGCGACCGCGTTGCCGGCTCATGCACGATGACGTGCGGCGGCTTGATGTCCGTCACGATGCCCTCGCGCATGCGGCCGGTCTGGCGGTCCATGAACTGCACCTGGCGGCCCAGGTTCAGGCGAACCACGACGGCGCCGATGCGCTTCGGGTCGGCCAGCAGCCGGTCGATGATGGCGGAGAGTTCGTACAGCTCCAGGCTGGTGGCGCCGGAGAGTGCTTCGATGAGTTGGGGGTTGGCCATGGGGGAAGTTTGCCGGAATTGCCGCTGACTACAATGCCCGATTCACTGTCCAGGGAGTCTGCATGTCTGCGCAAAATGACGATGGAACGGGCGTAGCCCTCGGTGCCGGGGTCGGCGTGATTGTTCTGGTGCTGGGCCTGGTGTTCGGCATCGTGATGCACCAGCACAACAACAAGAAGGCCGTGGCCATGGCCAAGGCGGCCGCGCCGGCGGCTCCTGCTGCCGCGGCTGCGGCACCTGCGGCTGCCGCTTCGTCGGCAGCTCCGGCAGGCGACGCTGCCAGCGTGATGGTCGAGAACGGCGTCGTGAAGTTCTACTTCGCCCCCGGCAAGGCCGAGCTGGCACAGGACGGCGCCAAGGCCCTGAC
>JAEUOX010000082.1 GCA_016790475.1 Rhodoferax sp. | reverse complement strand
GCCGGGTGCTGCAGGCCCTGCCAGCCGCCTTCGGCGAACTGGCGGAAGGCCTCCTTGAAGCCGGGCGTCGTCGTGACAACGCCGTCCTTCCATGACGAGGGGTTCTTGTCGCCCTCCCAGTTCAACGGCGCGACGACGTCCTCGTTGAGCTTGGCGCATTCCTCGAGCACCGCCTGCGCCGTCTCGGCGCCGAAGTCCTCGAAACCCGGAATCTGCGCGACCTCGTCGAGGCCGGCAAGCTCGGTCATCACGAACATCATGTCCTTGACGGGGGCACGGTAGCTCATCGCATCACTCCAGTTCGAAAGTGGCGAGGGCGCGTCAACTCGCGTTGCGCGCCCTCGGGTCCGGCTCGGCGGCGGCCTTCAGCCCAGCGCCTGCACCAGCTCGGGCACGGCGGCGAACAGGTCCGCCTCGAGGCCGTAGTCGGCGACCGAGAAGATCGGCGCCTCCGGGTCCTTGTTGATGGCGACGATGACCTTGCTGTCCTTCATCCCCGCGAGGTGCTGGATCGCGCCGCTGATGCCGCAGGCGATGTAGAGCTGCGGGGCGACGATCTTGCCCGTCTGCCCGACCTGCCAGTCGTTGGGCGCGTAGCCGGCATCGACCGCGGCGCGGCTCGCGCCGAGCGCGGCGCCGAGCTTGTCGGCCAGCGGCGTGAGCACGTCGTTGAACTTGTCGCTGCTGCCCATCGCGCGGCCGCCGGAGACGATGATCTTCGCGGCGGTCAGCTCGGGGCGGTCGTTCTTCGCGATCTCGCTGCCGATGAAGCTGGCCTTCGGGCTGGCGGCCACGGCGGCGACCTTCTCGACGCTGGCGCTGCCACCGGTGGCGGCCGCGGCGTCAAAGCCGGTGGTGCGCACCGTCAGCACCTTGGTCGCGTCCAGGCTCTGCACGGTGGCGATCGCGTTGCCGGCATAGATCGCGCGCTCGAAGGTGTCCGGGCTGTCGACCTTGGAGATCTCGGAGATCTGGCCGACATCCAGCTTGGCGGCGACGCGCGGCGCGATGTTCTTGCCCGAGGCGGTCGCGGCAAACAGGATGTGGCTGTAGCCCGAAGCCAGCGCCAGCACCTGCGCGGCGACGTTCTCCGCCAGCGCGTTGCCCAGGCCGGCGTCATCGGCATGCAGCACCTTGCTGACACCGGCGATCGCCGCGGCGGCCGTGGCGGCGGCACCGGCATTCGCGCCGGCGACCAGCACGTGGACATCACCGCCGCACTGCAGCGCGGCCGTCACGGTGTTGAGGGTGGCACCCTTGATGGTGCTGTTGTCGTGTTCGGCAATAACCAGGGCAGCCATGTCAGATCACCTTTGCTTCGTTCTTGAGTTTGTCGACGAGGGCGGCCACGTCGGCCACCTTGATGCCGGCGCTGCGCGTCGGCGGCTCCGAGACCTTCAGGGTCTTGATGTGGGGGGCCACGTCCACGCCGAGGTCGGCGGGCTTGACGGTCTCCAGCGGCTTCTTCTTGGCCTTCATGATGTTGGGCAGCGTCACGTAGCGCGGCTCGTTCAGCCGCAGGTCGGTCGTGACGATGGCCGGCAGCGTCAGGTGGATGTTCTCCAGGCCACCGTCGACCTCGCGGGTGACGCGGGCCTGGCCGTCGGCGATCTCGATCTTGCTGGCGAAGGTGCCCTGGGGCAGGTCGCACAGCGCGGCGAGCATCTGTCCGGTCTGGTTGCAGTCGTCGTCGATCGCCTGCTTGCCCAGGATCACCAGGCCGGGCTGTTCCTTGTCGACGATCGCCTTGAGCAGCTTGGCCACCGCCAGCGGCTGCAGTTCTTCCGCAGTCTCGACCAGGATCGCGCGGTCGGCGCCAATGGCCATGGCGGTGCGCAGGGTTTCCTGGCACTGGGTGACGCCGCAGGACACCGCGATGACCTCGGTGGCCACCCCCTTCTCGCGCAGCCGCACGGCCTCTTCGATGGCGATCTCGTCAAACGGATTCATGCTCATCTTGACATTGGCGATGTCCACACCGCTGCCGTCGGACTTGACGCGCACCTTGACGTTGTAATCGACCACACGCTTCACAGGTACGAGGACCTTCATTACGCAGACTCCATGATTGGGTTGGATAGGCTAGGCAGGACAGCCGCTGATTTTATGCCGCGCTGCCGCATCAGGGTCTTCGCAGATGCGACAGGGACCGCGGCCGCGGCGACAACGCAGCCGCGCCAAAAAAGTACGACCGTGCTTTTTTAATTATAGCCAGCCACGGCGGGCGCGGCCGGCCGCTGCGGCGGCGGCATCCGGATGCCCTGCGCACGCAGTGCCTGCAGAATCGCCCGGTTCACGTCGGAGCGGATGTTGAGCTGCCCGTTCTCCGGGTCGCCGATCCAGTAGCCGACCGTGATCTCCAGACCGTCCACCGGAAAGCCGGACAACGCCACCGTCGGGGCCGGCTGCTGCAGCACCCGGGGCTGGGCCCGCGTGGCCTGCTCGATCCAGCCCAGGACCGCGTCCAGGTCGACGTCATAGGGCACCAGCAGTACCGTCGACAGCCACAGCGTGCGGTCGCTCAGCGAGAGGTTCTCGACCCGGTTGACGATGAACATCTCGTTGGGGACGATGGACTCGCGGCCGGTCGGTGCGCGGATCACCGAGTAGCGGGCGTTGATGTCCGCCACCACGCCTTCGAAGTTGTCCACGCGCACGGTGTCGCCGATGCGCACGCTGCGCTCGGCCAGCATCACGAAGCCGCTGACGTAGTTGGAGGCGAGCTTCTGCAGGCCCAGGCCGATGCCGACCCCCATCGCGCCGCCCAGCACCGACAGGGCCGTCAGATCGACGCCGGCAGCCGTCAGTGCCACCATCAGGCCAATGAGCAGCAGCAGCGCGCGCACCGCGTTGCTGACGGCCTTGCGCAGGGATAGGTCGCCGACGGACGCGGCCCGCAGCAGCCGCGCCTCGAAGGCCGAGGACACCCACAGCGTCAGGATCAGCACCGCGCCGGCCGTCAGACTGCCTTCGATCAGCGTGCGCAGCGACATCGTCGCGTCGCCCACCTTCCAGTGGATCTGGTCCAGTTCCTCCAGCATCAGCGGCAGCAGCCCGCTGACCCACAGCACCATCGCGCCCCAGGCCACCCAGGAGATCGAGCGCTCCAGCACCCGGACCAGCGGCGTCTCGCGAAACGCGACCTGCAGCACCTTCACGCCCATGCGGATCACCAGCAGCGCGACCAGCGCCGGCAGCGCGATCCGGAACACATGCGTCGTGCCGCCATGCGACAGCAGCACCCGCGCGCCGTAGGCCAGGCACAACAGCAGCAGCGGGAACAGCACCCCGTCGACAACCCGGCGCCCGAACAGGATCGACCGGCCGTCGGTGTTCTGCACCGAGCGCCGCACCGCGCTGACCAGCACCCAGGCCAGTCCGGCGCACAGCAGCAGCACCCCAAGCTCCAGCAGCGTTGCCGGGCGGCTGAGCGCCGTCAGCCATTCCGCCAGATCGTCGAAGGCGTAGGAGGTATTCACCCGCGCTCAGACATCGGCCAGCACACGCAGATGGGCTTCGACGCTGCGCCCGAGCGCGCTGAGGTTGTAGCCCCCTTCCAGGCAGGACACGATGCGGCTGCCCGCATGCTGGCGCGCCACGTCCTTGATCCGGCTGGTGATCCAGGTGTAGTCCTGTTCCACCAGGCCGAGTTGGCCCATGTCGTCCTCGCGGTGCGCATCGAAGCCTGCGCTGATGAAGATCATCTCCGGACGGTGCTCCTCCAGGCGCGGAATCCAGTAGGTCTCGATCAGGTCGCGGACCTGCATGCCCCGCGTGTAGGCCGGCACCGGCACATTGACCAGGTTGGACGCATTCGACTGTGAACCGCCTTCCGGATAGAACGGATGCTGGAAGAAGCTCACCATCAGGATGCGGGGATCGCCGGCGACGATGTCCTCGGTGCCGTTGCCGTGGTGCACGTCGAAGTCGACGATCGCGACCCGCTGCAGGCCGTGCCGCTCCAGCGCATACCGCGCGGCGATCGCGACGTTGTTGAAGAAGCAGAAGCCCATGGCCTTGTCCCGGCAGGCATGGTGGCCGGGCGGGCGCACGCAGCAGAAGGCGTTCTCCAGCTCACCGGCCAGCACGGCATCGGTGGCGGCGATGGCGGCGCCGGCCGAGCGCAGCGCCGCGTCCCAGGTGTGGATGTTGATCGAGGTATCCGGGTCGATCTTGGCGTGGGTGGGGCCGCCGGCCTCGATCTCGTCGCGCAGGCCATCGCTCAGACCGCGCAGCGCCGCGACGAACATGCGGCCGTGGGCCAGTTCGATGTCGGCCAGCGGCGCGACCGGCGCCTCGCGGCGGTCCAGGGCGTCTGCCACCCCCGAGACCAGCAGGCGGTCCTCGATCGCATCCAGACGCTGCGGGCATTCCGGGTGGCCGGCGCCCATTTCATGCTTGCGGCAGTCGCTGTGGGAAAAGTATCCGGTTCTGTTCATGGCGGGTCTGCGGGTCATCGGTTTTCAGGTAAGGTCATGCCATGCACGCCTCTCCCATGCTTCAATCCTTGCTTGATCAGCTTAACACGGTCATCGTCGGCAAAACAGCGCAGGTGCAGGACTGCGTGGCCTGCCTGCTGGCGGGCGGCCACCTGCTGATCGAGGACGTTCCCGGCGTGGGCAAGACCACGCTCGCGCACGCGCTGGCCCGCACCTTCGGCCTGCAGTTCTCGCGGGTGCAGTTCACGTCCGACCTGATGCCCAGCGATCTGACCGGCGTGTCGGTGTTCGAGCGGGGGCGGGACGGCTTCGTGTTCCATCCCGGTCCGATCTTCGCCCAGGTGCTGCTGGCCGACGAAATCAACCGGGCCAGCCCGAAGACCCAGAGCGCGCTGCTCGAGGCCATGGAGGAAAAGCAGGTCACGATCGAGGGCGAGACGCGGGCCCTGCCCGACCCCTTCTTCGTGATCGCCACGCAGAACCCGCACGACCAGCTGGGCACCTACGCGCTGCCGGAGTCGCAGCTGGACCGCTTCCTGATGCGCATCTCGCTCGGCTACCCGGACCGCGCCGCGGAGCGCGCGCTGCTGTCCGGCCAGGACCGCCGGGACATGGTCGATACCCTGCCCGGCCTGCTGACACCCGCGCAGCTCGCCGAGCTGCAGCGCGCGGTGCTGGCGGTGCACACCTCGGACGCGCTGCTGGACTATGTGCAGGACCTGATCGCCGCCACCCGCTCCGGCACGTGGTTCCTGCAGGGGCTCAGCCCGCGCGCCGGCATCGCCATCGTGCTGGCGGCCAAGGCGCAGGCGCTGCTGGCCGGGCGCAACTATGTGGCGCCGGACGATGTGCAGGCCATCCTGCCCCAGACCATCGCCCACCGCCTGGTGCCGACCGGGGACGCCGGCCGCGGCGCCGTCGAGCAGGTGCAGGCGATGCTGCGCGCCGTCCCGCTGGCCTGAGCGGCGCCGATGCAGGCCGTGCTGCCCCGCTGGCTGTTCAACCCGGTGCAGGGCGCGAGAGAGCGCGTGCGCCGCTACTGGATCGACCGCCTGCCGCGCAGCGACGCGACACTGCTGACGCAGCGCAATGTCTACATCCTGCCGACCCGGCCCGGCTTCATGCTGGCCGCCACGCTGCTGGTGCTGCTGGTGGCCTCGATCAACTACCAGCTGAACCTGGGTTACCTGCTGACCTTCCTGCTGGCGGGCAGCGCCCTGGTCGGCATGCACCTGTGCCATGGCACGCTGCGCGGCCTGACGCTGCAGCTGCAGGCGCCCGAGCCGGCCTTCGCCGGCGGCAGCGTCGCATTGGCGATCCACCTGCACAACACCCGCCGGCGCAAGCGCCATGGCATCGGGCTGGCGGTGCTGGGCACCGGCCACTGGAGCTACGTCGACGTGCCGGGCCAGGGCAGCGCCGGCGTGCAGGTGGCCTTCGCGCCGAAGCGGCGCGGGCTGCAGCCGCTGCCGCCGCTGACGGCCGAGACACGCTTCCCGCTGGGCACCTTCCGCGTCTGGACGGTCTGGCGGCCGGCCGCGCAGGTGCTGGTCTATCCGCAGCCGGAGCAGCGCCCGCCCCCGCTGCCGCCGGGCGAGCCCCGCACCGGCGCAGCCCGCCAGCGTACCGCCAGCACGGCCGGGGAGTCGGATGGCGTGCGGGCCTACCGGCGCGGCGACCCGCTGAAGCTGGTCGTCTGGAAGAAGGCCGCCAAGGCCGACGAACTCGTCAGCCGGGACACCGCGCAGACCCAGGGGCAGGACCTGTGGCTGGATCTGGTGCAGGCGGGGCTGCCGCCCTCCGCCGTGGCCGCCGGCGGCGGCCCCGCGCTGGAACACGCGCTGTCGCGGCTGTGCGCCTGGGTGCTTGCCGCGGACCGCAGCGGCCAGGCCTACGGCCTGCGGCTGCCCGCGCGCATGATCCCGCCCGGCAGCGGCGAGGCCCACCGCCGGCGCTGCCTCGAAGCGCTGGCCCTGTGCGGCCAGGAGGGCTGAGGCGCCATGCTGGAACGCCTGCACCGCCTGCCCCGGGACGCCCGGGACACGCTGTTCCTGCTGCTGGTCATCGCGGTCGTGCTGGCGCCGCAGGCCGGCCGCCTGCCGCTGTGGTGTAGCCTGCTGGCGGTGGCGGTGCTGGCCTGGCGCGGCATGCTGGCCTGGACGGCGCGCAGCCTGCCGTCGCGCTGGTGGGTGTTCGGCCTGCTCGTGCTGACGGTGGGCGCAACGCTGCTGACGCACCGCACGCTGCTCGGGCGCGATGCCGGCGTCACGCTGATCGCGGTGCTGCTGTCGCTCAAGACGCTGGAGCTGCGGGCCCGACGCGACGCGTTCGTCGTGTTCTTCCTGGGCTTCTTCACGATGCTGACGAACTTCTTCTTCTCGCAGTCGCTGCTGACGGCCGCGGCGATGCTGCTGGCGCTGATGGGCCTGCTGACGGCGCTGGTCAACACCCACATGCCGGTAGGCAAGCCGCCGCTGCGCGAGGCCGCCCGGATTGCCGGCACCATGGCCCTGCTGGGGGCACCCATCATGGTGGTGCTGTTCCTGCTGTTTCCGCGACTGGCGCCGCTGTGGGGCATCCCGTCGGACGCGATGGCCGGCCGCAGCGGCCTGTCGGGCAGCATGCAGGTCGGCACCATCGCCAGCCTCGCGCTGGACGACAGCGTCGCGATGCGGGTGCGCTTCGAGGGCGCGCCGCCGCGGCAGTCCGAGCTGTATTTCCGCGGGCCGGTGCTGTCCACGCTGGAGGGGCGCGAATGGCGGGTGCTGCGCTCGCGCTTCCCGGAGCGCCTTCAGGTGCCGGCCGGGCTTCAGGTGCGCGGGGAACCGGTCCGCTACCAGGTCACGCTGGAGCCGACCAACCGCAACTGGATCCTGACGCTGGACGCCACGCCGGAGGCGCCGGTCGCCCCCGGCCGCGACCTGCGCATGACGCCGCAGCTGCAGTGGACCAGCCCGCAGCCGGTGACCGAACTCACGCGCTACAGCGCACGCAGCTACCCGGCATTCCGCCACGGGCCGCTGACCCGCACCGCGGCGCTGCAGGACTACCTGGAGCTTCCCCCCGGCTTCAACCCGCGCACGATGCAGTGGGCCGCCGAACTGCGCCGCGGCACCCGCGCCGAGGTCGAGCCGGAGCGGCTGGTAGCCACCGTGCTGGAGCGGCTGCGCACCGGCGGCTACGGCTACACGCTGGAGCCGGGCGAGTACGGCATCCACACCGCCGACGAGTTCTGGTTCGACCGCAAGGCCGGCTTCTGCGAGCACATCGCGTCCGCCTTCGTCGTGATGATGCGCTCGCTCGACATTCCGGCACGCATCGTGACCGGCTACCAGGGGGGCGAACTCAACGCCGTGGGCGACTTCTGGGTCGTGCGCCAGAGCGACGCGCACGCCTGGGCCGAGGTCTGGCTGGCCGGCCAGGGCTGGGTGCGCGTGGACCCCACCGCCGCGGTGGCCCCCGGGCGCGTCGGATCGCTGCAGCGGCTGCAGGCACCGCGCAGCGCAATCGCGACGGCGCTGGAGAGCGTCAGCCCGCGGGCACTGTTCAATCTGCGTGCCGCCTGGGATGCGCTGAACAACGGCTGGAACCAGTGGGTGCTGAACTACAGCCAGACGCTGCAACTGGACCTGCTGCGCGACATCGGTTTCGAGTCACCCAGCTGGGCGGATCTGGGCTATGTGCTGATCGCCTTGCTGGTGCTGGCCAGCCTGGGCGGCGCGGCCTGGACCCTGTGGGACCGCCACCGTCAGGATCCCTGGCTGCGGCTGCTGCAGCGCGCCGCGCAGCGCCTGGGCGAGCCCGGCCGCCCGCTGCCGCCCCAGACGCCGCCCCGCACGCTGGCCCGCCACGCCAGCGCCTTGTGGGGCCCGGAGGCGCCCCGTACCCGCCAGCTGACCGACTGGCTGCTGCGCCTCGAGTCACTGCGCTATGCACCGAAGGACGCCGCAAACCCTGTCACACTGCGGCAACTGCAACAGGAATTCCGTACGCTGCCATGGCCCTCCCGTTGACGCGCCGCCGCCTGGCCTGCGCCACCGCGCTGCTGGCCGGCGCCCTGCTGTCCGGCCCACTCGCCGGCGAGGCCCGAGCCGCCACCCCCCAGGCCAAGCCGCGCACTTCCGCGACGCGCGCGGCCGCGCCGAAGGCCCGCCACCGCGCCGCCGCTCCGGTGACGCACAGTTATGCGGGCCGGGAGGACGCGATGCGTGCCGCCGACGACATCGCCAGCCGCCGGGACCTGGACCCGGCCTGGACCCGGCAGGTCATCGGGCAGGCCCAGCACCTGCCGCAGATCACGCGCTGGGTGCTGCCGGCGCCGGCCGGCACGGCCAAGAACTGGCGCGTCTACCGCAGCCGCTTCATCGATCCGGTGCGCATCGCCGCCGGTGTCGCGTTCTGGCAGGCCAACGCCGACGCGCTGGAGCGGGCCGAACGCGAGTTCGGCGTGCCGGCGGCGATCATCGTGGGCATCATCGGCGTGGAGACGATCTTCGGCCGCCAGGTCGGCAACTTCCGGGTGATCGACGCACTGGCAACGCTGAGCTTCGACTTTCCGCTGGCGCACCCGCGCGCCGCGGAACGCCGGGCCTTCTTTCTCGGCGAGCTGGAGCAGTTGCTCTCGCTGGCCCGGCGCGGCGGGCTGGACCCGGCCTCGCTGCGCGGCAGTTATGCCGGCGCGATGGGCCTGCCGCAGTTCATGCCCTCGAGCTGGGTGCGTTATGCGATCGACTTCGATGGCGACGGGCGCATCGACCTGTTCCGCAGCCCGGTCGACGTCATCGGTTCGGTGGCTAATTACTTCCAGGCCTTCGGCTGGAAGCCCGGCATGCCAACGCACTACCCGGTGCAGTTCGCACCGGAGCGCCTGGATCTGGCGCCGCTGCTCGGGCCCGACATTCTGCCGACCTTCCAGCCGGCCGACCTGGCCGCACGCGGTGTGCTGCTGGACACCGCCGGCCAGCAGCACACCGGCCCGCTGGCGCTGGTGGAGCTGCAGAACGGCGGCGAGGCCCCACAGTACCTGGCGGGGACCGAGAACTTCTATGTGGTCACCCGCTACAACTGGAGCAGCTACTACGCGATGGCGGTGATCGAGCTCGGCGAGGCGATCGCCCGCGCGCGCTGAAGCGGGGCGCTCAGCCCGCGGCCGGCCGCTCCCGCAGCCACTGGATCAGCGCCTCCACCGGCATCGGACGCGCGATCAGATAACCCTGGATGCTGCCGCAGCCCATGCCGCGCATCAGCGCGAGCTCCTCTTCGGTCTCGACGCCTTCGGCCACGGTGCTCAGCGACAGCTTCTGGGCCATGGCCATGCTGCTCTCCAGGATCGCCCGGGCCGCCGGATCCTGCAGCCCGCGGTTGACGAAGCTGCGGTCGAGCTTCATCTCGGTGAACGGGATGCGCCCGAGCTGCTCGAACGAGGAGTAGCCGATGCCGAAGTCGTCGATCGACAGGCCGAAGCCCTTCAGCCGCAGGCGCGTCAGCACATCAAGCGCCACCGCGACGTCCTTCGTGACGCCGGTCTCGGTGACCTCGAACAGGATGTCGGAGGGCTGCAGCCCGACCGCCTCCACCGAGCGCTGCATCAGGTCCGGCAGGCGCAGGTCATCGAGCCACAGCGCCGACAGGTTGACCGAGACCGTCAGCGGGAAGCCGGCCGCATGCAGCTGCGCGGCCGCCTCCAGCCCGCGCGCGAGCAGCAGGCCGGAGAGCTCGGCGATCAGGCCGGAGCGCTCCGCCATCACGATGAACAGGTCCGGCGGCACCAGACGGCCGTCGGCCTGGCGCCAGCGCGCCAGCGCCTCGACGCCGACCGGCTGCAGCGTGTCGGCCTGCACCTTGGGCTGCAGCCACACGTTGAACTCCTGGCGCGCCATGCCGGCCCGCAGCGACTCCGGCGTCAGCGTCGCCGCGCTGCGCGCCATGCGCCGGTCGATCGGGATGCGCACCGTCTGCTCCAGCAGCTCGCGCATGACCTGCGGCGTGGCCGGCTTCTGGATCTGGCCGAGCACGGTCAGGCCCTGCAGCGCCGCCAGCTTGCCCACGGTCGCGACGATCTGCCGGTCCGCCCCGCTCATCAGGATCAGCCCGCCCCGGAAGCCGCTCTGGCCGATGCGCCGGATCATCTCGACACCGTCCATCTCCGGCATGTTCAGGTCGCACACGACGACGCTGAACTGCTCGGAGCGCCGGCCCATCTCCAGCAGCGCCTCCAGACCGTTGCGCGCCGTGGCGACCTCGCCGACGCCGATGCCCGCCAGCATCTGCCCCATCTGCAGCAGCACGACCGGGTCGTCGTCCACCACCAGCACCGAGGCGACCAGCGCGTCCCCCCCGGGGCTGGGGGCGAGCGGCGCCGGTGTCGACACCGGATCGGCATCGGCCAGCGCCGCGGCCGCCCGCTCGACCAGCGCCAGTGCCGCGCGCAGCTGCGCGATCCAGGGCCCGGCAACCAGGGACGCGTCGGCGCGCACCAGGTCCTCGATGCGGCCGGCGAGCTCGGCGTACTGCAGCGCGCCGACGGTGCGCGCCGAGGAGCGTTGCCGGTGCATCTCGCGCGCCAGCAGCCCGGTGGCATCGCGGGTGCTGGCGAGCCGCTCCAGGCCGTGGGCCGCCGATTCGAGGAAGGTGTCCACCAGCGCCTGGGCCTGGGAGGAGCTGATGCGGCCGAGCATGCGGTAGAGCTGGTCCAGGTCCAGCACCGGCACCTCGCGGTCGCGGGCGCGCCGGGCCGGCGTCGGGGGCACCGGCGGCGGCGGTGCAGGGGGTGCACCCAGCGCCGGCGCCGCCGCACCCAGCCAGCGGCGCAGCAGGTCCGCCAGCCCTTCCAGCGTGATCGGCTTGGACAGCAGATCGTCCATGCCGGCGGCCAGGCACTGCACGCGCTCCTCGCCCACCAGCGCGGCACTCTGCGCGATGATCGGCACGCGGGCGCCGTTGCGAAGCTCCAGCTTGCGGATGCTGCGGGCCAGCGCGAAGCCGTCCATCACCGGCATGTCCAGATCTGTCAGCACCAGGTCGAAGCGGCCGTCGGTCCAGCGCTGCAGCGCCTCGGCACCATCGCCGACCACCTCCACGTCGCAGCCCAGGCTGCTCAGCTGCAGCCGCAGCACCGCCTGGTTGGGCGCGTAGTCCTCGGCGACAAGCACCCGCGGCTGCCGCCCGGCTGGGGCCTCCCGCGGCGCCGCGGCGGGCGGGGCCAGCGGCACGCCGGAGGGCGCCTGGGCCAGATCGATCCAGAAGGTGCTGCCCTGGCCCGGCAGGGTGTCGTAGCCGATCGTTCCGCCCATCGCATCGACCAGCCGCTTCGTGATCACCAGCCCGATGCCGGTGCCCTCGACGGCACCGCGCTCGGCGCCCAGGCGGTCGAACGCCGAGAAGATCCGGCTGGCCCGGTCCGGCGAGATGCCATGCCCGGTGTCCTCGACTTCGACCCGCACCAGGGGCCCGGTGGCACCGGCCGGCACCGGCCGGCGCAGGCAGCGCACCCGGACCGTACCCTCGGCGCGGTTGTACTTGATCGCGTTGGACAACAGGTTGATGACCACCTGACGGAGGCGCACCCCATCGGCATGGACCACCGCGTTGCGTGCGTCGCCACCCGCATACACGATGCGGATCCCCTGCTTGGCGGCCAAGGGGGCGACCAGCGACAGGCTCTCGTTGATGACCGCATCCAGCGGCACGCGGCCCATCGACAGCTCCAGGTGCCCGGCCTCGACCCGGCCCAGGTCGATCAGGTCGTCCACCAGCGACAGCAGATGCTGCCCGGCCCGCTCGATCTCGCCGGCGTTGTCGCTGGCGGCCTGCGACACATGGGCATCCGAGCGCAGCAGCTGCGAGAAGCCCAGGATCGCGTTCAGCGGCGTGCGCAGTTCGTGGCTCACGCTGGCCAGGAAGGCGCTCTTGGCCCGGTTCGCCCGCTCGGCCTCCTCCTTGGCGAGCAGCAGCGCGGCTTCGGCCCGCGCCCGGTCGGTGATGTCGACCCCGAACACATAGACCGCGGCACGGGCGGGGTCGGCGCCGGCCCCGACGACATGGGTCACCTGGAGATCAACCGCGCCACGCTGGCCCGTGGCCGCATAGCTGCGTACGCTGACCGAGGCCTGGCCACGCCGCGCACGTGCCATCTCCTGCAGATTGGCCTGATAGCGCTCCTCGTCCAGCACATCCCGCATGTGCCGCCCGACGATGTCGGTCACCCGGAAGCCCAGCAACTGCGCCAGGCGTTCATTGGCATAGGTATAGACACACTCCGCATCCACGACAGCGACATAGCCGGGAAACGCATCCATCAGCGCCTTCTGGGCCCGGTCGCTGTCGCGCAGTGACTGCAGCGCCAGGTCCTCGCGCGTCACGTCACGGAAGCTCCAGACGCGCGTCGGCCCGGCGCCATCCCGGCCGTCCTTCAGCGGCACGCTGCGGCGCAGGAAGACCCGCCCGTCGCGCAGCTGCACCCGGTCCTCGAAGGGCACGTCCATGGCCAGGATCTCGTCGATCCGGCGCACTTCCGCGTCCGGGTCGATGAAGAGCCGGCGGGCCGCCGTGATGACATCGCGCCGGCAGATGCCGGCGGCCAGTTCGCGCGGTATCTCCCACATCTCGAAGAAGCGGTCGTTGGCGAACAGCAGCCGCCCGGCCGGATCATGGGCGTTGTAGGCGAACATCCCGTCCAGCGCGGCGTTGAAGGTGCGCCGCAGGTTCTCCAGGCTGCCGGCCAGCGCCTCGCGCGTCGCCTCCTGCTCGGTGATGTCCCGCGACACCGCGATGACCCCACGCACCGTGGAGGACGGATCCACCAGCGGCGTGAGCGTCGTCTCGATGGCACGCAGTCCCTGGCCCGGCAGCTCGATCGACGCCCGCAGCGTGCGTGGCTGGCGCAACGCGATGCATTCCCGGGCGGCCTGGGTCCGCTCCGACGTCATCAGCACCGGCATCACCTCCCGGGCGGTCCTGCCGATGACATCGGCACGCGCATGGCCGGTCTGCCGGCACCAGGCATCGTTGACCATCCGGTACACGCCTTGCAGGTCGACCACGCTGATCACCTCGTCGACCGAGTTCACGACGAACTCGGCACTGTGCTGCGCATTGCGCGCCGCGTCGATCGGCGCCAGGTCCGACACCATGCCCACCAGGCCGGCCGGCGCATCGCCGGAGCCGGCGATCGGCGTCAGGTGCACCAGGCAATGCACCCGGTCCCCATCCGGGCGCACCAGTTCCAGGTCCAGCACCTGCGCCCCGGCAGGCGCCGGCAGCCCCGCCGGCCGCGCGGCGTCCTGCGTGGCGAGGAAATCCGCCATGGGCCGCCCCAGCACTTCCAGCCGGTCGCGGCCCAGGATGCCGCACAGCGCCGGGTTGAGATCCACGGTATAGCCGGTCTCGTCGAAGAACCACAGGCCCAGCGGCGTGGTCTGCTGCAGCACGTCCACCAACCGCTGCTTCTCCAGCAAGGCTGCCTCGGCCGCCCGGGCCTCGGTGATGTCCTGCACCGCGCCGACCACCCGCAGCACCCGGCCGTCCGGGTCTCGCAGCACTTCGCCCATCACATGGACCTGGCGCACCGTGCCATCCGGCCGGCAGACGCGGAACACGCAGTCGTAGGGCGCCTCGCCACGCAGCGCCGCCTCCTGCGCCGCCTGCTGCAGCGCCCGGTCCTCGGGGTGTACGCCCTGCAGGAACAGGGCTTGGGTGGGCGGGACGCTGGACGGCTCGACGCCCCACAGGCGGAAATGCTCGTCCGACCAGGCCAGCGTGCCGTCCTGCGGGTTCCACTCGAAGCTGCCCAGCCGGGCCAGGCGCTCGGCGCGCCCCAGTTGCGCATGCTTGCTGCGCAGGGCCGCCATCCGCAGTGCCTCGGCGCCACGCAGCGCCACATGGGTCCGCACCGCCCGCGCGGCGCGCAGCGCCACCACCGCGTGGTAGATCTGGAACATCGCCACGATCAGCGCGGTGCTGGTGCTGACCGCTTCCCCTTCCGCCAGCAGGCGCAGCACCAGGGCCAGCATCGCCGGCGCGCCGAACAGCAGCGCGCTGCGCAGGTCGAAGGCATAGGCCATCATCGCGCTGACCGTCACGCCGGCCAGGGCGAACACCAGGAAGATCTCCTGGACCGGGTGCCCTTGCGGGTACAGCCACCAGGCGGCCGCGGCCCAGACCGCCCCGTGCAACGCGGAGACCACCCGGTGCCGGCCCAGCCACCGGGCATCCATGGCACGGTCCGCAACGGCACGCGCGTGCGCCCTGCCAACGAGGACCCGCGTACCGATCGCCAGGCAGACCGCGGCCAGCCAGACCAGCACCGGCACGGGCGGCTGCACCGTCCACAACACGCCGGCCACCAGCAGCGCCACCACCACGCTGCCCAGCACGGCCGCCGGCCAGATCGTCCCGTGCAGCCGCACACGCTCCTCGCGCATCAGCGCATCCAGCGCCGGGCCGCTGGGTGCCAGGGAAGAGGTGTCAGTGGTGGCGGTCACAGTGCAGGCGCGATGTTAGCCTGCACTGTGCGCATGGAAATCGAGGCTGTTGCGTCAGGCCGACGATGGAATCAGGAAATCGCGGCTGATGTGCAGGCCCAGGTCGTTGACCCGGTCCAGGAACTGGGTCAGGTAGGCATGCAGGCCGGTGGCCAGGATCTCGTCGATGCGGCCGTATTTCAGTTCGGCGCGCAGCTTGCCGGCGCGCCGCTGGGTCTCGCTGTCCGGGTCGCTGGCCACCAGGGCCAGGTTGCTGACCACCTCGTTGAGGCTGGCATGCAGCGAGCGGGGCATGTCCGGGCGCAGGATCAGCAGCTCGGCCACGCGCTCGGGCTTGATCACGTCGCGGTAGACCTTGCGGTAGATCTCGAAGCCGGAGACGCTGCGCAGGATCGCGCTCCAGTGGTAGAAGTCGTACTCCTGGTCCTTCTCGCTGGCGGTGCCGAAGAAGTCGCTCTCGACCGCATGGAACTTCACGTCGACCAGCCGCGCGGTGTTGTCCGCACGCTCCAGGAAGGTACCCAGGCGCATGAAGTGCAGCGCCTCGTCCATCAGCATCGTGCCGACCGTGACGCCGCGCGACAGGTGCGAGCGGAATTTGACCCACTCGAAGAACTGCCCCGGATCCCGCTCGAACTCGCCGGACTTGATCATCCGGCGCACCTCCAGCCAGGTCTGGTTCTGGGTTTCCCAGACCTCGGTCGTCAGCGTGCCGCGCACCGCGCGGGCGTTCTCGCGCGCCGCCCCCAGGCAGGACACGATGCTCGAGGGGTTGCTCTCGTCCTTGACCATGAACTCCATGACGTCGCGCGCCCGCACGTCGCCATAACGCTGCGTGTAGTTGGGCATCAGCTCGCTGATGCTGATCAGGCCCTGCCAGCCCACCAGCGCAACCGCCTCCGACTGCGGAAGCAGCGAGGTCTGGTAGTTGACGTCCAGCAGGCGGGCGGTGTTCTCGGCACGTTCGGTGTAGCGGGACATCCAGAACAGGTGGTCGGCGGTACGGCTCAGCATGCGCGCTCCTCGGGCGATCGGTGGCGGGGGGAATGGGGGTTCATACTTCGAGCACCCAGGTGTCCTTGGTGCCGCCGCCCTGCGAGGAGTTGACGACCAGCGAGCCCTCCTTGAGGGCGACCCGGGTCAGTCCGCCGGGCACCATCTGCACGGTCTTGCCGCTGAGCACATAGGGGCGCAGGTCGATGTGGCGCGGCGCGATGCCGCTCTCGACGAAGGTCGGGCAGGTCGACAGGCTCAGCGTGGGCTGGGCGATGTAGCCGGACGGGTTGGCCCGCACCGCGCGGGCGAAGTCCTCCAGCTCGGCCTGCGTGGCGGCCGGGCCGACCAGCATGCCGTAGCCGCCGGCGCCATGCACTTCCTTGACAACCAGGTCCTTCAGGTTCGCCAGCGTGTAGGCCAGATCCTCCGGGTTGCGGCACATGTAGGTCGGCACGTTGTTCAGGATCGGCTTCTCGCCGAGGTAGAACTCGATCATCTTCGGCACATAGGGGTAGATGGACTTGTCGTCCGCCACCCCGGTGCCGACCGCGTTGCAGATCGTCACGTGGCCGGCCCGGTAGGCGTCCAGCAGCCCGGCGCAGCCCAGCGTGGAGTCGGCCCGGAACACCTGCGGGTCGAGGAAGTCGTCGTCGACGCGGCGGTAGATGACGTCGACCCGGCGCGGGCCGCGGGTCGTGCGCATGTAGATGAAGTTGTCGCGGGCGAACAGGTCCTGCCCCTCGACGAGCTCCACGCCCATCTGCTGCGCCAGGAAGGCATGCTCGAAATAGGCGCTGTTGTGCATGCCGGGCGTCAGCACGACGACCGTGGGCTCGGCCGTCGTCGTGGGGCTGGACGCGCGCAGCGTCTCCAGCAGCAGGTCCGGGTAGTGCGCGACCGGCGCCACCCGGTGGGCGCTGAACAGGCCCGGAAAGAGCCGCATCATCATCTTGCGGTCTTCCAGCATGTAGCTGACGCCGCTGGGCACGCGCAGGTTGTCCTCGAGTACGAAGTACTCGCCCTCGCCCTGCGCGTTCGGCGCGCGCACGATGTCGACGCCAGAGATGTGCGAGTAGACATTGCCCGGCACGTTGACGCCGACCATCTCCGGGCGGAACTGCGCGTTGCGCATGACCTGGTCCTGCGGGATCAGGCCGGCCTTCAGGATCTCCTGGTCATGGTAGACGTCGTGGATGAAGCGGTTCAGCGCCTCGACGCGCTGCACCAGGCCACGCTCCAGGCTGGACCACTCGGCGGCCGGAATGATGCGGGGAATCAGGTCGAACGGAATCAGCCGTTCGGTACCGGCACCGTCCTCGTCCTTGGCACCGTACACCGCGAAGGTGATGCCCACGCGCCGGAAGATCAGCTCGGCTTCCTCGCGCCGCTTGGCCATCATGTCGCCCGGCTGCTGCGCCAGCCATTCGTCGTAGAGCTTGTAGTGGTCCCGGATCTGCGTGCCGCCCGAAAAGAAGGCGTAGGGCAGCGTGGTGTACATCTCGTCAAATTTGTGCATGGACTGTTTGCTCCTGCCGACAGCTTAGCAAGTTTCAGACCCAAAACGCCACAGCAACGCGGATTCTTGGCGCCCATGCCCCATCAGGGTGCGACATGGTGCCAGTAGCGTCGCGCCACCTCCCGGTGGCACTGCACCGTATCGGGGCGGTCCGAGCGCCACAGCGCGGCACCGCAATGGGGCGACTGCAGCACGGTGACCTGGCGTTCGTGCAAGCGCTGCAGCGGCTCGGCCGCCGGGTGGCCGAAGCGGTTGCGGTAACCGGCCTGCACCAGCGCCCAGCGCGGCGCGACCGCGTCGAGGAACTCGGCGCTGCTGGAGGTGCGGCTGCCATGGTGCGGGACCAGCAGCAGGTCGGCCCGCAGCGCGGCACCCGCGGCCTGCAGCCGCAGCTCCTGCGGGCGCTCGATGTCGCCGGCCAGCAGCGCCACCCGCGGCGGGTCCTGCAGACCCCCGGCCTGGCTCTGCACCCGCAGCACGCAGGAAAGCGCATTCGGCCGGGCCGCGCGCTGGTAGTCGGCGGCGGCCGGATGCAGGATCTCGAACACCACGCCGTCCCAGACCCAGCGCTGGCCGGCCTCGCAGCGCTGCACCGGCCCGCGGGACTGCAGCGTATGGTCGGCATCCACCGAGCTCACGACGGCGGCGTCGGGGTAGGCCTGCAGTACCGACAACGCACCCCCGGCATGGTCGGCATCGCGGTGGCTGATCACCAGGATGTCCGGCCGCAGGCCCAACGCACGCATCAGCGGCACCAGCACCCGGTGGCCGGCGTCGCTCTCGCGGGAATACCGCGGCCCGGCGTCGTACAGCAGCGCATGCCGGGCGGTGCGCACCAGCACCGCATTGCCCTGTCCGATGTCGGCCGCCAGCACTGTGAACGCACCGGGGGCCGGCAGCACCGGCTGCCACAGCAATGCCGGCGCCAGCAGCGGCAGACCCAGCAGGCGCAGCAGCCAGGGGCCGGGCAGCACCAGCAGGACGCCGCCCAGCACGCCGGCCAGACCCGCCCAGGCCGGCGCCTGCGGCAGCAGCACCATCGCACCGGGCCAGCCGGCCAGCCATTGCAGCCACCACCCGAGCACCGTGATGCAGCCGGCCGCGGCATCCCATGCCGGCGGCATCGCGACGCCCAGCAGGGCCAGCGGTGTCACCAGCAGCGTGACCCACGGGATGGCCAGCAGGTTGGCCACCAGCCCGGCCACCGAGAACTGGCCGAACAGCAGCAGCGTCAACGGTGCGAGTGCGATCGACAGCACCATCTGCTCCCGCAGTGCCGCGGCACCCCGGGCCATCCAGCCCGGCCCGGTCCGTCCCGGGTCGGTCGCCATCAGCACCGCGACCGCAACGAAGCTCAGCCAGAACCCGGGCTGCAGCAGCGCCCACGGGTCCGCCAGCAGCACGCCGGAGCCGACCAGCAGGCAGACCGATGGCCAGGGCCAGCGGCGCGCCGTGAGCCGCAACAGCACCACCATCGCGAGCATCCAGACCGTGCGCTGCGCCGGCACCCCCCAGCCGCTGAACACCGCATAGGCTGCGGCTGCCAGCAGCCCACCGGCCGCCGCGGCCTGGGGCGCCGGCACCCGCAGGCACAGCCTGGCCGAGCGGCGCCAGCCGCCGGCCAGTGCCAGCGCCACCAGCCAGGAAAACAGCGTCACATGCAGGCCGGAGATGCTCATCAGGTGCGCCACGCCGGTGGCCCGGAAGATGTCCCAGTCCGCGCGGTCGATCGCGTTCTGGTCACCGACGACCAGCGCCGCGACCACGCCGGCCGCCGGATGCCCGGCCAGACGCTGCAGGATGGCGTCCCGCACCGCCTGCCGCAGCCGCTCCACCCGGTGGCCACCGCCCGGACCCAGGTTCCACGGAGGCGGATCGGCCGTTCCGGCACGCACATAACCCACGGCCTGCAGGCCCTGCTCCCAGAGCCAGAGTTCGTAGTCGAAGCCCGACGGGTTGCTGTTGCCGTGCGGCGCCTTGAGCCGGACCGTCATCTGCCAGCGCTCGCCGGCCTGCAACGGCAGCGGCTGGCGCTGCAGTTCGGGCAGCCCGCCGTCGGCTGCCGGACCCGGCACGCCGCTGTACCAGCCCAGCGACAGGCTGGCCGGCACCCGCACCGGCTGGCCCGCGAGCCGTGCGGACTCGACATCCAGGCGGAACCGGAGGCCCGCCTCGGTCCACTGCGGCATCCGGGCCACGACACCGGTAACCTGCAGATCCCGGCCTTCGAGGGCCGGGGCCAGCGCACCGGCCTGGTAGGCGACAGCCCGCAGCCCGGTGCTGCCGGCCGCTGCCAGCGCACCGGCCAGCAGCCAGCCCGCCCAGAGCCCGGCCCGGGGCAGGCAGTGCCACCGGATGGCCGGCAGCAGGACACCCGAAGCCAGCAGCAACGCGTACGCGGGCCAGGGCCAGAGCACTGCCTGCAGCATCTGCAGCCCGATGCCGGCGCCCCACCCCAGCAGCGCAGCCTCCAGCCGGCCGCCACGGGGCCGCGGTGCCGGTGGTGGGGGTTGCATCGCGGCATGCTAGGCCGCACCCGCCGGCCGCGAATCCCCCGAAAAGCGCACGCGCCTTCCGGCGGACAGCGGCACATGGCGTCAATATTGCTAGGATGCGGGCACTGCGGACCGGCCCACCCCCCACCCGGGGCTGCTGCCGCCGGACGCCCAACCAGGTACCACGATGTCGATCCACGCCGCCCTGCACCACGTCACCCACTACCGCTATGACCGTCTGGTGGGGCTCGGGCCCCAGGTCATCCGGCTGCGCCCGGCACCCCACTGCCGCAGCAAGATCATCTCCTATTCCCTCAAGGTCGAGCCGGCCGGCCACTTCATCAACTGGCAGCAAGACCCGTTCGCGAACTACCAGGCGCGGCTGGTCTTTCCGGAGAAGACGCGCGAGTTCAAGGTCACGGTCGATCTGGTTATGGA
This sequence comes from Rhodoferax sp., assembly GCA_016790475.1. Classification (GTDB taxonomy): domain Bacteria; phylum Pseudomonadota; class Gammaproteobacteria; order Burkholderiales; family Burkholderiaceae_C; genus CAISIP01. Next base: position 39,157 of record JAEUOX010000082.1, on the reverse strand, counting down.
CATGGCGGTCTACAACCCGTTCGACTTCTTCCTGGAACCGTCGGCCGAGAACTACCCGTTCCAGTATGAGCGCCTGCTGTCCCAGGAACTGGCCCCCTACCTGGCCGCCGACCCGCTGACGCCGGAGCTGGCCGCCTACCTGGCCCGGGTGGACCGCAGCGAGCGGCGCAGCATCGACTTCCTGGTGGGCCTGAACCAGATGGTGCACCAGGACATCCGCTACCTGATCCGCATGGAGCCCGGCGTGCAGGCCCCCCACGAGACGCTGACGCTGCGTTCGGGCTCCTGCCGCGACTCCGCCTGGCTGCTGGTGCAGCTGCTGCGGCACTGTGGCCTGGCGGCGCGCTTCGTGTCTGGCTACCTGATCCAGCTGACGCCGGACGTCAAGGCGCTGGACGGCCCCAGCGGCACCGAGGTGGACTTCACCGATCTGCACGCCTGGTGCGAGGTCTACCTGCCGGGCGCCGGCTGGGTCGGGCTGGATGCCACCTCCGGCCTGCTGGCAGGCGAGGGCCACATCCCGCTGGCCTGCACACCGCAGCCCTCCGGCGCCGCGCCGATCGAGGGCGCGGTCGACAAGGCAGAGGTGGAGTTCGGCCACGACATGAAGGTGACCCGGATCCTGGAGTCGCCGCGCGTCACCAAGCCCTACACGGAGGACCAGTGGGCCGACGTCATGGCCCTCGGCGCCCAGGTGGACGCCGAACTCGCCCGCGAGGACGTCCGGCTGACGATGGGCGGCGAGCCGACCTTCGTCGCGGTCGGCGACCGCGACGCCGCCGAATGGAACACCGACGCGCTGGGGCCGACCAAGCGCGGCTTCGCCACGGCGCTGGTGCACAAGCTGCGGGAGGAATACGGCCAGGGCGGCTTCCTGCATTTCGGGCAGGGCAAGTGGTACCCCGGCGAGCAGCTGCCGCGCTGGGCGCTGAGCATCTACTGGCGCACCGACGGCCAGCCGGTCTGGCGCAACCCGGCGCTGTTTGCCGACGAACGGGTGCCCACCCACTACACCAGCGAGGATGCCCGCCGGTTCATGGACGGGCTGACGCAGCGCCTGGGCATCACGAACCGCTTCGTGCAGCCGGGTTACGAGGACGTCTGGTACTACCTGTGGCGCGAGCGCCGCCTGCCGGTCAATGTCGATCCGTTCAACTCCCGGCTGGACGACGAGATGGAGCGCTCCCGGCTGCGCCGGGTGTTCGACCAGAAGCTCGACAGCGTCGTGGGCTATGTGCTGCCGATCCAGGCCGGCGAGGGCCCCCGGCTGGCGGGCCCGGTCTGGACCACCGGCCCCTGGTTCCTGCGCGACGAGCGGCTCTATCTGATGCCGGGCGACTCCCCGATGGGGCTGCGCCTGCCGCTGGATTCGCTGCCCTGGGTCAGCAAGGCCGACTTCCCCTACCTGATCGAACAGGACCCGAGCGCGCCACGCGCAGCCCTGTCGCCCTACGACCACATCGCGGCGCGGTACGCGGCGCCGGCAGCCGGCGGCACCGCGGGCGCCGGCATCGATGGCGCCAGCGCCGCGCCCGGCAACCCGGGCGGCACGCCCTACCTGTCCGGGAGCGGGCCGCAGGCCGAGGCTGCCCGGCGCCTGCAGGACCCGCTGGCCGGCGCCGGAACCGCCGGGCGCCATGCGCAGCACGCCGGGCAGCCGGAGCCGGCGCAGTTCGCGCGCGTGCCGCAGCGCCAGGAGTCCGCCTACTGGGTGCGCCGCACCGCGCTGTGCGTCGAGGTGCGGGATCCGCGCCGCGCCAGCGGCCCGAAGGCCGAGGCAGTCGGCGAAAAGTCCGGTGTGCTGTATGTCTTCATGCCGCCGCTGGAGCGCCTGGAGGACTACCTGGACCTGCTCGCCGCGATCGAGGCCACCGCGCAGGAACAGGGCGTGCAGCTGGTGCTGGAAGGTTATCCCCCGCCGCGCGACCCGCGGCTTCGGCTGCTGCAGGTCACGCCGGACCCGGGCGTCATCGAGGTCAACATCCACCCGGTGAGCCACTGGAACGAGCTGGTGCACAACACCGAGTTCCTGTACCAGGCGGCCTTCGAGTGCCGGCTTTCCGCCGAGAAGTTCATGACCGACGGCCGCCACACGGGCACCGGCGGCGGCAACCACTTCGTGCTGGGCGGAGCCACGCCGGCTGACAGCCCGTTCCTGCGGCGCCCGGAGCTGCTGGCCAGCCTGCTGCTGTACTGGCACAACCACCCCAGCCTGAGCTACCTGTTCTCCGGCATGTTCGTCGGCCCGACGAGCCAGGCGCCCCGGGTCGACGAGGCCCGCAACGACCAGCTCTACGAGCTGGAGATCGCGCTGCAGGAGATCCATCGCAACCGCGAGCGGCACGGCCAGACCATGCCGCCCTGGCTGGTGGACCGCACGCTGCGCAATATCCTGATCGACGTCACCGGCAACACGCACCGCAGCGAGTTCTCGATCGACAAGATGTACTCGCCGGATTCCGCCACCGGGCGGCTGGGCCTGCTGGAGCTGCGCGCGTTCGAGATGCCGCCGCATGCGCGCATGAGCATCGCGCAGCAGCTGCTGCTGCGGGCGATGGTCGCGCGCTTCTGGAAGGCGCCCTACCTGGAGCGGGCCAGCCACTGGGGCACCGCGCTGCACGACCGCTTCCTGCTGCCGACCTTCATCCGGATGGACTTCGAGGATGTGCTGGAGGAAATGCGCGCCGCCGGTTACGGCTTCGATCCCGCCTGGTTCGCACCCCATCTGGAGTTCCGCTTCCCGGTGATCGGCGCCGTGCAGTCGGCCGGCATCGAGCTCACGCTGCGCAGCGCACTGGAGCCCTGGCATGTGATGGGCGAGGAAGGCACCGCCGGCGGCACCGCGCGTTATGTCGACTCCTCGCTCGAACGCATCGAGGTGCGGGTCACCGGCCTCAACGAAAGCCGCTATGTCGTCACCTGCAATGGTCGGGCGGTGCCGCTGCAGAGCACCGGCACCGTCGGCGAATTCGTCGCCGGCGTGCGCTACAAGGCCTGGAGCCCGCCGTCCTCGCTGCATCCGTCCATCGGCACGCATGTGCCGCTGGTGTTCGACATCGTCGACACCTGGATGAAGCGCTCGATCGGTGGCTGCCAGTACCATGTGTCGCACCCGGGCGGTCTGGCCTACGAGCGTTTTCCGGTCAATGCCTACGAGGCGGAGAGCCGGCGCCTGTCGCGCTTCCTGGCCATGGGCCACACGCCGGGACTGCTGCAGGTGCCGCCGGCCACGATCGGCGTCGCTGCCAGCCGGGAGTTCCCGTTCACGCTGGACCTGCGCACCGCGCCATGAGGTAAGCTGCCGCGATGCTCCAAGCCCCCCAACCGGGCGCGCTGCCCGGCCCCTGGGCCCCGGCGGCAGCGGCCGGCCACTTCGACGAACTGCGCGCCGGTGCCACCGAGGGCCTGTCGCCGCACTGGGCGGACTTCTTCGCGCACCTCGGGCCGGCCGATGCCGCGGAGCTGAACCGGCGCAACGCCAGCCTGGAGCGGCAGGTGCGCGACAACGGCGTCACCTACAACGTCTATGCGGATGCGGGTGGCCCGCAGCGGCCCTGGTCGCTGGATCTGTTCCCGCTGATCGTCACGCCGGAGTCCTGGCGCGGCATCGAGGCCGGCGTGCTGCAGCGGGTCCGCCTGCTGGAGCGCGTGATGGCCGACGTCTACGGCCCGCAGCAGCTGCTGGCGCGCGGGCTGCTGCCGCCGGCGCTGGTGCAGGGCCACCCCGGCTATCTGCGCTCGCTGCATGGCACGCAGCCGGTCGGGGGTACCCATCTGCACATCGCCGCGTTCGACCTCGGCCGCGGCCCGGACGGCAACTGGTGGCTGGTGTCGCAGCGCACGCAGGCACCGTCCGGCCTGGGCTACCTGCTGGAGAACCGGCTGGCCGTCTCGCGCCAGTTTCCGCAGGCGTTCCAGAGCATGCAGGTGCAGCGGCTGGCCGGCGCCTACCGGGCCCTGGTCGACCATCTGAAGGCCATCAGCCCCGGCGGGCGCGATGCCCATATCGCGCTGCTGACGCCGGGCCCTTACAACGAGACCTACTTCGAGCACGCCTACCTCGCCCGCTACCTGGGCCTGACGCTGGTCGAGGGCGGCGACATGCTGGTGCGCGACCAGCGCCTGTACCTGAAGACGCTCAAGGGTCTGGTGCCGATCCATGCGCTGCTCAAGCGCATGGACGACCAGTTCCTGGACCCGCTGGAGCTCCGTCCGGATTCGACGCTGGGCGTGCCGGGCCTGCTGCAGGCGGTGCGCGCCGGCAATGTGCTGGTTGCGAACGCGCCGGGTTCCGAGATCCTGGAGTCGCCGGCGCTGCTCGGCTTCCTGCCGGCGCTGGCCCGCCAGGTGCTGGGCGAGGAGCTGGTGCTGCCGGCACTGCCGACCTGGTGGTGCGGCGAGCGCAATGCGATGGAGGAAGTGCTGCCGCGGCTGGCGGAATGCGCGATCAAGCCCACCTACCATGGCGCTGCGCAGCACGGCAGCTTCGAGCCGGCGCTGGGGCGCGACCTGTCCGCCCGCCAGCTCGACGAATGGGCCGGCCGCATTGCCCGCCATGGCGACGACCACACGATCCAGGCCTACCTGCCACTGGCGCAGATGCCCACCTGGCAGCCGGGCGCAGACACCGAGGGCGGGCAGCTGGTGCCCCGCTCGGTGATGCTGCGGGTCTTCGCCGTGGCCAACGGGCCGCAGTCCTGGCAGGTGCTGCCCGGTGGCCTCGCCCGCGTGGCCCACGCCAACGCCGAGATCGCCACGATGCAGCGCGGCGGCAGCAGCGCCGATGTCTGGGTGCTGACCCGGGGGGCGGTCGACCGCACCACGCTGCTGGCCCCGGCGCTGACGCCGGGCGCGCTGGCGCAGCGCAAGCGCCTGGTGACCAGCCGCGCCGCCGAGAACCTGTACTGGCTGGGCCGCTACACCGAGCGCACCGAGAACACGATCGCGCTGGCGCGCCTGACGCTGACCAGCCTGAACGGTGAGGACCAGGCCGCGCAGCCACTGCTGGGCTGGCTGGGCCGCATGGCGCTAGCCAACAATCTGGTGCTGCAGGGTGTGCCGTCGCCGGCGCTGGCGCGCCGGGTGTTCGAACGTTCGCTGGTCGCCAGCCTGGGCAGCAGCGACGGCGCCGCCAGTGTCGGGTTCAATCTGCGCGCGGTGCGCATGGCCGGCTCCGCAGTGCGGGAACGCCTGTCGCAGGAGCACTGGAGCATGATCCTGCAGGCCCAGGAAGGCCTCAGCGAGGCCTGCGCGGCCCAGACGCGCCGCGGCGAATTCGCGACGACCCAGGCCCTGGACATCCTGAACGCCACCGGCCGGCACATGGCCGCCATCACCGGCGCGCAGACCGACCGGATGACCCGCGACGATGGCTGGCGGCTGCTCAGCATCGGCCGCCACATCGAGCGCCTGGGCTTCCTGTCACGCGCGCTGCTGCTCGGCCTGGAGACCGGCTCGGTGCATAACGAAGCCGGCTTCGAGGCGATGGTGGCGCTGTTCGACAGCACGATCACGTTCCGCGCCCAGTTCCAGCAGAGCCGGGAGATGGCCGCGCTGGTGGACCTGCTGGTGCTGGACCGCGACAACCCGCGCTCGCTGGCCTGGGTCGCGCACACGCTGCGCGGCCGGCTGGCCAAGCTGGCGGGCAGCGAACCCGACGAGCTGAGCGCGCTGTCGCTGCAGGTGCCGGACCCGAAGCGCTGGAACCTGGACCAGCTGTGCATGTTCGACACGCCGGCCGTGGAGACCTCCGCCCCCCCCGAGCCGATGACCGCACTGACCGAGGTGCTGACCCAGTGCAACAACGCCGCCTTCGACGTGTCGGAGATCATCAGCGCCACCTACTTCACCCACTCGGGGGATTCGCGCCAGAGCGTGGGGGCCTGAGCCATGCACCTGGAGGTGACCCACGAGACACGGTACGACTACCTGCCGCCGGTCGAGGTCGCCCAGCACATGGCCTACCTGCGGCCCTGGAACACCGTCGCGCAGGAGTTGCTCAGCCACGATCTGCAGGTGGAGCCGCGTCCGGCCCAGCAGACCGAGGCGGTGGACGTCTACGGCAACCGCCGCACCTTCATCGCGCTGCAGACGCCACACGCGCAGCTGCGGGTGGTGGCACGCAGCACGCTGCGGACGCACACGCGTCCGATGCCGGCAAGCACCGTGGCCTGGGAGCAGGTGCGCGAGCGCTTTCGCTACCGGGCCGACGCGGTCTATGACCCGGCGGCCGAGTTCGTCTTTGCGTCGCAGCACGTGCCGCGCAGCACCGAGTTTGCCGCCTATGCCCGCCCCAGCTTTCCGGCTGGCGCCAGCATGCTGGACGGGGCGCTGGACCTGATGCACCGGATCCATGCGGAATTCACCTACGACAACCGCAGCACCCAGATCAACACCCCGGCGCAGCAGGCCCTGGCGCAGCGCAAGGGGGTGTGCCAGGATTTCGCCCACATCATGATCGCCGGCCTGCGCTCGATGGGGCTGGCGGCGCGGTATGTCAGCGGCTACCTGCTGACCGAGCCTGCACCGGGCACCCCGCGGCTGCTCGGCAGCGATGCGTCCCATGCCTGGGTCTCGGTGCTGCTGCCGGATCTGCCTGCCGACGCGCGCTGGTGCGACTTCGACCCGACCAACGACCGCTGGGGCTGGGGTCTGCCGGGCGAGGACTACGTGCTGCTGGCACTGGGCCGCGACTATGCCGACGTGTCGCCGATCCGCGGCGTGATCCACGGCGGCGCGAACCACCAGCTGAGCGTTGCGGTGACGGTCAGCCGGCTGGACGCGCCGGCGCCGGACCTGGCCCCCTAGAATCCAGCCGATCCACTGCCGGGCGCTCCGACGCCCGGCCTCCCGCAGCCCTTCACCCATCGCCTCGTCATGAACGTCTACGACACGCTGTCCCAGCTCCAGATCACCCTTCCGCCCGTGGCCGTCCCGGCCGCCGCCTATGTGCCGTTCGTGCAGACCGGCAACCTGGTGTTCCTCAGCGGCCACATCGCCAAGAAGGACGGCAAGGTCTGGACCGGCCAGTTCGGCCGCACGATGACCACCGCGGAAGGCCAGGCCGCCGCGCGCGCCGTCGCGATCGACCTGCTGGGCACGCTGCATGCGGCGCTGGGTGACCTGAACCGGGTGCGGCGCATCGTCAAGCTGATGTCGCTGGTGAACTCGACCGCCGACTTCACCGAGCAGCACCTGGTCACGAACGGCGCCAGCGAGCTGATCGGCCAGGTGTTCGGCGCGCAGATCGGTGCGCATGCGCGCAGCGCCTTCGGCGTCGCGCAGATCCCGCTGGGCGCCTGCGTCGAGATCGAGATGACGGCCGAATTCGCCTGAGCCTGCCAGGTCCCGTACGGATGGGCACCTACGCTTCGGCCTACCTGCTGATCGGCAGCCTGTACCTGCTGGCGGCCGCCAGTCCGGGGCCGAACTTCTTCATCATCAGCCAGCTGGCGCTGCGGGGCGACCGGGCGCTGGCACTGCAGGTCACGAGCGGCATCGTGCTCGGCTCGGCGGTCTGGGTCAGCGCCGCGGCGGCCGGGTTGGCCACGCTGCTGCTGCACTATGGTGCGCTGGCCACGGCGCTGCGGGTTGCCGGCGCCGCCTACCTGGTCTGGTACGGCGGCCGCCTGCTGCTGCGGGCCCGCAGGCCGACCAACCCCGCCCCCGGCCTGCCCGCCGACACACCGGCGGCGGTCCAGGGCGGATGGCGCACCGGCCTGCTGACCAGCTTCACGAATCCGAAGGCCGCCGCCTTCTGGACCAGCGTGTTTGCCTCCACGCTGCCGGTCGGCGCGCCCTGGAGCTTCTATGTCGGCGTCGTGCTGCTGATCACTGCGCTGTCGGCCGGCTGGCACCTGGGCATCGCGCTGGTGTTCTCGCGTCCGGCGCTGCGCTCTGCGTATGCGCGCGCCCGCCGTCCGATCGAGGCCCTCAGCGGCGCTTCGTTGTTGGCCATGGGCCTGCGGCAGGCGCTTGCCCGATGAACCTGTCCGCTTCGGACCCAACCGGGAGTCCCCGATGAACACGCCGGAATTCGACACCTTTCGCACCCGCAAGCTCGCCGAGGGCTTCGACGAGGTCCTGGTGCGGGAATGGGCTGCGCTGGCGCAGAACACCGAGCACACCCACCCGTTCGACACCGACGCACAGGTCGTCCACGGCGAGTTCTGGCTGACGCTCGGCGGGCAGACCCGCCACCTGCAGGTCGGCGATACCTTCCAGGTCGGCCGCGGCGTGCCCCACAGTGAACACTACGGCGCGCAGGGCGCCACCTTCTGGGCGGCGCGGCGCAACTGATCAGCCGGGTTCGGCCAGCGGCGTGATCCGCTGATCGCCCACCGCGGCCAGTGCACGGGCCGGGACCGCCTGCGGCAGCACCTCCGCCAGCGGCACCAGCACGAAGGCGCGAGCCGCCATGCGCGGGTGCGGCACGGTCAGCGCCGGGCTGTCGATGCGGGCGTCACCGAACAGCAGCAGGTCCAGGTCGAGCGTGCGGGGCGCGTTCCGGTAGGGGCGCTCCCGGCCGGCCAGCTGCTCCAGCGCCAGCAGTTGCGCCAACAGGTCCGGCGCGGTGCTGCAGGTTTCCAGCAGGACGACCGCGTTGATGAAATCCGGCCCGGCGGCATCGACCGGGGCGGTCCGGTAAAGGCGCGAACTGCGCAGCAGCCGGGTCCCGGGCAGCGCACCAAGGCGCTGCATCGCCCAGCGCAGTGTCGCAGGCGCATCGCCCAGGTTGGCACCCAGCGCGATGCAGGCGGGACCGGGGTCGCGCTGCATCCGGCGGCCGCGGCCTGTGCCGTTCAGACGTCCCTCGTCGGACCGGAGCCCTCGGCCGGCGGCGCGCCGCGGTCGCCCTCCTCCCGGCCGGCCCCGCCGGAGCGGCGCCGGCGCCGGCGCTTGCGCGGTGCCGAGGAAACGCCCTCGGCCTCCGGCGCGTTGCTATCGGCCTCCCCGGCGGGCGCACCGGCCCGGTCGTCCTGCGGCTCCTGTTCGGACGTACGCGGCGCGCGGGCACGGGGCGCCTGCCCCTCCGGGCGCGGCGCCCGCTGCACCCGGCCGCGCTGGGACTGCTCGGCCCGCACGCCATCGACCATGTCGCGGCGCAGGTTGTCGTTCGCGACGCTGAACTCCTGCCACCAGTCGGACAGCACCTCCTCGATCTCGCCGGTCTCGGCGCGCAGGCGCATGAAGTCGAACGCAGCGCGGAAGCGCGGCTGCTCGACCAGCGTGAACGGCGTCGTGCCGGTGCGCTTCTCGAAGCGCGGCTGCATCAGCCAGATGTCGCGCATGTCGCTGGCCAGCTTGCCGCCGCCAGAGACGTCGCCGATGCGGGACTGGAAGACCTCGTCGACCGCCTGCTGCAGGGCCGGAAACGGCGCCAGGCGCTGCTCGCCGGCCTGCAGGCGGGCCCATCCGTCGCGCACATCCGGCCACAGCACGCAGGCCAGCAGGAAGCTCGGCGCGACCGACTTGCCCTCGCCCACGCGGCGGTCGGTGTCCTGCAGCGCGGCGCGCACCAGCGGTTGCGCGGACCGTTGCACGACAACATCGAGCAGCGGATAGATGCCGCTGGCCAGCCCCAGCGCCTGCAGCCGTTCGATGCTGGCCAGCGCGTGGCCAGTCTGCAGCAGCTTGAGCATCTCGTCGAACAGGCGGCTCTGCGGCACGTCGGCCAGCAGCTGCTTCATCGTGGCCAGCGGCGCCGCCGTGCGGGGCTCCAGCGTGAAGCCCAGCGCATGCAGCTTGGCCGAGAAGCGGATCGCCCGGATGATGCGCACCGGGTCCTCGCGGTAGCGGGTGGCCGGGTCGCCGATCATGCGCAGCGTGCGCTCGCGGGAGTCGCGGATGCCCTGGTGGTAGTCCACGACGATCTGCGTCTCCGGGTCGTAGTACATCGCGTTGATCGTGAAGTCGCGGCGCACCGCGTCTTCCTCCTGCGGGCCCCAGACGTTGTCCCGCAGCACCCGGCCGCTGGCATCCACCGCATGCTGCATGCCGGCCAGCTCGCTGCGGCTGGTGCGCTCGTTGCCGGCCACCTGCTCGGCGGCGGCATTGTCCAGGTAGGCGCGGAAGGTCGACACCTCGATGACCTCGTGCTCGCGGCCGCGCCCGAACACCACATGCACGATCCGGAAGCGCCGGCCGATGATGAAGGCGCGCCGGAACAGGCCCTTGACCTGCTCCGGCGTGGCGTTCGTGGCCACGTCGAAGTCCTTCGGGCGCAGACCCACCAGCAGGTCGCGCACCGCGCCGCCGACGATGTAGGCCTCGAACCCGGCCTGCTTGAGCGTTCGCACCACGGTGTTGGCGCGCTCGTCGACGAGCTTCGGGTCGATGCCGTGTTCGGACACCGGCACCTCCTGGCGTTTGCCGAACGGCGAGACGGGTTTGCGCGGGCTGGCGAGTCCGCGCAGCTTGTCGATGAATTTCTTGATCATGTCGTGGTGGGAAACAAGTCCAGTATGCGCCATCCGCGCGCCTGGGCCGTCGCGCGCAGGCGCGCGTCGGGGTTGGTGGCCACCGGGGCGTGGGCGCGCTCCAGCAGCGGCAGGTCGTTGGTGGAGTCGGAGTAGAAGGTCACATGCACGTCGGCCCAGGTCAGCCCGCGCTCTGCCAGCCAGCTGCCAAAACGCACCACCTTGCCTTCGCGGGCGGATGCCACGCCGCGGATGGCGCCGGTGAGCCAGCCGGACCCGCCGGGGGTGGTGTCCATCTCCAGCTCCACCGCCATCAGGTCGGGCACGCCGAACGCGTCGGCGATCGGGCGGGTCACGAACTCGTTGGTCGCGGTGATGATGGCCACCGCGTCGCCGGCGGTCTGGTGCGCACGCACCAGTTCCCGCGCCTCCGGGCGCAGCGCCGGCTGCACGACCTCCTGCATGAACTGCGCGCGGGCCGCCAGCGCGGCCTCCCGGCCCCTCAGGCGCACAGCCTCGGTCGCAAAGCGGACGTAATCATGGATGTCGAGCGTGCCTGCCTGGTACTGGGCATAGAACGCGTCGTTGCGCCGGGCGAACTCGACCGGGTCGGTCCAGCCGATCCGGGTCGTGAAGACGCCCCAGGCGTAATCGGAATCGATCGGCAGCAGCGTGTGGTCCAGATCGAACAGGGCAATGCGTCGGGGGTGGCCGGTGGCCATGTCAGCTGTTCTCCATCATCGCGCGGATCATCGGGACGGTGATCGCGCGCTTGGTCTGCAGCGCGTAGCCGTCGATCAGCTCCAGCAGTTCCATCAGGCTGCCCAGGTCGCGGCTGAAGCGCGTCAGCATGAAGTCCATGACCTCGTCGCTGAGGAACACGCCGCGCGCATCGGCAGCCTGGCGCAAGACCGCACGGCGTTCCGGCTCGCTGAGCACCGTCAGCCCGAAGCCATGGCCCCAGCCCAGGCGCGAGCGCAGGTCGTCCCGCACCGGGAGGGTGGCCGGCGCCGCGTCGCCGGCCGCCAGCACCCAGCGCTGGTGCGTCTGCGCGTTGACGAACCAGTTGAAGGCCGCATGCTGCTGCACGCCGGAGTACAGGTGCACGTCGTCCAGCAGCACCGCGGCCCAGGCTTCGCTGTAGGGCTCCGGCTCGGCGATGGTCGCATCCATCCAGCCAACGCGCGCGCCCTGCTCGCGCAGCGCCTCGCGCACCGCCTTGAGGAGGTGGGTCTTGCCGCTGCCCGAGGGCCCCCACAGGTAGGTCGGAACCGGCGAGCGCGTGGCCGCGCTGGAACGCCCGCCCACCCACAGCTGCAGGTGCCGCAGCGCCAATTCGTTCGGGCCGGCGCAGAAGTTCTGCAGCGTCGGCCCGCTGGACAGGCCGATGTCGAGGGCCATCTGCTTCATCACCATCGCGCTCACCGGCCCAGATACAGGCGGCTGCCCAGATAGGCCGCCCAGGCCCGCCGGATCGCCACCAGCAGCACGGCGCTGGCCGGCAGCGCGATCAGCACACCGACAAAGCCCAGCAGCTGCCCGAAGGCCAGCAGCGCGAAGATCACGGCCAGCGGGTGCAGCCCGATGCGCTCGCCAACCAGCCGCGGCGTCAGCACGAAGCTCTCGATCAGCTGGCCCACGCCGTACACCAGCGCGACCATCAGCAGCGCCTTCGCCGGCCCGGCGCTGGCGGCGAACTCCAGCAGGCCGGCCAGCAGCGCGAGCACCAGGCCCAATCCGAAGCCGAGGTAAGGCACGAAGATCGCCAGGCCGGTAAACACGCCGATCGGCAGGGCCAGGTCCAGACCGAACAGCGCCAGCCCCAGGCTGTAGTAGACCGCCAGGATCAGCATCACCAGCAGCTGGCCGCGCAGGTACTGGCCCAGCACGTTGTCGGCCTCCGCGGTGAAGCTGTCGAAGGCGCCACGCGCGCGCTGCGGCACCAGGCGCAGCAGCTGCGCAACGAAACGGTCCCAGTCCATCAGCAGGTAGAACAGCGCCACCGGGATCAGCACGGCATTGCCGACGATCGCCAGCGCCACGCTGCCGCCGATCTTGACCGAGGCCAGCAGCGAGGTGAAGGCATCCTCGAAGTTCGCATTCAGGTACTTCAGCACGAAGGCCTTGATGTTCTCGACGTCCAGCGACAGCTGCACCCCCCACTGCGCCAGCAGCGGCTGCAGGCTGGTGTTCAGCCGGTCGAACAGCACCGGGACCTGGTCGCGCAGCAGCGGCATTTCCTTGGCCAGGATAGGCACCACCAGCAGGAACACCCCGAGCAGCGCAATGATCAGCAGCAGCTCGACCAGCACGACCGCCAGCAGCCGCGGCACACGCCCACCGCCCAGCCGGTCCAGCCGGTTGACCAGCGGCGTGAGCGCATAGGCCAGCACGGCCGCCACCACGAAGGGGGTCAGCACCGGGGCCAGCAGCCAGACGACAAATGCCACCAGGGCCGCAATCAGGCTCCATGCCGCTGCGGCTTTCTGGGTGGGGGTGAATTGCATGCAGTCGAGTGGGGTTGAGCCCGTAGAATCTCGGCAAATTCTATCGGGGTCCGCCCACCCATGACCAATCCTGCCACCGTGACCTCCCCACTCTCCTACAAGGACGCAGGTGTCGACATCGACGCCGGGGATGCCCTGGTCGAGCGCATCAAGCCCCTGGCCCGACGCACGCTGCGCGAGGGCGTGCTGGCCGGCATCGGCGGTTTCGGTGCGCTGTTCGAAGTGCCCAAGCGCTACCGCGAGCCGGTGTTGGTCAGCGGCACGGACGGCGTGGGGACCAAGCTCAAGCTGGCGTTCGAGTGGCAGATGCACGACACCGTCGGCATCGATCTGGTCGCGATGAGCGTCAACGACGTGCTGGTCCAGGGTGCCGAGCCGCTGTTCTTCCTGGACTACTTTGCCTGCGGCAAGCTCGATGTCGACACCGCCGCCGCGGTGGTCGGTGGCATTGCCCGTGGCTGCGAGCTCTCCGGCTGTGCGCTGATCGGTGGCGAGACCGCCGAGATGCCCGGCATGTACCCGCCCGGCGAGTACGACCTGGCCGGCTTTGCGGTCGGCGTGGTCGAGAAGTCGAGGATCCTGACCGGCCGGGACGTTCAGGCCGGCGACATCGTGCTCGGCCTGGCCAGCAGCGGTGTGCACTCCAACGGCTTCAGCCTGGTGCGCAAGTGCCTGGACCGTGCAGCCGGCAACCTGCCCGCCACGCTGGACGGCCTGCCGCTGCGCCAGGCGCTGATGGTCCCGACGCGGCTCTACGTGAAGCCGGTGCTCGCCGCGCTGGCGTCCCATCCGGTCAAGGCACTGGCGCACATCACCGGCGGCGGCCTGCTCGAGAACATTCCGCGCGTGCTGCCGGAGGGTCTGGCCGCGCACCTGGACAAGGGCAGCTGGCCGCAATCCGGGCTGTTCGCCTGGCTGCAGGCCACCGCCGGCATCGACGACCAGGAGATGAACCGCACCTTCAACAACGGCATCGGCATGGTCGTGGTGGTGGATGCCGCCCAGGCCGACGCCTGTGCGGCCACGCTGCGGGAGCAGGGGGAGACGGTCCACCGCATCGGCCGCATCGCGGCGCGCGGCGCCGGCGCCGCGGTCGAGATTCGGTAAAGTCGGTGCCAGGCCGGCCCGGGAGGCCGGCACGACCGGAGGCACCATGACTGCACCAGGCGGCGCCAGCGCACTGGCGACCTTGCTCAGCCCCTTGCACCGGGGCCGTCTGCAGCTCAAGAACCGGGTCGTCTTTCCCGGCCACCAGACGCTGTTCTCCGAGGGCGGCATCATCGGTCCGCGGATGTGCGCCTACTACGCGGAACGGGCCCGCGGCGGCGCGGCCGCAATCGTCGTCGAAGGCGCGGCGGTCCATGACACCACCGTCAAGTTCCCGAACTACCTGCTGGCGCACGATCCGCGCATCGTCGACTCGCTGAATGCGCTGGCCGCCGCGCTGCACCCGCACGGTTGCAAGGGCATCCTGCAACTGGCGCACAGCGGCTCCCGGATGTCCTCGCATGACTCGCGCCAGGCCCTGTGGGCGCCCTCGGCCGTGCGCAGCGCGATCTCCCCGGAGCTGCCCCATGCGATGCGCGACGCCGACTTTGAGCGGTTGCTGGAGGGGTATGACACCGCCGCCCGGCACGTCGGCGCCTCGGACATCGACGGCATCGAGGTGCATGCGGCCCATGAGTACCTGCTGGGCCAGTTCCTGTCGCCGCTGAACAACCTGCGCACCGACCGCTGGGGCGGCAGTCTGGAGAACCGCGCCCGGCTGCTGCTGGAAGTCCTGCAGCGCGTGCGCCGCGCCGCCGGCGACCGCAAGGTGATCGGCGTGCGGCTCAACGGCTCGGACCTCACGCCCGGCGGCCTGGAGCCGGCGGACTATGCGCAGGTGGCCCGGATGATCGAGGCCACCGGCGTGGTCGACTACATCAGCGTCACCGCCGGCACCTCGCGCGACAACAACATGATCGTGCCGCCGATGGACGTGCCGCACGGCGTGTTTGCCGACTACGCGGCCGAGATCCGCCGGCATGTCGGGCTCCCGGTGTTTGCGGTCGGCCGCATCAAGACGCCGGCCTTTGCGGAGTCGGTGCTGGCCGCCGGCAAGGCGGACGTGGTGGCGGTCTGCCGCGCGCTGATCGCGGATCCGTTCTGGGTCGAGAAGGCGGCGCGTGCACCGGAGACGATCCGCCCCTGCATCGGCTGCAACCAGGGCTGCTTCGGCTACCTGTACACCAACCGGCCGATCACCTGCACCGTGAATCCGGCCGTCGGACGCGAGGCGGAACTCGGCGCCGGCACACTGCCGCCGGCATCGCCGCCGCGGCATGTACTGGTCGGCGGGGGTGGGCCGGCCGGCATGGAGGCCGCGATCACCGCCGCGCAGCGCGGACACCGCGTCACGCTGCTGGAAGCCGGTCCGGCGCTGGGTGGCCAGGTCCTGGCTGCCGGCTGGGAGCGCTCGCGGCGCGAGTTGCTGGAGATCACCACCTTCCAGCAGCAGGAGCTGCAGCGGCTGGGCGTGCAGGTCCGCACCGGGACGCGGCTCGACGCGGCGGCCATTGCGGCAGCCGGTGCGGACGCCGTGATCGTCGCGACCGGCTCCCGCCCGGCGGATTCGTCGCTGCCCTGCGACGGATCGGTCGACGTGCTGGCACCCGCCGAGGTGATCGCGCAGCTGCAGACGGGCGCAGCGCATTGGCAGGGCCGGCGCGTGACCGTCGTGGACGGGGTCGGGCATTTCCCCGCCTACGCACCGGCCGAGGCGCTCGCAGCCGCTGGCGCCAGCGTGACGCTGGTGACGGCCAAGCTGCATGCCGCCAGCCTGCTGGACAACGGCTCGATGATCAACACGCTGCGCCGGCTCGGCCAGGCCGGCGTCAAGGTGCTGTCGCAGACCGCGACGCTGCGCATCGAGACAGGCACGGTGCATGCCCGGCATGTGTTCTCCGGCGAGTTGCAGGCCTGGCGCTGCGATGCCGTCGTGGCTGCGCTGGGCAATGTGGCGGACGACACGCTGGCGGATCAGCCGGACCTGCTGCGCATCGGCGACTGCCACGCACCGCGCACGATGCTGGACGCGATCCGAGACGGCCACCGGGCCGGGCGCGCGGTCTGAGCCTGCGTCAGCCGCTGCGGGCCCGGCGCAGCTCCGCGACCCGGGCGGCGATCGCATCCAGGTCCAGCGCTTCCTCGACCTGCGTCAGGTAGCGCTCCAGGTCAGCGACCGCCTGCGCGGTGTGGCCGAGCTCCGCATGGGCCAGCCCGCGGTCCCGGTATTCCGCCCAGGCCTGCGGCAGCAGCACCACCAGGCGCTCCTGCACCGCCAGCAGGCGGTCCCAGTCTTCCTGGGTGCGGTAGATTTCCTTCAGGTTGCGCAGCATGCGCGCGATGATGTCGCGCGCCGGTGTGGCCTGCAGGTACAGGCCCAGCGGCACCTCGAATTCGTCGACCAGGCCGCTGCGCCGACGGAACGGCTCCAGCCGCTCGGACAACTGCTCGCGGCTCAGGGATTGCCCGTCCATCGGGTCGATCACGACCTGCCCCTTGGGCAGGTTCACCTTGACCATGAAGTGGCCGGGAAACCCCACGCCCCGCGCGGCCAGACCCATGCCCTGCGCCAGCTCCAGCCACAGCACGGCCAGTGTGATCGGGATCGCGCAGCGGGTCTTGAGCACGACGCCGATGAAGCTGTTGTCCGGGTCGTAGTAGTTGTTCAGGTTGCCGCGGAAGCTCAGGTCCCGGAAGAAGAAGTGGTTCAGCGCGCGCAGCTTCTGCAGCGGCACGGCATCCGCCGGCACCCGGCGCTTGAGGCGCGCCAGCAGCTGGTCCACCTCGCCCAGTACCTGCTGCACATCCATGTCAGGGTATTCGTCCTGCCCGATGCTGACCGCGGCCTCCAGCAGTGGAAAGGATTCGTCGCTCTGGACCAGCGTCGCAAAGTACTCGATCGGGCTCGGAACGGTGTAGCTCAGGGGCATGCGCAGGGCATCTTTCAATCGGGAGGGGCCGCCAGGGTCATTCTGACGGCGATTCGGGCGCTTGCCAAGGATGCGTCGCCCGGGCGCCTCAGCGCCGCAGCAGCTGGCGCAGCTTGAGCCCGGCCAGCGCCAGCACCGCGAAGTACAGCACGGCCGCCCCCAGCATCACCAGGGCCAGCTGGCCGATGCGGAACAGGTCCGACGAGCCCGGGCCCAGCCAGCGCAGGCTGCCGGCCGCCCACATCAGGAACACCGCCAGCAGCGCGGTGCTCGCGAATACCTGCGCCGAGAACAGCCCCCACCCCGGCAGCGGCACATAGGACTTGCGCCGGATCAGCCCGACCAGCAGCAGCAATGCGTTGATCAGGGCACCCACGCTGATGGCCAGCGTCAGGCCGGCGTGGGCGAACAAGGGGACGAACAGCAGGTTCAGCAGCTGCGTGATGCCCAGCACCAGCATCGCGATGCGCACCGGCGTACGGATGTCCTGGCTCGCATAGAACCCGGGGGCCAGCACCTTGATCGCGACGATGCCCAGAAGGCCCACGCCATAGCCCATCAGCGCGGTGGTGGTCTGCTGCACATCCTGGGCGGTGAAGGCGCCGCGCTGATACAGCGTAGCCACCAAGGGCTGCGCGAACACCAGCAGCGCCAGCGTGCAGGGGGCCGCCAGCAGCAGCACCAGGCGCAGGCCCCAGTCCAGCATGGCCGAGTACCGCGCCGGATCGTTCTCGCCGCGCGCCGCAACGAGCTGCGGCGTCAGCACCACCCCCAGCGCGACACCCAGCAGCGCGGTGGGGAACTCCATCAGCCGCTCCGCATAACTCATCCAGCTGACGCTGCCCGGTGCCAGGTGGGACGCGATCTGCAGGTTGATGATGGCCGACAGGTGCGCCACGCCGACGCCGAGCAGCGCCGGCCCCATCAGCGTCGCGATGCGCCGGGTGCCGGGGTTCGCCCAGGCCGCCCGCAGCCCGGCCAGCCGCCAGCGGATGCGCGGCATCAGCCCCAGGCGGCGCATCGCCTGCCACTGGAGCGCCAGTTGCAGCACGCCACCGCCGATCACGCCCATCACCAGCGCATAGATCGGTTCGATGCCCAGGCGCGCGAACCAGGGGGCACCGAGCCAGGTGGCCGCGATCATGCACAGGTTCAACAGCACCGGCGTGAACGCCGGGACCGCAAAGCGCTTCCAGGTATTGAGCACGCCGGCGCCCAGCGCGACCAACGACATGAAGCCGATGTAGGGGAACATCCAGCGCGCCATCACCACCGCGGCCTCGAAGCCCCGGGGGTCCTGCTGCAGGCCGCTGGCCATGATCCAGACCAGCAGCGGCGCCGCCAGCACGCCGATGACGCAGGTGACGATCAGCGCCCAGGTCAGAACGGTGGCGACATCGTCGATCAGGGAACGGGTGGCCGTCTCGCCGTGTTCGGCCTTGCTGGCCCCCAGCACCGGCACGAAGGCCTGGCTGAAGGCCCCCTCGCCAAACAGCCGGCGGAACATGTTGGGAAGCCGGAACGCCACGTTGAACGCATCCGTCATCGCCGATGCACCGAACACGGAGGCCATCAGCAGGTCGCGCACCATGCCGCTCACGCGTGAGGCCAGGGTCAGCAGGGAGACGGTCGAGGCGGCTTTGATCAGGCTCACCGGGGAAGTGTAGCCGCGCGGGCACCGTGGCAGCCCCCCGGCGGCCCCGGGTGCCGGCCCGCAGCATGGCCGCTGCTAGAATCGAGAGCTTTGCTGGAATCATCCTCAGACACAAGGAACACCAACCATGGCTTCTACCAAACCCAAGAAGAAGAACCCGCGCCTGGCTTCAGGCCGCAAACGTGTCCGCCAGGACACCAAGATCAACGCCGCGAACACCTCGCTGCGCTCCAAGTACCGCACCGCGGTCAAGAACGTCGAGAAGGCGGTCCTGTCCGGTGACAAGGGCAAGGCCGCCGAGCTGTTCGCGAAGATGCAGGCGGTCGTTGACACCGTCGCCGACAAGGGCATCTTCCACAAGAACAAGGCAGCCCGCGACAAGAGCCGCCTGAGCGCCAAGGTCAAGGCCCTGGCCACCGCCGCCCCGAAGGCGGCCTGACCCCCCACCCACCGCCCGGATGGCCGGCCGACCAGGCCGCAACCAGCCGCCGTTTGTACCGGGTGCGCTGCCAGCAAAGCAGAAAAACCGCCGCAAGGCGGTTTTTTTGTGCCCGCGTCCCGGAGGACCGCGCCCCGGAATCAGGCGCCCGGCGTGGCCGGCCGGCGCACACTGCGCCCCGGCATCACCTGCAGGTTGTTGTCCCGCGCGAAGTTCACGCAGAAGTCCCAGGCCAGCACCTCGCTGTCGCGCAGGTCATGGTGGATCACGACGCACTTGACGCCATCGCGCAGGCCCGGCACGCACCAGGGCGAATAGCCCAAGTGGCTGCCACGCTGCGGGCCGCCCGGCCGGAACTGGCTCATGACACCGGCCAGCCGCTCCGCCCAGTCCGTCGGGCGAAAGGTCTTTCCATCCTGGGTCAGGCCCAGGATCACGAATTCGGCGGCGTTGTCGGGGTGCATCGGAAGGGAGGAGCCGGCGCGCGCGCGCCTGCCCGCACTCTAACAGGCAAAAATCGCACCAGGCTTACGCCCGGCCCTGCTGCGGCACACGCATCGCGATGATGCCAAAGCATCACGGATCGGCCCGGGCCCGGGCCATAGAATCCGCCACAGGGCCTGCGAAGGCCCCCACCGAACTGGAATCACCATGAACGCTGCCCTGCCCCTGCCTGTCGAAGCCGCTTCCCCCCACGTGATGAACACCTACGGGCGCGTGCCGATCGCGCTGTCCCACGGCCAGGGCTGCCGCGTCTGGGACGTGAACGGCAAGTGCTACCTGGATGCGCTGGCCGGCATCGCCGTCAACACGCTGGGCCACAACCACGCCGGCTTCGTTGCGGCGCTGCGCGACCAGGTCGGGCGCCTGATCCACACCTCCAACTACTACCATGTGCCGGACCAGGAGCGGCTGGCGGCCCGCCTGGTCGAGCTGTCGGGCATGACCAACGTGTTCTTCTGCTCCACCGGCCTGGAAGCCAACGAGGCCGCGCTGAAGCTGGCCCGCAAGTTCGGCCATGACCGGGGCATCGCGCGTCCGGAGATCGTCGTCTACGAGAACGCCTTCCACGGCCGCAGCATCGCCACGCTGAGTGCCACCGGCAATCCGAAGGTACAGGCCGGCTTCGGCCCGCTGGTCGAGGGCTTCATCCGCGTTCCGCTGAACGACATCGGGCAGCTGCGCCAGGCCACCGAGGGCAACCCGAACGTGGTGGCGGTGTTCTTCGAGGCGATCCAGGGCGAAGGCGGCATCAACGCGATGCACATGGACTACCTGCGCCAGGTGCGCGCCCTCTGTGATGAGCGCAACTGGCTGCTGATGATCGACGAGGTGCAGTGCGGCATGGGCCGCACCGGCAAGTGGTTCGCGCACCAGTGGGCCGGCATCCAGCCGGACGTCATGCCGCTGGCCAAGGGCCTCGGCTCCGGCGTGCCGATCGGCGCCGTCGTCGCCGGCCCGAAGGCCGCCGCGCTGTTCCAGCCGGGCAACCATGGCACCACCTTCGGCGGCAATCCGCTGGCGATGCGTGCAGGGGTCGAGACGATCCGCATCATGGAGCAGGAGGGCCTGCTGGCCAATGCGACCCGCGTCGGCGAGCATCTGCGCGCCGGCCTGGGCCGCGCGCTGGCCGCCGAGCTTGCAAGCGGTGCCGTGCGGGAGCTGCGCGGCCAGGGCCTGATGATCGGCATCGCCTTGGCCAAGCCCTGCGGAGTGCTGGTCGGGCAATGCGCCGAGCAGGGGCTGCTGATCAGCGTCACCGCCGAGTCGGTGGTGCGGCTGCTGCCGCCGCTGATCATGACCGTCGCCGAGGCCGACGAGGTCATCGCGATCCTGTGCCCGCTGATCCGGCAACACCTGGCAGGCGCGCCATGAAACACTACCTGCAGTTCAACGACCTGACGGCGGACGAATACGCCTACCTGTTCGAGCGGGCGGCGCTGATCAAGCGCAAGTTCAAGGCCTACGAAAAGCACCACCCGCTGGCGGACCGCACGCTGGCGATGATCTTCGAGAAGGCCTCCACCCGCACCCGTGTCAGTTTCGAGGCCGGCATGTACCAGCTCGGCGGCAGTGTGGTGCACCTGACCACCGGCGACAGCCAGCTGGGCCGTGCCGAGCCGATCGAGGACAGCGCCAAGGTCATCAGCCGGATGGTCGATCTGGTGATGATCCGCACCTTCGAGCAGACGAAGATCGAGCGCTTTGCCGCGCATTCCCGCGTTCCGGTGATCAACGGGCTGACCAACGAGTTCCATCCCTGCCAGATCCTGGCCGACATCTTCACCTTCATCGAGCACCGCGGCTCGATCCAGGGCAAGACCGTGGCCTGGGTGGGGGACGGCAACAACATGGCCAACACCTGGCTGCAGGCCAGCGAGATCCTCGGCTTCAAGGTCCATGTCAGCACGCCGAACGGCTACGAGGTCGACCAGTCGGTGGCAGGTATCCGCTCCAGCGACAGCTACCAGGTGTTCAAGAGCCCGTTGCAGGCCTGCCAGGGCGCCGATCTGGTCACCACCGACGTCTGGACCAGCATGGGCTTCGAGGCCGAGAACGAGGCCCGCCGCAAGGCCTTTGCCGACTGGTGCGTCGATGCCGAGATGATGGCGGCGGCCAAGCCGCAGGCGCTGTTCATGCACTGCCTGCCGGCGCACCGCGGCGAGGAGGTCGAGGCGGATGTCATCGACGGCCCGCAGTCGGTCGTCTGGGACGAGGCCGAAAACCGCATGCACGTGCAGAAGGCCCTGATGGAATACCTGCTGCTCGGGCGCCAGGCCTGAGCCGCGGGGCGATCGAGCCCGCTGCGCATGCCGGCGCTACCGGATTGCCGCCAGTGCGGCGCCTGCTGCGCGAGCTTCCGTGTCGACTTCAGCGTGCAGGAGTTGCTGTCCGAAGGCGGTACCGTGCCCGACGGGCTGGCCGTGCCGGTCACCGTGTCCACGGCCCGCATGCGCGGCACGGACCATGTGCCGGCGCGCTGCGCCGCGCTGACCGGCCGCCTGGGCGCCGCCGTCTCCTGCGCCATCCATGAATGGCGCCCCTCTCCCTGCCGCGAACTCGAAGCCGGCAGCCCGGCCTGCCTGCGCGCCCGTGCCCGCCATGGAATTTCAGGGAACTAAGCCGCACCAAGCCGCTCATACCCCTATCAACTTCAAGGAGATTGACCGTGCCCACACCCGTTCGCGCCAGCAACACCCCGTTTGCCACCCCGGTCGAGGCCGGCAAGGACTACTGGTGGTGCTCCTGCGGCCAGAGCAAGAACCAGCCGTTCTGCGACGGGTCCCACCGGGCCGCCGGGGAGTTCACGCCGGTCAAGTACACCGCCACCGAGAACACCACGGTCTATTTCTGCGGCTGCAAGGCCAGCGCCGGCGCGCCGCTGTGCGACGGCAGCCACCGCAAGCCGGTCTGATCGCGCGGGCCACGGCACGCCGTGGCCGCCGGCCTCAGGCGCCGGCTTCCTGCAGCAGCGCCGCCGCTTCGCGGGCGGCCACCTGGCCTTCGTCGGTCGGGATCACCCATACCTCGACGCGGCTGTGCGGCGCATGGATCGGTGACAACGCTTCGCCTGTCGCCTGGCGGTTGCGCTCCGGGTCGATCGCCACGCCCAGGTAGACCAGCCCTTCGGCGACGTCCGCGCGCAACGTCGCATCGTGCTCGCCGATGCCGCCGCTGAAGGCCAGCACATCCAGGCCGCCGATGCAGGCGCTCAGCGCCCCCGCCTCGCGCACCACCCGGTAAGTGAACTGTGCAATCGCGCGCCGCGCCGCGTCCCCCGGCTCGGCGCGTAGCCGGCGCATGTCCGCCGACACGCCGGAGACGCCCAGCAGACCGCTGCGCTTGTAGAGGAGATTCTGCAGCCGGTCATGGTCCCAGCCCTGCTCCAGCAGGTACAGCACCACCCCCGCGTCCAGCGTGCCGCAGCGGGTCCCCATCATCAGCCCGTCGAGCGCCGAAAAGCCCATCGTCGTGGCCTGGCTTCGGCCCTCGAGCGCGGCGCACAGGCTGGCGCCATTGCCCAGATGGGCCATCAGCACCCGCCCGCGGGCGCGTTCGCTCAGCGCCAGCAGCCGGGACATCACATACTGGTACGAAAGCCCGTGGAAGCCGTAGCGCCGCACGCCCTGGGCGGTGAGCTCCCGGGGCAGCGCGAACGCGCTGGCCACCTCCGGCATGCCGGCATGGAAGGCGGTGTCGAAGCAGGCCACCTGCGGCAGGCCGGCGAAGGCCCGGCGCAGCGCCCGGATGCCGGCCAGGTTGTGCGGCTGGTGCAGCGGCGCCAGCGAGTTCAATGCGGCGAGCTGTTCGAGCACGGCCTCGTCCACCACGACGCTGGCGCGGAAGCGCTCGCCCCCATGCACCACCCGGTGCGCCACCGCCTCGATCGCCGGCAGTCCCTGCAGCATACCCAGCAGCTGCTGCAGGTCGCGGAGCGCCAGCGCAAACACGTCGTCCCCGGCACCGGTCTCGACCCGGCGCTGTCCGTCGGCGCCCTGGAAGCGCCAGCCCATTGCCGGCTGGCCGCCGGGCTCCAGGCCCTGGATGTTGCCGGACAGCACGGCCGGCAGCACCGTGCGCCCCTGGCGCGGATGCACCGAGAACTTCAGCGACGAGGAGCCGGCATTCACCGCAAGAATGGCCATGCGGGCGTCTCCTCAGGCGGCGCCGGCCGCGGCGCGGCGCGCACGGTCGCGGCGCAGGCTGTGCGCGGTGAGCTTGGCCAGCAACGCGGAGGCCGCCCGGTTCATCGGGCCGTCGGCCCGGCTGGTCAGCGCGATCGGCACGCCGGCACCGAGCACCAGCCCGGAGCCGGAGGCCCCCGCCAGGTACTCCAGTTGCTTGGCCAGCATGTTGCCGCTCTCCAGGTCCGGCACCGCCAGGATGTCGGCGTCGCCCGCCACCGGCGAGACGATGTGCTTGATCGCCGCAGCATGGCGAGAGATCGCGTTGTCGAAGGCCAGCGGACCGTCCAGCACGGCGCCGGCGATCTGCCCCCGATCGGCCATCTTGCAGAGCGCGGCGGCGTCGAGCGTGGACGGGATCGCGGGATTGACCGTCTCGACGGCCGACAGGATTGCCACCTTGGGCTGCTCGACACCGAGGATGCGGGCCAGATCGATCGCGTTCTGCAGGATGTCGACCTTCTCCGGCAGCGTCGGGTGAATGTTCAGCGCCGCGTCGGTGATCAGCAGCGGCTTGTGGTACATCGGCACGTCGAAGCGGAACACATGCGACATCCGGCGGCCGGTGCGCAGCCGGGGCTGGCGCAGCACCGCGTGGATCATCTCGTCGGTGTGCAGGCTGCCCTTCATCAGGATCTCGACGTCGCCTGCGGCCGCCAGCTCGGCGGCACGCTCCGCGGCCGCGTGGCTGTGCGGCACATCGACGATCAGTGCGTCCGCCAGATCGATGCCGGCCTCCTGCGCCACCTGCCGGATCCGCCCTTGCGGCCCGACCAGCACCGGGATGATCAGGCCATGGCGCGCGGCGTCGATCGCGCCGGCGAGCGACTCCTTGTCGCAGGGGTGCACCACCGCGCAGCGGACCGCCTCCAGGCCGGCACCCCGGGCCAGCAGGTCGTCGAAGCGCGCCTGCGGATCGAACAGCTGGATCCGCGGTGCATGGGGCGCCGGCAGGCGCACCTTGTGCGTCGGCGCCTGCACGGTCGCGGTGCCGCGCAGCACCGGCTCGCCGCGCTGGTTGATCACCAGGCAGTCGAACTCCACGCGGCTCTGGGCGTCCTGCTTGCGACTGACGGTTGCGGTGACGGTCAGCGTGTCGCCGACATGCACCGGCAGCAGGAAGTGCAGCGCCTGGTCCAGGTAGACGGTGCCGGCGCCCGGAAACTGGTTGCCCAGCAGCGCGGAGACCAGCGAGCCGGACCACATGCCGTGGGCCACGACGGTGTGCTGGCCGGCCGCCTGCGCAAAGGCGTCGTCCAGGTGCGAGGGGTTCATGTCGCCAGACACGGCTGCGAAGGCCTGGATGTCGGCCAGCGTCAGCACGCGCACCAGCCGGGCGCTCTGCCCGATGCGGATCTCGTCGTAGGTGTGGTTTTCGATGAAGCCGTTGTCGGAGGGTGTTGCCATGGTCGGATCCGTGGAAGGAAATGCGGGGCTTCAGGCCGTGCCGGCAGGCCGGTCGAGGTGCACGCCATCGGCGCCGGGCTCGAAGCCCTGATGCTCCAGCCGCTGCTCGACCGCATGCAGGACCCGGCGCGTCGACGCGACACCCACCTGCTCGACCAGCCGCAGCTCCGTGCCGTAGCGCAGCACCAGCAGGCCGCGCAGCTCCAGCCGGGACGCGCCCCGGCGCCGGTCGCTGCCGCCGCGGGAGGCGCCGCGCCGATCCGCGGTCATGCGCCGCTCGATGGCGATGACCGGCGGCTGCAGGCTGGTCAGCGCCGCCTGCACGTCATGCTCCGTGTCCAGCGGTACGCCCAGGGCCAGGGCCAGCCGGGCGATCCGGGCGTTCAGGTCCGTCAGCTGGTTCTCCATGCGCTGCAGCTGCGCGGCGGTGCCGGGCATGCCGGCGGTCGAGTTGTTCATGGTTTCCTCGCAAAGAAGACCGTACGCAGTCGCCACGGACCGGGTTCAGGCCACATGGTGCAGTCCGGCGTCGACATAGATCACATCGCCGGTCATGCCGGACGCCGCGCCCCCTACCAGGAACGCGACCACGCGGCCGACCTCGGCAATGTCCACCAGGCGCCGGCCGGGCGAACGCGTCACCGCCATGTCGACCAGTTCGTCGAAATGGTCGATGCCGGACGCCGCGCGCGTGCGCAGCGGCCCGGGGGAGACCGCGAACACGCGGATGTCCTTCTCGCCGAGTTCCTTGGCCATGTAGCGCACGCTGGACTCCAGCGCGGCCTTGACCGGCCCCATCAGGTTGTAGTTGCTGACGACCTTGTCCGCGCCGTAGTAGCTCATCGTGATCAGCGCGCCCCCGGGACGCATCAGCGGCTCGGCATGGTGCGCCATCTCCAGGAAGGAGTGGCAGGACACCTGCATCGCCTGCAGGAAGCCGGCCTGCGAGCAGTCGACGATGCGGCCATGCAGGTCCTGGCGCGGCGCGAACGCGATCGAATGGATCACGAAGTCCAGCGAGCCCCAGGTGTCGCGGATGCGCTCGAAGACCGCCTGCATCTGCCCCGGCTGGGTCACGTCCAGCGGCATCAGCAGGCTGGCATCCAGCTGGCGCGCCAGCGGCTCCACGTGGGGCCGGGCGCGGTCGTTCAGGTAGGTCAGCGCGATCTCGGCGCCGAAGCCGCGCAGCTTGGCGGCGCAGCCCATCGCGATGCTGTCGGCATTCGCCACGCCGACCACCAGCCCGCGTCGGCCGCGGAGCATGTCGCCGATGCGGGTGTCCTCGTCCCAGACCTTGGGCAGCGGATCGCGGGAGTTCGGGTCGATGAACATGCGGTCCTCCTCAGTTCCGGGGCGACGTGCTGCGCTTGCGGGAGGCGGGCGCCTTGGCGCCTGCAGTCTTGGCGCCGGCCGCCGGGGTGCGCGCCGCCTTGGCAACCGCCGCCCTGGCGCGCGGCGCCGTTGCCCGGCGCGGTGCCGCCACAGCCTTCGCTTCCTCGGGCAGGCCCAGCAGCTGCGCCATCCGGGCCAGCATCGTGACCGTGTCCGGCTCCATCTCCTCCGGCGCCCCGACGACGAAGCGCACCAGCTCCATCGCGCGCCGGCGGCTGTCCGCGTCCTTGAGCAACTGCGGCAGCGCCTCCAGGCCACGCTCGGCCTCGAACTCCACGATGATGGACTGTTCGCCGATCAGCGTCGCACGCCGCTCCGGACCCATCGCCTTGAACGGCTCCTGGTGGTGAAGCACATGGGTCGAGCGCTCCAGCCGGTCGCGCCGCACCGAGCCCCGCGCGTCCGCCAGCAGCACCAGCATGCGGATCACCGCGGCGGCGATGTCGCCATGGGCCAGCCGGGCCAGCACCTTCTGCACCTCGGGCAGGTGGCGCAGTTCCTCCGGATTCCGGCGGGTGCGCTGCTGCGCATGGTCCGCGCCGACACGGTGCATCCAGGGCCAGCCATAGATCGACAGGAAGGCCGCCTCGTAGCCGGCGTCCCGCAGGTCACGGAACAGGTCCAGCCCCTGGATCACGCCCTCGGCCGCTGTGCGCTCCAGCGCGAGGAACGGGTTCGACGGGTCGGCCTTCTGGCGCTGGGCCTGAGCCCACTGGACCAGCGGCTGGGCCATCCGGACCATCGGATTGGTGTCGGCGAAGGCCTTGCGGCTCGCGCGGGACGGGTGCGCCTCGCGCAGCGCATCCGCGAACTCCTGGGTGACCATCGCCTGCACGAACGGGCGCACGCCCAGGTCATACAGGTTGCCGCCCAGTTCGGAGAGCCGGGCCACGGCCGCGAAGTCGCGTTCCTGCGCCCGGTCATTGTCGACGGCGCTCAGGATGTCGGCCATCGTGCGGTCGTGGAAGCTGACCAGGAAATGCTCCTGCCCCTCCTCCCCCTGGGCCTCGTCGATCTTCATCTCGTACAGGCCGGGCGCCAGCGCCTCGATCGTCTTCAGCGTCGAGGCCATCTCCGCATGCTCCTTGCGGGCGATCGACGAGGACACGAAGATGCCCAGGTGTCCGACCTTGTCGTGCACCATGTACAGGATGCGCTGGCCACGCACGCGGATCTCATGTTCGTCGACGAAGGTATCGACGATCCAGTTGAGCGCCTGCTGCGGCGGCGTGATGTTGTCGCCGCGGCTGGCGAACACGATGATCGGCGCGCGGATCGCCTTCAGGTCCACCGGCAGGCCCGGCTCCAGCATGGCCTCGCCGCGGGCCAGCCGGTTGCCGATGAACAGCTCCTCGACGATCCAGCGGATTTCCGCCGCGTTCGTGAAATGGAAGCCGCCCCACCAGCGCTCGAACTCCAGGAAGTCCTCCTTGCGGTGCTCGACGTCGGCAAACAGGTCGTAGTACTTGCCGAAGTAGTTGCGCCCCGGGTTGAGCATCTCGAAATTCGAGACCAGGTGCGCGCCGTCGAACTCGCCGCGACCCAGGTCCGACATCAGCATCGCCGGCAGCACCCCGCCGAGCAGCCCGCCGTTGTAGCGCATCGGGTTCTCGCCAACCTGGCCGGACCAGGTCGACACCGGAGCGCCGTTGACGACCAGCGGCCCGGTCAGGTCGGGGTTGGAGGCGGCCAGGATCAGCGTGGCCCAGCCGCCCTGGCAATTGCCGACCACGACCGCCTTCGGCGCGCGCGGGTGCCGCCGCGCGATCTCGCGCAGGAAGTCCGCCTCGGCCCGCATGATGTCGGCCAGCGTCTGCCCGGGCTCCGGGTGCTGGCGGAACACGACGAAGTACACCGGGTGGCCGGCTCGCAGCGCCACGCCGACCTGGCTGTCGACCTTGAAGCCGCCGATGCCCGCGCCGTGGCCGGCGCGCGGATCGATGATCATGTAGGGGCGCTTCCAGTCGAACACCTGCACGCCCTGGGGTGGCAGGATGCGCAGCAGCTGGTAATTCACCGGCCGCGACAGCGTGCAGCCGTCCACGACCATCTCATGTTCATAGTTCAGCACCGGCGGCGTGCCGGCGGCCTCGTGCCGCTGGTCGTTGTCGGCGCGCTCGCGCAGCACGTCCAGCGTCAGCGCCATGCGCTGCACCGCATCGATCGCGTAGGCCTGCCACTGGGCCCAGGCGGTGCCGTCCGCCGCGGCCTGGGCGATCGATTGCCCGGCCTTCGCCAATGTCTCGGCCTGCTGCTTGGCGCGCTTGCCGTGGGTGGTCGTCACCTGTTCCTGGTGGCGCTGCACGCTGTCGAGCAGACGCTGCGCGGGGCGGGTCAGGCCGTCGGTGGAGCGGCTGTCAGGAGGATTCTTGCGGGGCATGGAGGGGGCGGCGGACGGGGTGCCGACAGTCGGGTAGATGACGCGATCTTATGCGGCAGAGCAGCATTTGCGCCTTGACTTGGCTCAAGAAACGCGGGGCCGCCCGCGCTGCAATTCGTTGTTAAAAACCGACACCACAGGTCCAAGGGCGGTGGTACCTTCGCTGCGCCATGCCAAAGCTCTGGGACATTTCCCCCCCTGTCGATGCCCGCGCTCCGGTGTTTCCCGGTGACACCGCCTACGCGCAACGGCTCCATTTCGCGATCGGCCCGCAGTGCCCGGTCAATGTCCATGCGATCACGTTGTCGCCACACACCGGCGCGCACGCGGATGCGCCGCTGCACTACGCCAGCGACGGCGCGCCGGCCGGCGCGCTGGCGCTGGAGCCCTACCTCGGCCCGTGCCGCGTCATCCATTGCATCGGCTGCGGCCCGCTGGTGCAGCCGCAGGACATCGCCCATGCGCTGGACGGTCTGCCGCCGCGTGTGCTGGTGCGCACCCGCGCGCAGGCCACGCAGTCCTGGGACGCCTTCAGCGCCTACGCGCCCGATACGCTGGCACTGCTGGCGGGCCGGGGGGTGCGACTGGTTGGCATCGACACGCCCAGCGTGGACCCGGCCACGAGCGCCGCGCTGCCGGCCCACCACCAGCTGCTGGCGCATGACATGCGGGTGCTGGAGAACCTGGTCCTCGACGACGTGCCGGCCGGGGACTACGAGCTGATCGCACTGCCCCTGAAGCTGATGCATGCCGATGCGAGCCCGGTGCGCGCCGTGTTGCGCGCCCCGGGCTGAACCTTCCCGCCCACCGGCCGCCCTCCGCGGCCCGGGACTTCGACCCTGGTGCAAGGAGCGCCCATGACCCACCCCGAGAACATCGTCACCGAAGAGAAAGCCAAGCTGGATTTCAGTGCCTCCATGAGTTATGGCGACTACCTGTGCCTGGACCAGGTCCTGCAGGCGCAGAAGCCGCTGTCGCCGGACCACAACGAGATGCTGTTCATCATCCAGCACCAGACCAGCGAGCTCTGGATGAAGCTGATGCTGCATGAGCTGTACGCCGCGGTGGACTGCATCGCGCAGGACCAGCTGGGCGACGCCTTCAAGATGCTGGCCCGGGTCAGCCGGATCATGGAGCAGCTGGTCCATGCCTGGGACGTGCTGGCCACGATGACGCCGCCGGAATACAGCGCGATCCGCCCCTACCTGGCAAGCTCCAGCGGCTTCCAGAGTGCGCAGTACCGCTGCATCGAGTTCACGCTGGGCAACAAGAATGCGGCCATGCTCAAGCCGCACCAGCACCGGCCGGATCTGCTGGCCATGGTGCGCAAGGCCTACGAGGCGCCCTCGCTGTACGACGAATCGCTGCGCCTGCTGGCACGCCGCGGCATCGCGGTGCCGGCCAGCCATCTGCAGCGCGACTGGACCCAGCCCTACCCGGCCGACCCGCTGGTGGAGCAGGCCTGGCTGGAGGTCTACCGCGCGCCGCGCACCCACTGGGAGCTCTACCAGCTCGGCGAGGAGCTGACCGACCTGGAAGATGCGTTCCGGCTGTGGCGGTTCCGCCATGTGACCACCGTGGAGCGGGTCATCGGGTTCAAGCGCGGCACCGGCGGCACCGGCGGCGTGAGCTACCTGCGCAAGATGCTCGACGTCGTGCTGTTCCCGGAGATCTGGACGCTGCGGACCTCGCTCTAGCCGGGCGCTCCGGCGTCGCGCGCGTGCAGCGCCTCGAAGACGCGCAGCGCCGCATAGGCATCGTTGGCCGCGTACAGCAGCTGCGCCGGTGTCAGGTCCGCCCGGGCCCAGTTGGACGTCGTGGCCTTGCGCGACTTCGCAAACCGCCGCTGGAACATCACCGCCACCGCGGCCCGCACGCCGATGTCCCGCCGGTACCCTCGCTGCCAGAACAGATCGTTCAGGTCCAGCACACCGCGCGGCTGCACGCCGAGCTTGCGCAGGATGCGCCGCAGGTCGTCGCCCAGGCCAAACCCGACCTTGCGCACCACATCCGCCGCCAGCAACTCGGCCAGCAGCGCGACGCAGCGGGCGTCCTCCAGCTGAAACACATAGGCATTGCGGCGGGTCGCCAGCTGCACGACATGCGGCCCGCTGGAAGCTTCGTCCCGCACGAAGGTCGGCCGGGACTCGGTGTCGAAGCCCAGCACCGGCGCTTGCGCCAGCGCATCGATCACCCGCTGCGCATGGGCGGCATCCCGCACGAGCTCGATGCAGGACAGCGGCAGCTGCTCGAACGGCTCCAGCACCGCGATGTCCTCGCGCGAGGGCGTGGGATGCGGCGCCTGCGCGCCGCCGGGGCCGGGCATCGCGCTCAGCGCTCCGCGAGCGCCCGCTCGATGCGGGCCACCAGCTCCGGCGCCTCCGGATTCACGCCGCTCGGGAAGCTCGCCAGCACCCGCCCCTTGCGGTCCACCAGGTACTTGTGGAAGTTCCAGGCCGGCGGCGAACCGCTGGCCCGGGCCAGCGCAACATACAGGGGGTGCGCGTCCCGCCCGACGACCGTGGTCTTGGAGAACATCGGAAACTTCACCGCGTAGGTGTTGAAGCAGAAATCCGCGATCTGGCGGTTGTTGCCGGGCTCCTGCTGTCCGAAGTCGTTGGACGGGAAGCCCAGCACCACCAGGCCCCGGGGCGCCAGCCGCGCGTGCAGGCGCTCCAGCCCTTCATATTGCGGCGTGAAGCCGCAGAAGCTGGCGGTGTTGACGACCAGCAGCACCCGGCCGGCGTACTGGCACAGATCCTGGGGGGCTTCGTCCTGCAGCCGGTTGAACCGGTGCTGCAGCAGGGCCGGGCAGCGCGTGCCCGGCGGGGCGGCGGCCGGTGCGGGCTGCGCCGCAGCAGCGCCGGTCCCCAGCGCAGCCACAGCCAGCAGCAGCGCCGCCGCCCACCCGGAGCACAAGGGCGCATGCAGGCGCCGCAGGACATGTTTCATGGTGACAAGCAAAAAGCCGCTGATGGACTTCAGTATCCCAGAAGCCCGCGCGCGGCGCAGGCAGCCGGCAAACAGGGCCATTACACTGCGCCCACGATGGCCCGTCCCTGGACACTCTGGTCGCTGTGCGCCGCCCTGTGGCTGGCCGGGGCGGCCAGCGCCACCACGCCGGCCGTACTGGAAGTCAGCGCCCGGCGCGTCGGCGACCTGTTCGAGGTGCAGGCCCGCGCCACGCTGCAGGCACCGCTGCCGGTCGTCTGGGGCACCCTGACCGACTACGAACGGCTGCCGGAGTTTGTCCCCGGGCTGCGGCGCAGCCGCATCCTGTCCCGCGATGGCGCCACCACCACGGTGGAACAGTCGGGTGAAGCCCGCTTCCTGATGCTGACGGTACCGATCGAGGTCGTGACCGAGTCCACCGAGCGGCCCAACCGCATCGAGGTGCGCCGGATCGGCGGGACGCTGCGGCACCTGCAGGGGCGCTACGACACCGAGGTGCTGGCCACGCAGCCGCCGCAGGTGCTGCTGCGCTGGACCGGCAGCATCGGGCTGGACCTGGAGCTCCCGCCGCTGATCGGAGAGACGCTCGTGCGGCTGCAGCTGCAGGAGCAGTTCGAAGGCATGGTGCGGGAGATCGAGCGCCGGGAGGCGCTGCGGCGCCAGACCCAGGCGGGACGACCGACCCAGGGCGCCCCCCAACGCACGCCCGCAAGCCGGCCGCCGGTGGCGCCGCCGCTCGGACCGTCCCGCTGAGCCCCCGCGCTTTCAGCGCAGCTCGCGCGCCCGTGCCGTGGCGTCATGCGCCCGCACGAAGGCATCCAGCTCCGCCACCGGCATCGGCCGACCAAACAGGTAGCCCTGGAACGCATGGCAGCCAATGCCCTGCAGGAACTGCTGCTGCCCGGTGGTCTCCACCCCTTCCGCGATGACCGCCAGCCCGAGGCTGCCGCCCAGGGCCACGATGGTGCGCGCGATGGCCGCGTCATTCGGGTCGACCAGCACGTCGCGCACGAAGGACTTGTCGATCTTCAGCTGCGCCAGCGGCAGGCGCTTGAGGTAGCTCAGCGACGAGTAGCCGGTGCCGAAATCGTCCAGCGAGAAGTCGATGCCGACCTCGCGCAGCCGGCCCATCTTGGCGATGATGTCCTCGACGTTGTCCGCCAGCAGGCTCTCGGTGAGCTCGAGCTTCAGCAGGCGCGCATCGGCACCGCTCTGCTGCAGCGCCAGCAGCACGCCGTCGACGAACTCCGGCTCCTTGAACTGGTTGGCGCTGACATTCACCGCCAGCGTCAGCTGGGCCATGTGCGGCTGGGCCTGCCACAGGGCCAACTGCCGGCAGGCCGCATGCAGCACCCACTGCCCGAGCGGGATGATCAGCCGCGTCGACTCGGCGATGGCGATGAACTCGCCCGGCAGCACCAGCCCCCGCTGCGGATGCTGCCACCGGATCAGCGCCTCGGCACCGATGACCCGGCCGTCCAGCTGGACCACCGGCTGGTAGACCAGCCGCATCTGCCCGCGCAGCAGGGCCTCGCGCAATTCGGACTCCATCGCCGCGCGGCCGTCCACCGCGGCCTGCATGCCCTCGTCGAACAGGCGCATCGTGTTGCGGCCAGCGCCCTTGGCCTGGTACATCGCCAGGTCGGCGTGCTTGAGCAGGTCGTCGACGCTCTTGCCGCCCTTGCCAAACAGCGTGATGCCGATGCTCGGCGTGCTGCGGTAGGAACGCGTGCCGAGCTCGAAGGCCGCCTCGAAGGCGGTCAGGATCTTGTTGCCGACGAACTCCGCCTGCTGCGTGGCCTCCTCGACCTCCTCGCTGAGGTCCTCCAGCATCACGACGAACTCGTCGCCGCCCAGCCGTGCCACGGTGTCGGACTCCCGCACGCAGCCCACGATCCGGCGCGCCACCTGGCGCAGCAGCGTGTCGCCGGTCTCGTGCCCCAGCGTGTCGTTGAGCGTCTTGAAGTTGTCCAGGTCGATGAACAGCAGCGCCGCCTGCCGCCGCGTGCGGGAATAGCTGGCCAGCGCCTGCTTCAGGCGCTCGATCAGCAGCCGGCGGTTGGGCAGCTCGGTGAGTGCGTCATAGAAGGCCAGCGCGTGGATCTGGTCCGCGGCCGTGCGCTCGGCCGTGACGTCCCGGCCCACGCCGCGGTACCCGCGAAAGCGGCCCTTGGCGTCGAAGATCGGGGCCCCGCTGATGGACACCCAGAGGGTCCGGCCGCGGCTGTCGATGCTCTGCATCTGGAAGTCGCGAAACGGGAGATGGGCCTCCAGCACGGCCCGGTGGGCCTCCCATTGCGCCTCGGTCAGGTTGAAGCCCCGTACCTCCCAGCGCGCCTTGCCGACCAGCGCGGCATTCGGTCGCCCGAGGATCTCCTGCAGGTTGCCGTCGATGCGCACGAAGCGGAACTGCGCATCCTGCTCCCAGTACCAGTCGGAGGACAGCTCGGTCAGCGCACGGAAGCGCTCCTCGTTCTCGCGCAGGCTGCGCTCGACACGCTTGCGCCCGGAGATGTCCATCACGCTGACATGCACCACCCGGCGCCCCTTCACCTCCACCGGAATGCCCTGGGCCTGCACATCGATGATGCTGCCGTCGCGCCGGACATACCGCAGCTCGACCATCGGCGGCACGACGCCCTCCTCCATCAGCAGCCGGGCCCGCTCGCGCACCATCGGCTGGTCGTCCGGATGCACGAAGTCGATGAACGGCCGCCCGAGCAGGCTGTCGGCCTGTTCCTCGCCGAGGATGCGTTGCGCCATCGGGTTCACGTAGCTGATCAGGCCGTCCTGGTGCACGACGACGCCGACCGGCGAGGACTCGACCAGCGTGCGGTAGCGCCGTTCGCTCTCGAGCAGCACACGCTGCAGCCGGTACTGCTCCGACACGTCGCTGAACACCAGCACGACACCGACGATGCGGCTCTGGCTGTCGCGGATCGGCGCGGCGCTGTCGGCAATCTGGTGCTCGCTGCCGTCGCGGGCCTGCAACGTCGTGTTCTGCGACAGGCCGACCACGTCACCGGCCTGCAGCACACGCTGCACCGGATCGGGCAGCACCTCGCGGGTCTCGCTGTGCAGGATGCAGAACACCCGGG
The DNA here is from genome assembly GCA_016790475.1 of Rhodoferax sp. Classification (GTDB taxonomy): domain Bacteria; phylum Pseudomonadota; class Gammaproteobacteria; order Burkholderiales; family Burkholderiaceae_C; genus CAISIP01. The sequence continues at coordinate 4,248 of JAEUOX010000082.1, read as the reverse complement.
CCAGCGGCAGGCCCCGCGCCTGCGGCAGGCTCCAACCGGTCATGCGCTCGGCCACCGGGTTCATCCGCGTAACCGCGCCGGAGGCATCGGTCGCGATCACCGCGTCGCCGATGGACTGCAGCGTGATCTCCAGGTTCTCCTCGCTGGCGCGCAGCGCCTGCTCGGCCTGCTTGCGCGCGGTGATGTCGCGCACCACCGTCAGCGTGCCCACCACCTCGCCGGCGGCATTGCGCAGCGGGCTGTGGGTGGCGGACACCCACAGCAGGCCCGCCGGCCCCGGCACCGGCGTGTCCGGCCGCAACACCAGTTCGCCGCGCTCGGCGCGGTCCGTGGCGTCGAGGATGGCGGCGCGGGCGTCCGAAGGCTGATCCGGGAAGGCCTCCTCGATCGTCTTGCCCAGCACCTGCTCGGCAGTGGCGCCGAACATCCGGGCCATGACCGGGTTCCACTCCCGGTAGCGCCGCTGCAGGTCGCGCACATTGAGCCCGACCGGCAGGCCTGCCAGGATCTGCCGCGAGAAATGGTAGGCCTCGTTGAGGGCCACCTGGGTCGCATGCTGCCGGCTGATGTCGCTGAAGACCAGCACGACCCCGCGGAAATTGCGCTGGTGGTCCAGGATCGGCGCCGCCTTGCTCGCGATCTGGCAGCTCCGGCCATCGCGCGCGATCAGCAGGTGGCCGTTCGATGACGAGCCACCGTCACCCCGCTCGATGACACGCTGCACCGGGTCGGGCACCGGCTCCCGGGTGGCGGCATCGACCGCCTGGAAGACTTCGCGCAGCGGACGTCCGCGCGCGTCGGCAACCTCCCAGCCGGTCAGGCGCTGCGCCGCGATGTTCATCCGCGTGACGACACCGGCAGGGTCCGTCGCAATGACGGCATCGCTGATCGAGTCCAGCGTGATCGCCAGCTTCTCCTGGCTGAGGCGCAGCGCCACTTCCGCCGCATTGCGCGCATCGAGCATCTGGTTGAAGCCCTCGGCGACCGATGCAAACTCCGGCGCGCCGGGCAGCACCGGCACGCGCGCCATCACGTCGCCGCCCGCGACACGCGCCGCCGTGGACACCAGCGCATCCAGCGGGCGCCCCATCGCACGGCCCAGCCGCCAGGCCACGGCCAGTGCCGCCAGCAGCAGCACGGTGCAGGCCAGCACGGCATTGCGCAGCGCGCGGTCTGCAGCGCCGTAGACGTCTTCGATCGGCACCCCGGCGGTGACGCGCCAGGGTGTCCCCTCGATCTGGCGGAAGGCGAACAGGCGGTCCACGCCGTCCGCCCCCTTGGCGCGCACAAAACCCTGTGCCTGGGCCCCCAGCTCCGCGCGGATCGCCACTGGCGTCTCCTGGCCGACCCAGCGTTCCGCGTCGACCGAACGCATCAGGATCCGGAACTCGGAATCAAACACCGTGACCACCGCGCCGGGCGCGCCGCCAGCCAGCACCGAGGGACCGAGACGCAGCAGATCGATCGGCAGCACCACCACACCCACCTGGCGGTCGTCCTGGTCGCGGACCGGCAAGGTCAGCATCGTCGCCCATCGACGGGCCAGCGGCACCATGAAGGCGTCGCTGGCCAGGAAGCCGCTGCTCTTCAGGCTGCGCGTGAACCAGGCATAGCCCATCATCTGCTGCGCACCGGGCACATTGCGCCGGTAGCTGCACACCGAATTGCCGCGCAGGTCCCGGGTGCCGACGCCCAGATACTCCGGCGTCAGGCCGACCAGCTCCTGCACCGATTGCTCACAGCGTGCCGGATCCATCGCCCGGACGAAGGGCTGCGCGGCGATGTAGCCCATCATCAGCTCATGCTCGCGCAGCCGGGCCGCCAGGCGCTGGGCGGTGCTGGCAGCCAGCAGCGCCACCTTCTCGCTGGCGAGTTCGCGGGCGACATCCCGCTGGTGCATCAGGTAGGCGACCGCCAGCGCGAAGGCCGGCAGCACGATGCCCAGCACCAGCAGCGCGAGCTGGACGCGGATCGGCTTTTGCCCGAGGTCGAGGGCAGGCGGAGGGGCGCGGTGTGCGGCGGGGGACATGCAGGCAACGCGCTCCCCGGTGCTCAGGTGGCGGTGGGCAGGGCCGGTGACGGCACAGGCCAGGCGAATCGTGTCATGGCGGCTCCCCGAGGTCTGTCCGGAGTCCGCCAGGGCGGGGCCGCGTGCGGCTCCGGTTCTGCGGAAATCTTATCACCGGCCCCCTATACCCATACTGTGGCTAGGGTGGCCGACGCCGTCAGCCGGCGACCCAGAGACGGGGCAGATCCGGCAATGCACGGAAGATGCCCGACAGTGCGCCCTCCCGCACCAGCCGTGTGGCCTGGGCAATGTCGGGCGCCAGGTAGCGGTCCTGCGCCATCGACGCGACATGCTCGCGCAGCAGCGTATGCGCCTCCTCCAGGGCCGGCGAACTGATCAGCGGACGCAGGAACTCGATGCCCTGGGCCGCCGCCAGCCACTCGATGCCCAGGATGTGCGCGGTGTTGTCGATCATCGCCTGCAGCCGCCGCGCCGCAAACGTGGCCATCGAGACATGGTCTTCCTGGTTCGCGCTGGTCGGCAGGCTGTCGACGCTGGCCGGATGTGCCAGCGACTTGTTCTCGGAGGCCAGCGCCGCGGCGGTCACATGGGCGATCATGAAGCCGCTGTGCAGGCCGGCGTCGGCCGTCAGGAACGGCGGCAGGCGTGACACGCCGGTGTCGATCAGCATCGCGATGCGCCGCTCGGCAATCGCACCGACCTCGGCGATCGCCAGCGCCATGCCGTCGGCCGCCAGCGCCACCGGCTCGGCATGGAAGTTGCCGCCGGAGACCATCATGCCGTCGTCGGAGAACACCAGCGGGTTGTCGGTCACCGCATTGGCCTCGCGGACCAGCACCTTGACCGCATGACGCAGCTGGTCCAGGCAGGCACCGACGACCTGCGGCTGGCAGCGCAGGCTGTACGGATCCTGGACCCGGTCGTCGCCATCCAGGTGCGAGTGGCGGATCGCGCTGCCGTGCAGCAGGGCCCGGTAGTACTGGGCCACGTCGATCTGCCCCGGCTGCCCGCGCAGCGCATGGATGCGCGGATCGAAGGGCCCGTCGCTGCCACGGGCGGCGTCCACCGTCAGCGCGCCGATCACCAGCGCGGCCTCCAGCACCGGCTCGAACGCCAGCAGCGCATGCAGGGCGAGCGCGGTGGAGGTCTGCGTGCCATTGATCAGCGCCAGGCCCTCCTTGGGGCCGAGCACCAGCGGCGCGATGCCGGCCTGCGCCAGCGCCGGGCCGGCCGGCACCGCCTGACCGTGCTCCAGCATGCTGCCCTCGCCCATCAGCGCCAGCGTCATGTGGGCCAGCGGTGCCAGGTCGCCGGACGCGCCCACCGAGCCACGCGAGGGCACGTAGGGCACCAGACCGGCATTGAACACCGCCAGCAGCGTGTCGATGACCACCTCGCGCACGCCGGAATGGCCCCGCGCGAGGCTGGCGGCCTTCAGCGCCAACATCAGCCGCACGACATCCGGCGCCAGCGGTTCGCCGACGCCCACACTGTGGGATCGGATCAGGTTGCACTGCAGCATGTCGAGCTGCGTCTTGCTGATGCGCTGGTTGGCCAGCTTGCCGAAGCCGGTGTTCACGCCATAGACTGGCGCATCGCCGTCGGCCGCCTGCTGCACCACCTGCTGGCTGGCGCGGATCACCGCGCGCGCCGATGCGGGAAGCTCCAGCGTGACACCGCCTGCGTGCACCGCATGCAGTTGCTCAAGCGACAGGAATCCGGGTTGCAGCTGCATGTCAGCGCCCCAGCATCGGCAGGTTCAGGCCATGCTCGCGCGCGCTCTGCTGCGCGATGTCGTAGCCGGCATCGGCATGGCGCATCACGCCGGTGGCCGGGTCGTTCCACAACACGCGCTCGATGCGCCGGTCCGCCGCCTCGGTGCCGTCACAGACGATCACGACACCGGAGTGCTGCGAGTACCCCATGCCGACGCCGCCGCCATGGTGCAGCGACACCCAGGTGGCGCCGCCCGCGGTGTTCAGCAGCGCGTTGAGCAGCGGCCAGTCCGACACCGCATCCGAGCCGTCGCGCATGGATTCGGTCTCCCGGTTCGGCGAGGCCACCGAGCCGCTGTCCAGGTGATCCCGCCCGATGACGATCGGCGCCTTCAGCTCGCCGCTGCGCACCATCGCGTTGAAGGCCAGGCCGGCGCGGTGGCGCTCGCCCAGACCGATCCAGCAGATGCGGGCCGGCAGGCCCTGGAACGCGATGCGCTCGGA
>JAEUOX010000069.1 GCA_016790475.1 Rhodoferax sp. | reverse complement strand
GGCCGTAAACGGGTTGATCTCCAGCGTGGCGGTGGAGCCGGCCATCTCCATCAGCGTGTTGATGCCGATGCTGCCGCCATAGAACACCAGCAGCATCAGCACCAGCTCCGGAATGCCCCGGATGATCGTCGTGTACACCGTCGCCAGCCCGACCAGCGGCGCCCGCCCGGACAGCTTGGCCGCCGCGCCCAGCAGCCCGAGCACGATCGACACCGCCAGCGAGGCGAGCGAGACGGCGATGGTCAGCAGGGCGCCGTACAGGATCGAGTAGTAATAGGCGGTCACCGGGGGCTACCTCGGCGTTGGCCCTTGTTGTGGCAGGCGTTGCCCGGACTTCCTTGGCGTTGGCGCGCGTCGCGGCAGGCGCAGCCCGGCGGGGGCTCATGGGCGGCTTGGTCGGGCGCTGAACGCGCCGACAACCTGTGGTGCTCGCGGCCGGGGCGCATCGCCAAACTCGCTGCGCGCCCTGCGGGCGCTCCGCTCAAACAGTGGCGATGAGTCAGTTTACGAAGTGCGCTGCGCGCACCGCCCCGGCCGCTGCGCTCCTCGGCGCGCCGCCAAATCGCCCCCACCGGGCTGCGCCTGCCGCGACGCTCTGGAGTGGCGAGAGGGAGTCCTGACCTTCGGCACGCCGACCGAGCAGCTTTGCGAAGCGCTCGGCACACCGACTGTTGTTGCGAATCGCCGCCGCAATCGCGCATCGCGCTCGACCCTCCGCAGACCGCCCCACCGAAGCGCCGCACCGGGCCCCCACACGCCTTGGGCGACGCAACGACCAACAAGTCAGCCCCGCCTCACTTGCCGTAGACGTCGATCTTGAAGTACTTGTCGTTGATCTTCTTGTAGGTGCCGTTGGCCCGGATCGCCTTGATCGCGCCGTTGAGCTCGGCCTTCAGCGCGGTTTCGCCCTTGCGCAGCGCGAAGCCGGCGCCGGTGCCGAAGTACTTCGGGATGTACAGCTCGGGGCCCACGGTGCCGTAGTCCTTGCCTTCCGGCTTGCTCAGGAAACCGCCGGTGACTTCCAGCACGTCGGCCACGGTGCCGTCCAGACGGCCGGACTTGATGTCCAGGTAGACCTGGTCCTGCGCCTCGTAGGGCGTCACGATCACGCCGACCTTCTTCAACTCGCCGTTGGCGTATTTTTCCTGCGTGCTGCCCTTGAGCACGCCGATTTTCTTGCCCTTGAGCGAGTTCACGTCGGTGAACTTGATGTCGTTCTTGACGACGATCTTGCTCGGCGTGTTGTAGTACTTGTCGGTGAAGTCCACCACCTTCAGCCGGTCCTCGGTAATCGACATCGAGCTGATGATCGTGTCGTACTTCTTGGCCTGCAGGCCGGGGATCATGCTGTCCCAGACCTGCTCGACGAACACGCATTTGCGCTTGATGTGCTCGCACACCGCGTTCGCGATGTCCACGTCGAAGCCGGTGGGCTTGCCGTCCGGCGTCTTGAAGGTGAAGGGCTCGTAGGTCGGGTCGATCGCAACCTTGAGTTCCTTGGTCTGGGCAAAGGCGCCGAGCGCCACGGCGCTGATCGCGACGGCGGTGAGGAGTTTCTTCATCGAGGTGGTTCCTGGAGAGGCGCCAGGCCGGGGGCCGGCGCGGGTTGCTAGG
>JAEUOX010000287.1 GCA_016790475.1 Rhodoferax sp. | reverse complement strand
GGCGCTGCTGTTCGGCATCGTGATGCTGTCGCACCAGGTGGGCGGCTTCCTTGGGGCCTGGCTGGGCGGGCAGGTGTTCCAGGCCACCGGCTCCTACGACACGGTGTGGATCATCGACATCCTGCTGGCGGTCGGCGCAGCGCTGGTGCATCTGCCCATCCGGGAGGCCCCGGTGGCGGTCCGGCCCGTGCCGGCCTGAGCGCGGCCCGGCCGATAATCCATGCACCGGCACGGTGCCGGCCCCAGGAGATCCGGATGGTTCACGCAGCATGCAGGCAGCCTGCCCGCACCCCGCGGTGTACGCCGGTGCCGTGCGCGTGACCGGCGCACGGTACCGTTTCCTTGCGGGCGCACTCGGCCTGGCCTGCGCGCTGCTGGCGCCCGGTGCCCGGGCGGCCCGGCCGTTCGAGGACAGCATGGCCCAGCGCACGCTGCCCTGCACCGTGTGCCATGGCCCGCAGGGCCGCGCCGCGGCAGACGGCTACTACCCGCGCATCGCCGGCAAGCCGGAGGGTTACCTGTTCAATCAGTTGCGCAACTTTCGCGATGGGCGGCGCCACTACGGCCTGATGGCCGCGATGGTCGATCCGCTGAGTGACGCCTACCTGCAGGAGATCGCACGCCACTTTGCCGGCCTGGAGCTGCCGTATCCACCGCCGCAGCCGCCCCAGGTGCCCCCCGCGGTGCTGCAGCGCGGTGCCACGCTGGTACGCGACGGGGACCCGGCGCGTGGCGTGCCGGCCTGCATGTCCTGCCATGGCGCGGCGCTGACCGGCGCCTGGCCGAACGTGCCGGGCCTGCTGGGCCTGCCGCGCGACTACCTCAACAGCCAGCTGGGCGCCTGGAAGACCGGGGAACGCCGCGCGCAGGCGCCCGATTGCATGGCCGACCTGCTGCGCCGCCTGCCAGACGACGATCTCGCGGCGGTCACCGCCTGGCTGGCCGCGCAGCCGCTGCCTGCCGATCCGCGGGCGGTGCGTCAGGTGCCGACGCGCGCCGCCGGCCCGATGACCGTGGCCTGTGGCAGTGCGCCGGAGCTCGGGGGACGCGCGCCATGAGGATCAGGCACCTGCTGGCTGGCCTGGGCAGCCTGCTGCTGCTGGCAGCCGCTCTGGTCTGGTGGCTCGGCGTGCACGACACGGTCGCCACCGAGGCAGCGGTCCCTCCCGCGCCTGTGAGCGCGCAGCAGATCGAGCGTGGCGCCTACCTGGCCCGGGCCGGCAACTGTGCGGGCTGTCATACCCGGCGCGGCGGCGCGCCCTATGCCGGGGGCCGCGCGATCGACACTCCCTTCGGCACCGTCCATGCCGGCAACCTGACGCCGGACGTGCAGACCGGGCTGGGTGCCTGGAGCGCTGCCGATTTCTG
>JAEUOX010000509.1 GCA_016790475.1 Rhodoferax sp. | reverse complement strand
GGCGACCCACTCCTGCATTGCCGGCAGGTCCATGATGCGCTTGCAGTAGGCGGCGGCCTCCTTGCCGATCGCCACGTCGTAGGTCAGGAAGCGGGTCACCACCGGCGCGTACATTGCGTCGGCGATCGTCGGCTGCCGGCCAAACAGGTAGGGCCCGCCGTAGGTGGCGAGGCAGTCCTTCCAGATGGTCAGCACCCGGTCGATGTCGGCCTGCGCGCGCGACCAGATCTTGAAACCCGGGAAATGCGCCTTGATGTTCATCGGCAGCGCGCCGCGCAGCGCGCTGAAGCCGGAGTGCATCTCGCCGCAGATCGCCCGGCAGTGCGCCCGCGACCGGATGTCGGCCGGGAGCAACTGGGCCTTGGGCTTGATCTCGTTGAGGTACTCGCCGATTGCCAGCGTGTCCCAGACCTTCACGCCATTGTGCTGCAGCGAGGGTACCAGCATGGACGCCGACAGCAGCAGCATCTCGGCCTTCATCGCCGGGTCGTCCGGCGGGATGACCTTCTCGGTGAACTCCAGCCCGGACAGGCGCGCCATCAGCCAGCCGCGCAGGGCCCAGGCACCGTAGTTCTTGCTGCTGATGGTCAGGACGGCCTTGGCCATGGGGAGCTCCTGCGGGTCGAAGTGGCGATACCCCCGCCATTGCAAGGGTTGTGCCAGTCGGCTGGCGCGCAACTTGCCTGCAACACCGGCAACCGGGTGCCCCCTCCGTTCACCATGTCAGGAAACCGATGCTCTACCAGGCCTACCAGACCCAGTCCGACCTGATGGCGCCTTGGCGCCTGTTCGCCCAGGCCGGTGCCAGCGCCTTCTGGCTCGGCCGGACCGAGGGCAGCCCGCTGCGCCGGCTGGCCTCCGCGCTGGACGTTTTCTCGCGGCTGCGGCTCACGCACACCCGCCCGGACTACGGCATCCACAGCGTGACGATCGGCGACACGCCGGTGGGCGTCACCGAGCGCAACGTGCTGGCCCTGCCCTTCGGGACGCTGCTGCACTTCGCCAAGGATCCGGCCGCCGGCATCGCGGACCAGCCGCGCGTGCTGCTGGTCGCGCCGCTGTCCGGCCACTTCGCGACACTGCTGCGCGAGACCGCCCGCACGCTGCTGCAGGACCATGACGTCTACATCACCGACTGGCACAACGCGCGCGACGTCCGGTTGCGCGACGGTCCGTTCGGGCTGGACGACTACATCAGCTACATGGTGCGTTTCCTGGAGGCGATCGGCCCGGGCGCGCACATGATGGCGGTCTGCCAGCCCTGCGTGGCCGCGCTGGCCGCCACCGCGGTGATGGCCGAGGACGACAACCCGGC